>CAZUJY010000010.1:0-25539 GCA_964620565.1 uncultured Ruminococcus sp. | reverse complement strand
TGACTATCCCCAAAAAGAGGCTGCCTCAAATTTGCATTTGAGACAGCCCCTTTCTTTTACATCATCTTTTTTGCAAAATCGCAGATAAGCTCTGCCGTGCCCTCAATCCCCAGAGCAGAGGAGTTGATCGCCAGATCGTAGTTATCAAATTTGCCCCACTTGTTTCCTGTATAGAAATTGTAGTAGGTAGAGCGTCGCTTGTCTGTCTTGTTTATGGTATCTATGATCTGCGAGGCCTTAAGCTCGGGATGCCTTTCTGCCACTCTGGTCTGTCTGTGATCCAGGTCTCCGTAAACGAACACTCGAAGAATATTTGCCTCATCACGAAGCACGTGGTCGGCGCATCTGCCGATAAACACTCCGCTACCCTTTGCGGCATATTCTCTGATAACCTCGGACTGAAGAATAAAGAGCTTGTCGCTGAGAGGCATCTTGTACCCAAAGTGCATTGCCGCGCCAAGAGTGTTGGAGCCGACCGCAAGGGTATAGAGCAGGCTGCTTGCCGCAGACTCGTCGGTCTTTCGCAACACCTCCTCGTTGAGATTTTCCTTGCTTGCAGCAACGGTGATAAGAAGCTTATCGTAGATAGGAATATTCAGTATCTCTGCGATCTTTTCACCGATCTCACGTCCACCGCTTCCGTACTGACGTGCAATCGTTATTATCAACTTTTTAGCCATGGTAGATCTCCTCTCAAGTGTTCTGTAATAATATTTTACCACAAAAAACTCCGTATGTAAATAGGAAAAGGAACAAAAAACGACACGCCCGATTATACGGGCGTGCCTGGCTGTTTATTTAAGCTTTGACAGTCTGTATAGGAATTCGGCAACGTCAGCTCTTGTAACGTGATCAGTCAGAGTTGAGCTGTCCTGAATATCAAAAATACCCAGCGAGCACATAGCGTATACTCCCGCTCTTGCCCATACGGGAACATCGCCATCTGCCGCAAATACGCTCTCCTCACCCTCGGCATCCGTACCGAGCATATTTGCGAGAATTTTTGCCGCCTCATATTTCGTTATTTCTTCATCAGGGGAGAATAAAAGCCTTCCGTCCTTGAAATCACCCACTACAAGCCCGATTCTCTGTGCTGTGGCAATATAACCCTTAAGAGACACTGAAATCTCGCTATCGTCGTCAAAATAGGTGGATGAGAGCGTCGAATCGGCTCGAATACCGACGCATTTCATCGCCATAGCCACAAATTCTGCACGTGTGACCGTTTTATCGGGCTCGAAGTACAGATCGTCGCCTATCTGTCTTCCGCTCATAATACCCATTGCAGTCATTGCTACAGCGGCGTTATATTCCTCTCGTTCCTCCATGTCACGGTATACCGTGTCGCACATTCTGTCGCCGATCTTTACCGATACGGTCACAGGTCTTGAATAGTTGCCGTATTCATCTCTTACCACGTAGGTAAATTTATCCTTACCAGTATAGCTTCCTATGGGCGTATAGCAATATCTTCCGCTCTCAGGCTCGGTCAGAGTGAGTATACCACGCCCCGGGTAGGTGACTATGATATACTCAAGAGCGTCGCCCTCGGGATCGTATCCGTCAAGATTGCCGTATACCGATATAGATCTCTGGGTCTCGATATTAGATGCGCTTACCGAATCTCCAAGAGCCTCGGGAGCGTAATTGACCTTATCGATAAATTTCAGTAAGCACTCAATCTCGGATCCGCCTGCGTATCCCTCTACGGTGAATTTGAAGCTGCATTCGGTCACCGAGTCGGATGCGGGGATAAACACCAATGCGCCGAGATTTTTTCTTTTAATAACACGTCCCTTTCCAACACGCCTGCCGCTGAGTAGCAGAGTACCTTCGGTAGAGGAGGGGATCTCCGTTACGGTAATGCTGTCAAAGTTCGCAAGTGCAAGCGCAGATTTAAAATCTCCGTCGGTAAAGCTGATCTTCTGTCCGATAAGTCCGGTCTTTATCATATTCACATTGGCGGCAACCACCTGCGCACCTAGTCCGAAAAATGCCGACGCCTCAATAGCACCGAAGCATAGCACCGACACAATAACCGAGATCGCTATAATAAGAGAAACTGTTTTTTTCATTCTGACATTCCTTTCCATTTTCCGTGATAACGATATTTTAACCCTGCCACTGATTTTTATGCGGCGAAAAATATATAAATCCAAGGTAAGATACTTGAAATAAACGAAAAAGGTTGGTATAATGTATATAAGAAAAAATACAGAGGAAATAAGATGAGCCGTGTTGAAAAAACAGAGGTCCTGAAGGGCACAATTGAAAACGTCGTCTACCGTAATGAGAGCAACGACTACACCGTACTTGAGATAGTTGACGGTGAGGATAATCTCGTTACTGCGGTAGGCGTTATTCCTATGGCCTTTGAAGGCGAGATAGTTTCTCTGCGTGGCAAATGGACCTATCACAAGGAGTTCGGAAAGCAGTTTGCATTCGATTCATTTGACAAGAGTCTTCCTGATGACGTAGACGGCATATTTAAATATCTTTCCTCGGGAACAATTAAGGGAGTCGGTCCAGTTACCGCTCTTAAGATAGTAAACCGCTTCGGTACCGACAGCTTTGATGTTATAGAGCACCGTCCCGAATGGCTTGCGGATATTTCCGGTATTACGAGGAAGAAGGCTGCTGCCATATCCGAGTCCTTCCGTGAGCAATCGGGTATTCGTGGTGTTATGATGTTCTGCAAGGATTATATGGGCGTTGGCGAGGTTGCCAAGGTATATAAGAGATTCGGCACGGGTGCGGTTGGACTTATAAAGGATAATCCCTATATTCTCTGCGAGGGTGAGCTTGGTATACCCTTTGCAAAGGCTGATGCTATTGCAAAGAGCCTGGACGTAGCTCTCGATTCTAAAAACCGCATACTCAGCGGTATATGCTACGTGCTCTCGCACGCTGCGGCCTTGAACGGACATACCTGCCTGCCCGAGAGCGATGTTATCTCCATGACGGCAGAGCTGCTTGAGCTTTGCGAGGATGTTATAAGGGATAGCCTGTCCGAGCTTCTTGATACCTCCGATCTCTCTTGCTATAAAAGGGATGGCATAAATTATATAATGACGAATACCATCGCCGAGGAGGAGGATCTTATTGCAAGAGGCATTGTACGCCTTCTCAATTCTGCGGGCCATTTCGGTACGGCAGACATATCTTCACTTATAGAGAAGGTGGAGGCAAGCCTTGGTATAAGCTTTGCGCCTATGCAGAGAACAGCGCTGTTTACCGCTCTTGAAAACGGAGTTATGATTCTTACAGGCGGTCCCGGAACAGGTAAGACAACGGTTGTCCGTGCAATGATATCCATATTCTCAAGCGTTGGTCTTAAAACCGTTCTTGCCGCTCCCACAGGTCGTGCGTCTAAAAGACTCAGCGAGGCGACGGGCGAGGAGGCAAAGACGGTTCACAGAATGCTGGAGATGGAGAGAACCATTGATGGAAGCGCAAGATTCTGCCGAAATGAGAGAAATCCCCTGACAGAGAACGTCATTATCGTGGATGAGGCATCTATGCTCGATCTTTCGCTTACCGCATCGCTTATCAAGGCGATAAAGCGAGGAGCAAGACTTGTGCTAATCGGTGATTCGGATCAGCTGCCCAGTGTTGGCGCAGGAAACCTGCTTGCCGATCTTATCGGATCGGAGAGGATAAAAACCGTAAGGCTTACAGAGGTATTCAGGCAATCGAAGGAAAGTCTGATCATCACCAACGCTCACAGAATAAACGAGGGAACAGCTCCTATTCTTAATGTCACCGATAACGATTTCTTCTTTGTAAGACGTGAGAGGGAAAATGATATAGCAGAAACGGTAGCAAGTCTTATTGACGAGAGACTTCCTAAAACCTATGGCAAGGACATAAAGGGAAAGATACAGGTCATCACTCCTTCGAAGAAGGGCGTTGCGGGAGTAGAGGCTCTCAACTCGGTGCTTCAGGAGAGGCTTAATCCTCCGACAAAGTTCAAAAAGGAAAAGACCTCCCACGGCGTTATCTTCCGAGAGGGAGACAGGGTAATGCAGACTGCGAATAATTATGATATCGAGTGGGAAAAGAACGGTGCTGTCGGCGTTGGACTCTTCAACGGTGATATCGGAGTGATCGAGAGCATAGATTTAAACGAGGAGACGGCTAGGATACGTTTTGACGACAGGACTGCCGAGTATTCCTTTACCATGCTTGACGAGCTTGATCTTGCCTATGCGATAACCGTGCATAAGAGCCAGGGCAGCGAATATCCTGTTGTAATTATCCCGATGTATTACTGCGCACCTATGCTTATGGCGAGAAATCTGCTTTATACAGCGGTGACAAGAGCAAAAAGCATGGTAATTTTGGTCGGCAGATCGGACATTCCGCATAAAATGACCGAAAACAACCGTCAAATTATGAGATTTACAGCATTAAAAGATAAAATTTGTGATTATATTTAAAAATATACTTGAAATTTCTACTGAAATGTAGTATAATATGTTGTACCTGTATAAATAGGGGTGCTAAAAACATTGAAAGGATGGCGGCATGGTTACTAAAATCGGTCTTGATTTAGGTTATGCTAATATTACCGTTAGTGATACGATAGCCGGTATATACCGTGAGCAGTCGGTCGCTCTTATAGATAAAGACAGTCGCCGTATTATTTCGGTGGGCAATGCCGCTATTGAGCAGGCTGAGGAGCTTAGCGACGGCGCTTTGCTTGTCAGACCCTTTAAGAACGGACTTCTCTTTGACAGACAGATCACACAGAGCATTGTATCTCGCGTGGTTGGATCTATCCCCGAGAGTGAGCGACTTCGTTGCGTTATCGGAATTCCTTCGGATCTTATTGCCAAGCAGGAGAAGGACATCTTTAATATTCTCGGTGATGCGGGCATAGAGGAATGTTATGCTGTAAACCGTGCTGTTGCCGCTTTGATCGGCGCAGGCGGTAATCCTATGCAGAGCGTTATTTCTGTTAACGTAGGCGCATCTGCTACCGAGATAGCCGTGCTTCACAACGGACAGGTTAGCTATACCGCAAGAGAGCTTATCGGCGGTGAGGACTTTGATAAGGCTGTTAAGCAGTATATCGGAGAGCAGGGCGGTGTAAACGTTTCTATCTCTGTTGCGAGAGCGATCAAGGAGCAGCTTGGATCCGTATGGCAGGGCAAGGAGGAATCCAGCGTTGAAATCGAGGGAACTCTTTCCTTGACGGGTAACAGCGTCAAGATGACTATTTCCTCTGAGGATATTGTTGGCGTATTTGAAAAGCCTCTGCACAGACTTCTTATGGCTGTTGCCGTTGCAATCAAGAAGATACCTCTCGATCAGGTTGAGCATATTTTTAAGAACGGTATCGTTCTCACCGGCGGTGGAGCGATGATCCACGGTCTTGATCTTATGATGAGCAAGGTTCTCGGTGTTCCTGTAAGACAGCCTGCCGATCCTATCGACTCGGTTGCTAAGGGACTTTCGATCATTAATGCAAAGCTTCCTGTAAGAGGGAAGTCGAGCAGGAAGAACGTTACGGCTCAGTTAGCCAATTATTACAAGGACTAAAAAACAAAGGAAATATACATAATGAAACAGAATTCTTTATACGCAAAGATCATTGCGGCAGTTCTTGCCGGCCTTATGATAATTAGCGTGGTTGCAATCGCTATTATCTACTTTCTTCAGTAATTAATAAAAGAGCCTCCTGCATTTTAGGGCAGGGGGCTCTTTTTTGTCGGCGATTGAGAGAAGCACGGATAGGTATATTATCGGATTATATAAAAAACATGCGGGAGAAGGGCTTTTGAGATCTTGCGTTTTTTTGAACAAAACACTTGAAATTACGCAAATTATACTTTTCCGTTCATACCCCTAAGAAGTGTTGACGGATGTGGAAAACGGCAAGACTTTTTCAACATTACACAAAATCGACCCCAAAAAGCATGTTGAAAACCCAACTTTAAAAACTACACTATTCCGTTATTTGACACAATCTGTTGCGTAAATGCTCAAAATAGAAACAAAAATGACAGTTTTGCTATGTTGAAAATTCATTTTTGCTGAGGCGGAAAAATGTATGTGAGGAAATGGTTAAAAAATCAAAAACGGAAAAATATAATTTTTTTCTTTCTCAACATCCGACAAAATAAAAATGTGGAATACCGATGTTATTAACACTGATGTTGTGTACCCGGTTGATTTACCGAGGGAATTGCGTTATGACTATTTCCGTTCCTTCAGACTGTGATTTTCGTTTTTTTTATATTCGTTAAGGTTGACGAGCTATCTTACGCTCGACTGTTTATTGACGGGATGCTTGAGTTTTAAGGGCATGTTTTGAAAAGAAAAAAGGAGCGGAACGCAAGTTGCGTTCCGCTCTATGTATTCGTATCAGAATATCTTTCGTATTAGATTATCTTCTCTTGTTCTTTACGATGCAGGTGTAGGTGCCGCCGTAAATATCCTCATAGGAGGACTTGGGAGCAGCAGGCTCTACAACAGGCTGGGGAGCCTCAGCAACAACAGGCTCTGCGTCAAGCTTTCTGAAGATGTCATCAACAGAGGGAGCTGCGGGAGCGGGCTGGGGAGCAACGGGAGTCTCTACGACAGGCTGGGGAGCAACTCTTGTAGGCTCGGGCTTCTTGGTGTCAGCGTTATCAGCGATGAAGCCGGTAGCGATAACGGTTACACGCATCTCATCCTGAAGAGTGGGATCGAATGCAGCACCCCAAATGATGTTTGCGTCAGGATGAGCCTCCTCGTAGATCATGTTGGAAGCAGCGTCAATCTCGTCAAGCTGGATATCCTCGGAAGCGGTGATGCTTACAAGCACGCCGGTAGCACCGGTGATATTGGTCTCAAGAAGGGGAGAGGAGATTGCCTGCATTGCAGCAACCTGAGCCTTGTCAGTACCCTTAGCAGCACCAACGCCCATGTGAGCATAGCCTGCGTTCTTCATGATAGAAGTAACGTCAGCAAAGTCGAGGTTGATGAAGCCGGGAACGTTGATAAGCTCGGATACAGACTGAACACCACGACGAAGAACGTCGTCGGCGATCTCGAATGCATTTGCAAGAGTAATGTGAGTATCCTCTACCTGCTTAAGTCTCTCGTTAGGAATTACGATAAGAGAGTCAACGTACTTGGAGAGCTCTGCGATACCGATCTCTGCCTGAGCATATCTTCTCTTACCCTCGAAGGAGAAGGGCTTAGTAACGATACCAACGGTAAGAATACCCATCTCTCTGGATGCCTTAGCAATTACGGGAGCCGCACCTGTACCGGTACCACCACCCATGCCGGCAGTAATAAATACCATGTCTGCGCCCTGAAGAGCATCTCTTACAAGCTCGATGGACTCCTCAGCAGAACGCTTACCAACCTCGGGGTTAGCACCTGCGCCCTTACCGTGAGTGATCTTATCACCGATAACAAGCTTCTTTGCCGCGCAAGAGGTATCAAGAGCCATGCTGTCGGTGTTTACAGCAATAAACTCAACGCCACGAATGTTAGTAGAAATCATACGGTTAACAGCATTGTTTCCGCCGCCGCCTACACCGATAACCTTTATATTCACACCACTGTCATATACCTGTTCGAAATCGAATTCCATTTTAAATCCTCCGTTTATTTTAGACTTTTAATATAATACTTATTTAAAATATTTATCGTCTATAGTATAACATAAGTTTTTTTTACTTGCAAGAGATTTAAAATATTTTCTTATTTATTAACATATTTTTACAATATAAGAATTTAAAGCAGGGCAGAAAAATATCTGTTCAAATTTGGAAAAACACTTCGGTTGACGAAAACCTGAAAAACAAAGAAAAAGAGGCTATTTTGCCTCTTTTTTCAGTGAAAACAGCTCTTTTACGATAAGCTTGGCCGCATCAGGCTTATAAAGCGCTTTGATATTTTTTGCCCTGTTTTTTCGTCCGTTTTCATCGTTTTCAAGGTAAAAAAGACGCTCGATGACCGCCTCTGCAGTGAGATTTTTCTCCTCAATCATATCGGCTTTCCCCCGCTCCGACAGGAATAATCCGTTTTTGTACTGATGATTATCCGAGACGTTTGGCGATGGGATAAGTATGGATGCGACCCCCACCGCTGAAAGCTCGGAAAGTGTCATTGCCCCGCATCTGCAAATGACAATATCGGCTGCCTGAAGAGCCGTAGGCATATTGCTTATAAAGGGAACTATTCTGCATCCGTGGAAGGCTTTTTCGATGTACTTCTTTTCCTCGGGATGATAATATCTTTTTCCTGTTGCGTGAAGATGACGCACCTCCTTTATCTTGGAGGAGTGAGCCTCCATTACCTCTAACATAACCTCGTTAAGACGCTTTGCTCCGACGCTTCCGCCAAAGGAAAGAATGAAGATCTCATCCTTTGCAATTCCCATTTTTCTTCTGGCTTCGCCCCTCGTTATTCTTCCAAAATCATGGCGAAGGGGATTTCCCACAACTTTTGTGTTGCATTTTTTGCTCAAATAGTTCGTGGTCTTCTCATGATTTAACAGTAGCAGATCGCATTTTGCCGACAGTAGCTTTGTTGTCATTCCTGGAGTGATATTTGATTCGTGAACGGCGGTTGGAATATTCAGCTTGCTTCCGGCAGTTATCACCGGCCAGCAGACGTAGCCGCCCGTACCCAAAATTACGTCCGGACGAAAGCCTTTGATAATTCTCGCAGCTTCCTCTCTTGCCTTTATTGCTTTTATAATGCGCCTGATATTATCGGTTGACAGCGAGCGACGAATTCCCTCGACGCTTACCGTCTTTACCTGAAATCCTGCTTTCTCTATAAGCTCGTTTTCACGCCCGCCCTCACGGCCGATAAACAGTATTTCTGCGTCCTTGTCCTGATTTTTAAGCTCCTCTGCCACGGCAATAGCAGGGTTAATATGTCCGGCGGTACCGCCGCCGCATAACAAAAGCCTCATTTGTTAGTCCTTTCTATTTTTGAATTTTTGAGTATCTTGATATTGATAGAATTATTCCCATCTCAAAAAACAGCATTACAAGGGATGAGCCGCCGTAGCTGAAGAAGGGAAGAGATATTCCCGTATTTGGAATGGTATTTGTAACAACCGCAATGTTTAAGAGAACCTGTACTGCCATTTTAATACATATGCCTAGACATACAAGCCTTGTAAAGCAGTCGGGTGACCTCAGCGCAATCACACTGCCACGGTAGATCAGAAAGCCGAACAGAGCCATTGCCAGCACCGCCCCCACAAGTCCAAGCTCCTCGCACAGAATAGAAAATATCATATCGTTTGCAGGCTCAGACACGTAGCAATGCTTCAGAATACTGTTTCCGTACCCCACACCGAATATCCCACCCGAGCCGATAGCCATAAGGCCTTGCAGAGTTTGCCAGCCGCCTGTAAGCTTATATTTCTCGGGATCCTGCCATACGGTTATTCTGTCCTTGGTGTAGTCTGTAAAGAGGGCAAGGCAGGTCACTCCCACAACACCCACGCCGCAAAATGCGGATATGTATTTCGGATCTATCCCGGCGGCGAATATTAGAAGCAGACCGATAGCTCCGAGTATGATTATACAGGACAAATGCTTCTGAAGCATGACAAGAAGAATTGGAACTGCGATTATCAGACAGGGAAGCAGAGTTCCATAGATAAGAATATTTTGTTTACTTCTTCTGTCTGTTGCTCGGTCCTCGAATTTTGAAAAGTAATAGGCAAGAGCCATAATGATAGCGATTTTTGCTATCTCGGAGGGCTGTATCGTAATAGGGCCTATGGATATCCATCTCTGCGCTCCGTTGCCCACAAATCCTACTAAAAGCACAAGCAGAAGCAGAAAAAGGGTAAATCCGTAGAGATAGGGTGTGTATTTTCTATATATGGCAGGATCAATGCGAGATGCGAGCATCATAACGGCGAAGCCCAAAAGTAGCCACACAGCCTGCTTCTTTACGAAATAAAGGCTGTCGTTATATCTTGCCTCAGCATAAGCGGTTCCTGCGCTGAAAACCATGATCGTTCCGTATGCCGTTACAAGACACACAGCGAGCAAAAACAGACCGTCAATTCTGCCGTTTTTATTGCTCTTCAGTACGGCAGTGATTCTTTGTATTGATTTTTTTAACACTTTTATTTCCTCAATATCAGAAAACATACCGCTGTTAAAACCAGAGTTAAGAAAACAGAAAGAATACAGATTTTGTTTTCACTATATCCGCATTTTTCCAAATGATGATGAAGTGGTGCCATTTTAAAAAGCCTTTTCTTAGTGATCTTGAAATACAGCACCTGAAGTATGACCGAAACACCTTCTATAACATACACTCCGCCGATAAGGATCACCGTCAACGGATTTCCCGAGGAAAAGCCGAGAGCCGCAGCCACGCCGCCGAGAAACAGCGATCCTGTATCCCCCATAAAAACCTTTGCAGGATGCTTGTTGAAAAGCAGAAAGCCCAAAGCACCGCCAATAAGTGCTGAAGAAATAAGTGTGAGATCAATGGCAGCAGAGCAAATACCGATAACAAGAAATGCCACCCCTACTGTTGCAGAGGTTGATGTGGCAAGCCCATCGATTCCGTCGGTAAGGTTTGCACAGTTCACAATACCAAGCAGAATGATAAATGCAAAGGGATAATAGAAAAATCCCATTTCTAATCCGAAGAGACCGAGATCTATTGCGGTTTGATCGTTAAAGTAGAACCTTCTCGCCATAAGGAAAAGTATGGCAAGCAGGGCTTGAAGAATTAACTTCTGTATCGGTGTCAGTCCTGCGTTTTTCTTTTTGCGAAGCTTCATCAAGTCATCAAAAACGCCGACCAAGGAGTTGCCTATTGCATAAAACAGAGAAATAAGCACCGAGACTGCCGTGAGATTATCTTCAATAAAGAACAAAGCCGCTGATAGAGTAAGGACGCATGCGAGGATAAATGCCACGCCACCCATGGTGGGTGTACCGCTTTTTGATAAATGCCAGGAGGGCCCCTCTGCATAGATAGGCTGCGCCGCACGTTTCTTCAGAAAGGGGATCAGCTGCCTTTCAATCAGAACGGTAATAAGTAACGTTAAGCCAAAAACGATAAAACAGAGCAATATTGGATTTTTCAAGCATTCTCTCCTTTCTCATTTTCGGTAATATAATCAATAACTCTTTCAAGGCGTATCCCTCGTGATGCTTTAAATAAAATATGCTCTCCGAGCGAGCAATTAGCTCTTATTTGTTCTGCCGTAATATAGGGTCTTGAAAGATCGGAATTGATAAAAATACGCTGGGTGGGGAATCCGTTTGATATTGCACCTTTACCGATATTTTCAGCGGCTTTTCCGAATAAAAACAGGTTATGTATTTTTTCTGACGGAATATGCTTTCCGATTTCAAGGTGGATCTCTTTTTCCATTTCTCCCAGCTCTAAAACATCACCGAGAACCAGACTTTTTTCGCACTCTGATTTGCCTTTGGAAAAGGATTCTATTGCGGCTATCATCGATTCACGTGAGGCGTTGTAGCAATCCTCGTAAAAATAGTAGTTTTTAGCAGAAAATACATTCTGCCTTATATTATCACCTGAAATTGAAGATACTTTTTGAGAAAGCTCATTCGGGGATATTCCGGTTTTTATAGCTAATGAGACAGCGGCGATCAGACATTTTTTATACTGATCACCAAAAATCGAAAAGACCCCATCGCAGAATTTCGCTTGCTTTTTGTATATAGATACGACTTCATCCTCTCCGCTTTTTAGATAGTAATCAGCAGTGGAATCAGAAACCGAAAAGCTCTCCGAGTTAACTATACTCGACAGTAGCTTTTCATCCCTTGGAACAATAAGAGCGCCACCATTCATTCCGCACAGGATCTCAAGCTTTGCCTCTGCTATTTTCTCACGGCTTCCAAGCCTACCGATGTGGGCAGTTCCTACGTTGGTTATCAGAGCAATATCAGGCTTCAGGCATCCGGATAGCTTAGCTATTTCCCCGGGTGAGTTCATACCCATTTCCATAAGTAAAATCTCCGTGTCTTTAGGCGCCATAAGAATAGATAATGGCATACCGATTCCGTTGTTAAAATTCCCCACGGAAGCGTGGGTAACGAGGCTGCCTGAAAGAAGTATTTTAGCAAACTCCTTTGTGGTTGTTTTTCCTACGCTTCCGGTTATTCCTATCTTATATAATAAATAAGGAAGATTTTTTGCATAATCTGATGCTAAATTGAGCAGAGCCTTGCTTGTATCGGGGTGAAAAACATCGCTTTTATCCGCCCTTGATGAAAGCGCGTAGCAGTTGCTGCTTTTAGCCTCATCTACGTAGCTGTTGCCGTCGAAATTGTTTCCTTTAAGAGCAATAAACAGGTCGCGGGGATATAGCTCTCTTGTGTCGGTTGAGATATGGGTAATTATGGCTTTGCCGTCACGTTTTAATATTCCTCCCGACGCCCTGGCGATCTCACCCAAAGTCATAGGAATCCCTAGCTTTATTCTCATTCCGACTCTCCGTTTCTTATGCGCAGGGCAGATCTGACGATCTTTCTTTCGTCAAAGGCGTGATAACCCCGACAGTCAATATTGTATTTTTCAGGACCCTTGCCGATAATCGCAACCAGATCGCCGTCAGCTGCCTCTAATATTGCGCACCGTATAGCCTCGGATCTGTCCTCTTTGATTTCATAGCATCCACGCTCGAATCCTCGGATTATATCCGAAATAATGTCCTTCGGGTCTTCTGTTCGTGAGTTGTCCGAGGTGATAATTATTCTATCGGCGTATTTTTCGGCGATTTTTGCCATAATTGGCCGCTTATCTCTGTCACGGTTCCCACCGCAACCAAAAACTACCGTCAGCCGTCCCGATTTCTTAATTTTTGACAGATCCTTCATAATGCTTTCAAAGGCATAGGACGTATGAGCATAATCTATTATTACCGATATTCTGTCTTTTATAATCTCATATCTGCCGGGAAGGAGTGAAGTGCTGCCCATAATTCTCTTTACCTCGCATGGCTTACAACCCAGCTCGATACATACAGCCGCTGCCAGCATTGAATTGTAGACGTTGTATATTCCGGGGAGGGGAAGTCTCATTTTGAACGAAAAATCAACACTGTGATAGGTATAATCTACACCGTCAAAGCCTCGGTTTTGAGGATTTGATGCCCATACGTCACCTCGCCATAAGATACCTGCGCAGATTCTCTTCGCTTTGCACATATCGTATGCCTTTTTGGCGTATTTATCGTCAATATTAAAAACGGCAGTATCGCATTGCTCAAAGAGCCTTGCTTTGGCAGAAAAATAGCCTTCCATAGTTTGATGAAAGTCCATATGCTCGGGCGACAGATTTGTAAATACTCCTATGTTGAATCTAAGCGGTGCCACCTTTTCAAGTGCGAGAGCGTGGCTTGAAACCTCCATAACTATTGCATCGCATTCGGCATCTCCCATACGCCGTAAAGCGTTATAGAGCAGGGGAGGATCCGGGGTGGTCATAGAGTAGTTTTCCTCGTTGATCTCTAAACCGTTTATTTCAATTTTACCCGTACCGATAAATCCGGTTTTGTATCCCGACTCAGCCAGTACGTTCTTAATGAGAGTAGCGGTGGTAGTCTTGCCGTTAGTGCCTGTTACGCCAATGATTTTTATGCCGTCAAGCCTTGGATTTTCATATCTGTAAAAAGCTCTCGACATAGCGAGTCGGGGATTTGATACACGAATCGATGGGATATTATCGGGCAGAACGGTATTTGCGTTGCAAATTACTGCAACTGCCTTGAAATCGACTGCTGAAAGATCCGGAGCTTTCTTGGAATTTGCAATTATAAGAATATCCTCCTCCGAGGACTTATCTATATCGGTTACAAGCCTTTGAAACTCGCTGCCCTCATCCACCTCACAGAGTATGTATTCATCGGGATAAATTATATCTTTGACCTTCATACGCCCTCCTTTAATCGCTGAAATCGTTGACGATGGTACGCAAAGCTATTACCGTTCCACGCTTTACCTCCGAGCCCGGCGGTAGCGATTGCTCATAGATTTTTGCATTAGCATCAGGCGCGGTTGAGTCAATCCCCGCGAGCCGAATATTCAAGCCGACATTGATCGCTGTCTTGATAGCATCCACCGTACTCATACCTATAAGATTTGGCACTGTTACGCTTTCCTCCTCACATTCCGAGGTGTATAGAATTATCTTCGAAAGAGCAACAGTCAGTCGGTCTCCTCCCGATGGAGTCTGTGCGATAACCGTGTCTCCGTTGCCGATTATTTCGTAGCTAAGCCCTGTGGCCTTGATTTTTTCCTTTGCTGTGTTTACGTTCATTCCAACGTAGTTTTCAATGTTAATGTTAACCTCTTCTGCATCAGACTTATACTCAAGATAGGGAAGTAGCTTCTCCATCAGCATTGACACGTAGGGAGCGGCAACAACGCTACCGTATTTTACGTTGGATGTTGGCTCATCAACTACTATTATCATTGATATTTTCTTATCTCCGTCAAGAGCGTATGCAACGGTAGAGCCGATTCGCAGGTAGGAGTTTCCGTTTTCGTCAAGAATATCAAATTTCTGTGAGGTTCCCGTCTTTGCGGCAATATCGTAGCCTGAGACACCTGCGTTTTTTGCTCCTCCGTCGCCGTTTACTCCCTCTATCAATATTTCCGAGACCTTTTGAGCTACCTCCTTTGAGATCACCTCACGCTTTACCTCTGTCTGATGCTCTGAAATGATGTTTCCGTCGGAATCTATTACCTTATCCACTACGTAGGGTGTGACAAGCTTGCCGTCATTTGCAACGGCAGAGATCGCCGTCAGGTGATTTATGACCGAGACCTTGAATCTCTGACCGAAGGAGGCTGTTGCGAGCTCGGTTGAGCCTATATTTTCTTCCTTGTGAAATATGGTTGAGGCCTCGCTTGGCAGATCGATTCCGCTTTTTTCAAAATACCCAAACTTTTCTACGTAATCATAGAAATTAGATGCCCCGATCTTTTGCGACAGCACCATCATACATGGGTTGCATGACATCTGTAAACCGTATGCCAGATTAAACCCCGAGCCGTGACCTGTGGTCTTATGGCATCTGATGCGCCAGCCGCCTATCTGGTAATATCCCATGCAGGAAAACGTACTGCTTTCGGTGGCAACGCCCAGATCAAGCGCCGCTGAAACGGTTACTATTTTAAATGTAGAGCCGGGCTCGTAGGTTTCGCTGACAGCCTTGTTGGACCACATAATTTGCATCAACTCGTTTTTATAGGCGTTGTATTCCTCGGTTCCTGGCAGAAGTCCGGAAGCATTAAGCTTCTCTTTCGATTGCTCGTCTAACGTGAAGGGATCGTTGGGATCAAAGGGAGAGGTGGTTGCCATTGCCAATATTGCACCGGTGGAGCTATCCATAACTACGCCTGTTACTCTGTTTTGCGCTCCGTGGTTAACTCTGGCCATTTCGATAACCGCCTCAAGCTCTGTCTGAATATAGGAATCTATTGTAGTCACGATGCTGTATCCGTCTTCTGCAGGGAAGTAATCGGAATATTCGGTATCTAGAGCTATGCCGTTCGCATCCTTTGCGTAAACGTAATATCCGTCGGTTCCCGACAGAATATCGTCGTAATAGTATTCAAGACCGTAAAGCCCCTGGTTATCACTTCCCGTAAAGCCAAGCACGTGAGCGGCAAGCGTTCCCTCGGGATAATTGCGCGAGGTCTTTGCCTCGGTAAATATAAGATTTTCAAGACCTGCGGCCTTGATAAAATCCAAAACCGCTCTGTATTCGGCCTCGGATGCCGATCTCTTGAGAGTAACGTCAAGCACGGATGCGCCCGCGATTTTATTATAGGTGTCATCTGCCGAAAGCGAGATCAGGGGAGAAATGCCGTCTGCTATTATTCTGGCATAATCAATTCCGCTTTTCTTGCTGGCGTTTTTAATATCCCTTGTAGAAACGAATATTCGCCATACTGTGCTGCTTTCCGCCAACACGTTCATATTTGAATCGTATATTTTTCCTCTCGCGGCAGTAAGCGCTGATGAGGTGGTAACCTGGTCGTAGGTTTTATCTCTGTAATAATCGTATTTCAGGTAATCAAGTCTGAATATATTAAAGAGCAGATATGTGGCAAAAAGAAAAAATATCAGCATTATAGCTGTGAATCTTATTCTGGTCGTTTTTTTGTTATTTGCTTTCATTAATTTTCCTCAAAAATAAAAAAATATAGCGACGGACGAAAGCTCCATCGCTATATCTTATTATAATATATTGGAAAATATGAGATATTTCTTGATTATTTTGCGTAGTCTACGTAACCAACCTCGTTGTTATTCTCGGGAGCCTGCTCGCTGACTGCAACACCGTTAACCGATGCGGGAGTGGAGAGAGCCTTCACGCCGATAAGCACGAAGGAAAGAACGAAGGCGCAAGCAACGGTTGCGGTAAGGAAAGCAGAGGCAGATGCACGGAAGGGGAATGCCTTGATGGTTTTATCCTTAACGGGAGCCTGCTTGATAGTAAGCTTATCGTCAACGAAGGAAACGATATTGGTCATAGTCATCTCGCTTCTGGTAACAGCGCTCTTAACAGCTACGGGAAGAGAGGAGGTCTCAGCCTTCTTGACGTCAGCCTTCATAAGCATATATTCGCCAAGGGTGTATTCATTATTGTCCTGAGAGATAGTGAATCTCTGCTTCATATTTTCATAAAGTCTGTCGTAATTATTGTTAGTCTGTGTCATTTTCTTTTCTCCTCTTACAATTTTTCAGCTACTCGTAGCTTTGCGCTTCTTGAACGTGGGTTGACTTCCAGCTCCTCGTCCGACGGTAATATTGGTTTTCTTGATATTTCCTTGATAACGGGCTTTCTGCCGCATACGCAGACAGGGAAGTCCTTGGGGCAGGTGCAACCGCCCAGCAGTGATTTGTAGGTCTGCTTAACTATTCTGTCCTCTAAAGAATGGAAGGAAATGATAGCAAGTCTGCCTGTTGGTACAAGATTTGCTGCCGCAGAGTCGATCAAGGGCTTGATTGCGTCGAGCTCGCCGTTAACCTCAATTCTGATAGCCTGGAAGGTTCTCTTGGCGGGGTGGGGGCCCTCTGCTCTCGCTGCGCTGGGAATTGCGCCCTTGATGATCTCTGTGAGCTTGTGTGTTGTGGTTATTGGTTCAATTTCACGGTATTTGCAAATGGCAGAGGCAATTCTGGGGGCAAATCTTTCCTCGCCATAATCATAGATGATTCTTTTGAGCTGATGCTCGGGATACTCGTTCACGATTTCGTATGCCGAAAGGGGAGAGTCGGTATCCATTCTCATATCCAGCCTAGCGTCGTGCATGTAGCTGAATCCTCTCTCGGGAGTGTCAAACTGATAGCTGCTACAGCCAAGGTCAGCGAGAACTCCGCCGAGGTTTGTTATGTTGTACTCCTTAATAACGCTCTCAAGGCTTGAGAAGTTTTCATTTACAAAGGTTATCTTATCAAGGTGATCCTTGAGTCTTTCCTTTGCCGCTGCGATTGCGTCCTTGTCACGGTCAAAGCAGATAAGCCTTGAATTCGGACCAAGTCGCTTTGCGATCTCAAGAGAGTGGCCGCCACCGCCGGTAGTGCAATCTACGTAGGTGTAACCGTCTCTGATATTAAGAGCATCGATGCACTCGAAAAGGAGAACCGATACGTGTGAAAAGCTGTTCATACTGAATCAAGAGTCCTTTCGGATCTGAATTAAAGTCCATGCTGCTGGAGCAGGGCACGAATGCCCTCCAGGTCACGGCTTGCCTCACGGGCAGCCCACAGCTCCTCGGACCAGATGTTGATAGCGTTTCCTGCGCCAACGAATACAGCGTTCTTATTTATTCTTGCGTGATCAATAAGCTTGTCATCAAGAAGTATTCTGCCGCTACCGTCGGGTGTGCATTTCTGAGCCGCAGACATAAAGTATTCCTTAGCTGCCGCAGCCGTTGTGTTGGGAAGCTCGCTGAGCCCTTTTAAGAAAAGCTCCCACTCACTTTCGGTGTATATGGTGAGGCAGGTGTCAAGGCTTCTGGTTACGTAAAAGGTATCGCCAAGCTCATCACGGTATTTATTGGGAATGAGTATACGCTTCTTGGTATCGAGCGAATACATAAACGAACTGATAAACGCCATTTTTTTCTGCCTCCTTTACATTTTGATTGATTTTTGGGATGTAATCGGGAGTGAGCCACACAAATCTGTGTAAACGCCACACAAATCCCCACTTTCTCCCACGCATATATTATAGAACATCTTTTAGAGAAAATCAAGGGGTTTTTGAAAAAAATATTCTAAAAAAAGCAATTTTTTTTACATTTTTTTGATTTTTTACTAAAAAAACGGGGCAAAAAACTGAAAAGCCCTTTTCTTTTGCCTTTCTTTGTGGTAAAATGTAAGAGAAAAAGTGCGACCTCTCTAGCAATTTGTAAATTTTTTGAGAACCCTGTTTTCCCACTTTGATTTCAAATCAGAACTTTAACGAAAGGAGCTTTAGCCAATTATGAGCAAAAATCTAAAGGTTGCCGCCATAATTCTTGCCGCCGGTAGTGGCTCAAGAATGGGCGGAGAAATAACTAAACAAAGGCTTGTTCTTTTCGGCGAGAGCGTGCTTGGGCGATCGGTAAAAGCTTTCTTGTCCTGTGATTCTGTATCCGAGATCGTAGTGGTTTGCAGGGCTGATGAGATCGAATGGGCAAGGGAAGAATTGAAGGATTTTTCAAAGGTCACCTCTATCGTTTCAGGTGGTAAAACAAGGGCAGAATCCGCCAAAATCGGCTTTAATTCGATTTCCGACGATGCAAATTACGTGGCAATTCACGACGGAGCCAGATGCCTTGTTACCGTAGAAAACATCAATGCTGTTATCGATGCGGCAATCAAGCATTCTGCCGCTACGGCAGGTATCTACGTAACCGATACGGTAAAGCTGCTGGATGACGGATTTATCAATTCCACTCTTCCGAGGGAAAGCCTTTTTGCGGCTCATACCCCTCAGGTGTTTAATCGGGAGTTATATTCCAAGGCAATTGTTGATAAGGATTTTGAACAGTCGGTTACAGACGATAATATGCTGATTGAACGACTTGGCGTTAAGGTTTGTCCCGTTGATACGGGAAAGCATAATATTAAGCTTACAACAGCAGAGGATGTTGCCTATGCCGAGTATATTCTTGAAAGGAGAACTGCCATGAGTGAGATCAGAATAGGTCACGGCTACGACGTTCACAGACTGACAGAGGGCAGAAGGCTTATTCTCGGTGGTGTCAATATTCCTCATGACAAAGGCCTGCTTGGCCACTCCGACGCAGACGTTCTGACTCATGCAATTATGGACGCTCTTCTCGGAGCCTGCGCTCTCGGAGATATCGGCAGACATTTTCCCGACAGCGATAACGAATACAAGGACATTTCAAGCTTGGTTTTGTTAGAGAAGACTGCGGAGCTGATCTCCTCAAAGGGATATTCTGTTGTCAATATTGATGCGACACTGGTAATTCAGCGCCCTAAAATTTCGGGATATCTTGACGAAATGAGAAGAAATATCGCAAATATTCTGAAAATAGATCAGGGCAGAGTTAATATTAAGGCTACGACAGAGGAAAAGCTTGGCTTTACGGGCCGTGAGGAAGGAATTGCCGCACACGCCGTGGTCAGTCTAAAAAAATAAGGGGTGAATGATCACCCCAATAAAAAGGCAAAGTTCCCTTGCGTAAATGCTTGAAACTTCTTTAACTTTAATGTCGGCGCAAGGTCCTATGCCGTCGCTTGCCACAACGTGGCTCTATATTATCTTATGGTTAATCTGAACTTATGTCACTGTATTATATTGTTATATAATACTAGAAAGGAAAAGATATGATTAAAATTTCTCCCTCGGTGCTTGCCGCCGATCTTTCCAATCTTGCCGCCGAGGTTGCGGATATAGAATCTGCAGGAGCGGATATGGTTCATCTTGACGTAATGGACGGAATGTTCGTTACTAATATAAGCTTTGGACTTCCTGTTATCTCCTCTCTTCGTAAGAGAAGTAATATGATCTTCGACGTGCATCTTATGATAGAAGCTCCCGAGCGCTATGCAATGCGTTTTATTGAGGCGGGAGCAGATATTCTTACCTTCCATTTAGAGGCTTGTAAGGAGCCGGGAAAATTGCTTGATGAGATACGCTCGGAGGGAGTAATGGCTGGAATTTCGGTGAAGCCCGGCACTCCCATAGAGGACGTTTATCCCTATCTTGACAGCTGTGATATGGTGCTTGTAATGACCGTCGAGCCCGGTTATGGTGGACAGAAATTGATTCCCGAAACCGTAGAAAAGGTAAGAAAACTTAAGGCAGAGCTTAAAAACCGTGGAATTAACGTTGAAATACAGGTTGACGGAGGTATTACGCCCGACAATGCCGAGGAGCTTATAAATGCGGGAGCAAGCATACTCGTTGCAGGTAGCTCTGTGTTTAAAAGCCGGGACCGTCGTTCGGCTATAAATGAGCTTAGAAACGATGCTTGATCGAGTATCCTTTTCCGATGCCATAGCATTGGCAACGGCTCAGACGGTTGCACAGGGCGGAATCGGCACCTACGGTGAAAAGATGCTTCACCGAACGCTGAAATTCTATTTCGAGCCCGATGAAGATAACCATGAGGTAGCCTATCTCGGATCGGTGGCCGATATTCGCAACGGAAACGGAATCATCGAGATACAGACCAGATCCTTTGATAAGCTGGTGCCGAAGCTGGAGCGTTTTCTCGCAGCCGAAAGGGTCACCGTGGTTTATCCAATAATCGTGCAAAGGACGATCTGTAGGATCGACACCGAAACCGGCGAGAGCAAGCCTCCGAGAAAAAGCAGGAAAAAGGGAACAGCAACCGATGCACTCGGCGAGCTTTATAAAATCAGGCGATTTATACCGCACCCAAATCTTACTATTTCTCTTGTTTTTCTTGATGCTACCGAAACAAGAATGTTAAGCGGTCACGTCAAGGTCGGAAGAAAGCGCACATCAAAGATAGACTGTATTCCGACATCGCTTAATTCTATTATTAATCTTAAAAATCCTTTGGATTTTTACAGACTTCTGTCACCCGATCTTCCAAAGCAGTTTACCGCTGCGGAATTTGAAAAATGCACGAAACTTCGTGCACTTGCTTGTCACGGAGCATTGATGCTTCTTTTACAGCTGGGAATTCTTTCAAGGGAAAGACAGGGCAATAAGGCATACGTTTATTCAATAAAAGAGAACATATAAAAAGGCGATCTTATCTTTGATGGGTTGCCTTTTATTATTTAAAATCAAAAAAATTAAGTTTTAAACAAATTTATTAAAATCTATATCAAAATAATTAAGGCGCATAATCTCCTATTCCTTTATAATAAAAATGGATAAATAAAACAATATAAAGAGAGGATTTCATTATGGTTTTTGAGAAAAAGCAGAGAACCGAAAGAGTTATTCAGTTTGGCGAGGGTGGATTCCTTCGTGGCTTTGTTGACTGGATGCTTCAGAAGGTAAATGAAAATTCTGATTTTGACGGTAGCGTAGTAGTAGTTCAGCCTATCGAACAGGGTATGTGTGATATGCTTACCGCTCAGAATTGCGTTTATACCCACGTTATCAGAGGCGTTGAGGGTGTAGATACCACTCTTGTTGACGTAATCTCCAGATGCGTGAAGCCCTATGAGAATTTTGATGCTTATCTTGCGCTTGCGGAGCAGCCTGAGCTTCGTTTCGTAGTTTCCAATACCACCGAGAGCGGTATTGTTTTCTCCGCAGATGATAAGATTACAGACGCTCCTCCCAAGAGCTTCCCCGCAAAGGTTACCGTGCTTCTTAAAAAGCGCTTTGAACTCGGTCTGCCCGGTTTTATCTTCCTTCCTTGCGAATTAATCGATCGTAACGGTGATAATCTCAGAAAGTGCATTCTTCAGTATGCCGATCTCTGGAGCCTGGGTGATGACTTCAAGAAATGGGTTTGTGAGGAGAACGTTTTCACTAATACTCTTGTTGACCGTATCAATACCGGCTATCCTAAGGGCGAGGATCTTGGCCTTGGTTACGAGGATAACCTTGTTAACACATCCGAGTTCTTCCATCTCTGGGTAATTGAGACCGACTTCGATCTTAACAGCGAGATCCCCTTCAACAAGACCGATCTTAACGTTATTATCACTCCTGACAAGCTTGAGATGTACCGTACAAGAAAGGTAAGAATCCTTAACGGCGCCCACACCTCTCTTGTTCCTTACGCTCTTCTTTCCGGCCTTGATACCGTAAAGAGCTGTCTTGACGATCCTACAATGAGCGAGCATCTTAAGAAGTGCGTATTTGACGAGATCATGCCTACCCTTGATCTTCCCAAGGATGAGCTTCTCTCCTATGCTAACAGCGTTGTTGAGCGCTTCAGCAATCCTTACATAAAGCACTATCTTTCCGCTATTGCTCTTAACTCCGTATCCAAGTTTAAGGTAAGAGTTCTTCCTTCTATCCTTGAGTACATCAAGAGATTTGACAAGATGCCCGAGACTCTTCTGTTCGCTTTCGCAAAGCTTATCGAATTCTATAAGACCGATATGACAAACGATGATGCTGCGGTTGTTGAGTTTATGAAGAATCACAATACAGCAGAGATCCTTGCAAACGAGTCGCTGTGGGGCCAGGATCTTACATTCCTTACACCCGAGGTAGAGAAGTATGTTAATAAATAAGCTTGATAACGTAGATATCAACCTTGAGGACGGCCACAAGTACGCTCTCCGTGATATAAAGTGCGGCGAGGACATTATCAAGTACGGCAATCCCATAGGTCACGCTATCTGCGACATAAAAAAAGGCGAGCACGTGCATACTCATAATGTAAAGACTAATCTTTCCGGCAATCTTGAGTATTCCTACGAGCCTAAATTCTATGATACGCCCGCCGCTCCCACCGACCGTACCTTTATGGGTTACGTACGCGAGAACGGTGACGTTGGTATCAGAAACGAAATTTGGATTGTAAACACCGTTGGCTGCGTTAACAAAATTGCGCAGAAGCTTTCCGCCCTTACCGGTGCGAGATATTTTCCTCACCCCTTCGGCTGCTCTCAGCTGGGCGACGACCAGACCATAACTCAGAAGATCCTTCGTGGCATGGTAAACCATCCTAACGCCGCAGGCGTTCTTGTTCTTGGCCTTGGCTGTGAGAACAACAATATTGACGTATTTAAGCAGGTGCTTGGCGAGTATAATCCTGACAGAGTAAAGTTCCTTAACACACAGGATCACGATGACGATATTGCCGCGGGCGTAGCTCTTATCAACGAGCTTAAGGAATATGCCTCCAAATTTGAGCGCACCCCCGTACACGTATCCAAGCTTCGCATCGGACTTAAGTGCGGCGGTAGTGACGGATATAGCGGTATTACTGCAAATCCCCTTGTAGGCAGACTTTCCGACAAGGTTATTTCCCACGGCGGCAGCTGTGTTCTTACTGAGGTACCCGAGATGTTCGGTGCAGAGCATCTGCTTATGCAGCGCTGTGAGAGCCGTGAGGTGTTTGATAAGACCGTAAAGCTTATCAACGATTTCAAGGACTACTACACCAGACACAATCAGGTTATTTACGAAAACCCCTCGCCCGGAAATAAAAAGGGCGGAATTACTACACTTGAGGAAAAGTCGCTTGGCTGTGTGCAGAAGGGCGGTCTTTCCAAGGTGGTTGACGTTCTCGATTACGGCGACGTGCTTACCAAGAACGGTCTGTCTCTCCTTAACGGCCCCGGCAATGACATTGTTGCTATAACCAACCTTATGGCTGCGGGTGTGCATATTATTCTGTTCACCACAGGCAGAGGTACTCCCGTTGGCGCTCCCGTGCCTACCGTTAAGATCGCCACCAATCATTCTCTTGCAGAGCGCAAGGCAGGTTGGATCGACTTTGATGCATCTCCCACACTTAGCGGTGATCCTCTCACCGACGAGCTGTTTGAATACGTTATCAGCGTTGCAGAGGGCAGGGAAACAAGAAATGAGATCAACGATTACAGAGAAATTTCAATATTTAAGGACGGTGTAACATTATGAGTTTCATTAATGATAATTTTATGCTTAAAAACGAGCCTGCAAAGAAGCTCTATGCAATGGTAAAGGATCTTCCTATTATCGACTATCATTGCCATCTTTCTCCCAAGCAGATCGCAGAGAACTATCAGTTCAAGAACGCCTTCGATCTTTTCCTTGGCGGCGACCACTATAAGTGGCGTCAGATCAGAACCAACGGTGTTCCCGAGGAGTTTATCACCGGCGATGCTGACGAGTATGAGAAGTTCAAGATGTTTGCCAAGACCCTTCCTCGTCTTATCGGCAACCCTCTTTATCATTGGACTCACCTTGAGCTTAAAAGATATTTCGACATTGACGAAACTCTTAACGAGGAGTCCTGCCAGCGCATCTGGAACAAGGTAAACGAGTGCCTTGCAAAGCCCGAGTTCCGTGCTCAGGAGCTTATCAAGCGCTCTAACGTTGAGATTATCTGCACCACCGACGATCCTGTTGATACTCTTGAGTATCACGCAGCTCTCCGTGGATTCTCCACAAAGGTTCTTCCTACCTTCCGTCCCGACAAGGCTGTTGAGATCGGTAAGGAGACCTTCATTCCTTATATCGAGTCCACAGGCGTTAAGTCCTATGAGGAGCTTGTTGCTTGGATCAAGGGCAGAATCGCATACTTCAATGAGTATGGCTGCCGTCTTTCCGACCACGCTCTTGAGTACGTTCCCTTTGCGGTAGGCGATGCAAAGGCTGCCTTCGATAAGCGTATGGCAGGTGGCGAGCTTACTAAGGAGGAGATCGACTCCTTCAAGACCGCTATGCTTAAGGCTTGCGCTGAGGAGTACGTAAAATACGATTGGGCAATGCAGCTTCACATCGGCGCTCTCCGTAACAATAACCGGAAGATGTATAACAAGCTTGGTCCCGACACTGGCTTTGATTCCATCAACGATCTTTGCATCGCAGAGGATCTTGGCGCATTTATGAATCACCTTGAGTGCGCAGATTGCCTTCCCAAGACTATCCTTTACACTCTTAATCCTAAGGACAACTACGTTCTTGGTACTATGCTTGGCTGCTTCCAGGGCGCAGGTGTAGCAGGTAAGATTCAGTTCGGCTCTGGATGGTGGTTCAACGATCAGCGTGACGGTATGGAGGCTCAGATGCAGGCGCTTGCTAATCTTGGCACACTCTCCGCATTCGTAGGTATGCTTACCGACAGCCGTTCCTTCGTATCCTATCCTCGTCACGAGTACTTCAGACGCATTATGTGTAACCTGATCGGTAAGTGGGTAGACGAGGGCGAGTATCCCGAGGATTACAAGGCTCTTGAGAGCGTTGTTACCGGAATTGCATACTATAACGCAAAGAATTACTTCAAGTTCTGATCAATTAATCGTCAATAATAAAAAAAGTCCCCGGGAAGATAAAAATTCTCGGGGATTTTTGTAAAAAACTATTGACAAATGTAAAAGTGTATGCTATAATATCAAATGTTCGCGGGAGTGGCGGAATCGGCAGACGCGCACGTTTGAGGGGCGTGTATC
>CAZUJY010000009.1:0-26028 GCA_964620565.1 uncultured Ruminococcus sp. | reverse complement strand
CTATCCCCAAAAAGAGGCTGCCTCAAATTTGCATTTGAGACAGCCCCTTTTTTATAGCTCTATCCAGAATCTTTTAAAATAAGCCTTTTCGTCAGGCTCGAAAACCGTTGACTCGTAAACGCCACCGCAGGAAAGTATGGTTTTTTCGCTTGCAATGTTCGTGTCGTAGCAGGTTATCAGCACACGGTCAAGTCCAAGAGCATGGCAGAAGGGAAGCGCCTCTGTTAGCATCTGCTTTGCATATCCCTTGCGTCTTTCGCCGGGCCTTATCGAATAACCGATGTGACCGCCGAATTTTGATAGGTAGTCATTGAAGTAATGCCTTATCTGGAGCAGACCTAAAAGTCGATGCTCATTCTCCGAAACAAGCATAAGCTGTGTAGCGGGAACACGTCCCTCATATATGCGGTCCCTTCCCATCGTTTCAAGACTTTCGCAGTTTATGCTCCATTCAACGTATTCATAGGGGTCGTCAATTCTGCGAAGGGCACCGCAGCCGTCCATAGAATCACCTGCATCAATAAACTCCTTTTTGTACTCTCGGATTTGCTCTGCATAATCTGCTGATATTTTTATAAGCTTTATATTCTGCCCCAAATTAAATCTCCTTTACCAGCTCTTTGCATATCTCTATCATTGAGTATCGGATGCTTCCTCTGTCACGCCAGCGCCTTGAATCCCATGTGTTACCCGATACGTCGTCCCCTCCGTAGATCAGGGCGCCGTATTTGATTTTACGGAATTCGGCTACCGCAAGGCAGCCTGCTTGCTCCATTTCAACTATACGTGCGCCTTCCTCCTTGCGCAGTGTAATTCTGTCCTTGGTCTCACGGTAGAAGGCGTCTGTGGTCCATACGATTCCGGACGTGTAGGGAATTCCGTGGCTTTCCAGATAATCGCAAATTACCTCACGCACGTCTGCCTGTGAATACACTGTTCTTGAAGGCTCAAGGTAGTGATAGGAAAAGCCCTCGTCACGAATTGCCCCCTCGACCACAAGCAGCTCTCCGACACCGATATTCTTGTCAAGCACTCCACCGCCACCGCAGAACATGACCTTGCTTATTCCGCATCCGGTCAGCTCGTCAAGATATCCGCCCGTTGCCGCACAGCCGATTATTCCGTGCATCAGAAGCACGTCATCGTCCACAAACTTGTAGAGCACAAGATCGTTTTCGCCTTTAATTACCTTATGTACTTTTATTTTACCCTCGTCGAGCAGGGTATTGATCGCTTCCTTGAAGAAGCTGATTATCAGCTTGTCCGTTCCTAATTTACCGTGCGCCTCGCCGAACATCTGCGGAGTTATCAGCGCACTCTTGTCATCATCAAATTCAAGTATTGGAAAATCGTTTTTTCTAATCATATTTTTTCCCTCTTAATAACACAAAAATTCATCTACCGAACTAAAGCGCCAGCTATCAAACTGCGATGGCTTCTTTGAAAAGAGAGCCTCGTATTCCTTTAAAAGCGTTTTTACTCGGTAATTTTTACATTTTACTGTGATTCCATCCTCGGTCAGCTCAATGCGACAATCAAGCTTGCGCTTCATAAAGATAAGCGTATTGCTTAGCCTGTCCGAGAGTATTTCCTCGGCATCAGAAGTCCTGCCTTCGCTGATTATAGCCTCCAGCTCGGGTTTAACCTGTAACAGTCGGCACCAGAACTCTTCATAGCCGGATCTGTCCTGTTTTGTTTCGCAATAATGCGGGTCTGTTCCGCTGATAATAGCCTTTATCATAGGATCAAGATACTCTCTGTAAAAGCTGTTGAGTCCTTCTGCCAGCTTCCATGCCTCATCCTCCTTGCCAAGAACGGCAAATAACACAGCCTTTACGTAGTTGCGATGGGGATTTTCCGAGGGGTCGTATTGCTCGGAAAGCTTTATAAAGGCCTCGCAATCGTCGTATTTGTGCATTAGCAAATACAGAGTTGCTATATCGTAGATGATCTTGCTCACTGTTGATTTCTGGCTTTCATCGGGTACCGATCCATCGTAGAACTCAAGCGCTTTTTTGTAGTAATAAATCGCCTTGCCGCATTCGGAATCTCTTTGGGCAAATTTTGCAGTTCTGTAATAGGGGTGGAAGGCAAAGGGGAAGGCGAGAGAAGCGGTACAGTCCTTTAGCCTTTCGTAATACTCGCACATCTCGGTCTCCTTGGCAAGCATTTCATAATTAAGTCCCTTGAAATAGATCACCACAGCCTCGTCAAAGTCATTTACACATATCTTCTCCAGAATGTCAAGCTTAGGGCAGGCAGCGGCAAAATTACGACTGCAAATATTAATAAGCGCAGCGGTAAGGTGGATCTGCGCCTCGGGATTGTCTGCGAATGCAGAGGAAAAGGTTTTGCCGAATACTTTAGTATGCTCCCCACGCCACTTTTTGTAGTTATTATCGTTCAGTGCATACTGCATTAATAGGTTATCAAAACCGTTGTTTTCGTGCATACTAAAGCCTCCTCTACACTTGAACCGACTGTTGTCCAATCGACATACTGAAGAATGTACGGGCAATCTGTTCCAAAAAATCTTTTTTAAAATTATATACCAAAAGCTCCTAAAAATCAAGAGCTAAAACGAAATTAGATAAATTCGCTATATTTCAAATATAATATAGGGCAGAATAGCATTTCAGCTTTGCTGTGTGATAGCGGAGCTAACGTTATTCAAAAAAAGAAAGTAATGCCTTTGCCTTTTTCAAAAACCCCCTTGCAAAAATTGCTCAAATATGGTACAATAATATGAAATATTATTGAAATTTGAAGGGAGGCTTACGTAGGTGAAAAACGGATATGAGATTTTCAGCGAGAATATTGCTATAAAGTATCTTTCCGCCGACGAGGGACGTGAGGGCTTTTGCGGCGATCACTGCCACGATAAATACGAGATCACCTATCTGCAATCGGCCTCCGGAAGGTATATAGTCGAGGGCTGCGAGCATAAAATAACCAGTGGAACGCTTATTTTTATAACTCCTATGTCCTATCACAAGGTAGAGCTTTCTCCTGACGTCTTAGCCGAGGGGTATACCGTTCACTTTCGCCGTGACGCAGTAAGCGGAGCGGTCGGTGCTATGTTTGATAAGATCTGTGAGGACGGCGAGAGCCACGGCAGATTTTATCCCTGTGAGCAGGTATGCGAGGCGCTTATCTCGGCGTTTGACAGATTTGAGATGGCAGAAAGACTTAATGAGAATGAGCGTGATGCCTATATGCAGACGCTTCTTGCTGAAATAATCATACTTCTCTCGGCAACCGAGGGAAAGCGAATGACGGTTGACGATGATGAGATCGGCGCAAGAGTGGGCAGATTTTTGAATGCTAATTTCAGAAAGAATATCAGCCTTGACCGTCTTGCCCGCAGGTTTTTCGTTAGCAAATATTATCTCTGCCGAGCCTTTAAGAGCTACAGCGGAATATCGATCCACGCATATATAAATCAAAAACGTATCATCTATGCCAAGGGACTTATTGAGTCGGGCATGACCGCATCAAATGCGGCGGAAAAGGTAGGCTTTGGCGACTATTCGGCGTTTTACAGAGCCTACGTAAAGATCGTGGGTAAATCTCCCACGGCATAAATACATAGGGAAAGGAGCAGGGTATGAAATATTCGTTGCTCGATGGCATCAATTCGCCGTCAGATCTTAAAAAACTGAATAAATCAGACATCCCGACTCTTTCCTCGGAGATCAGAGATTTTCTTATTGAGAACGCTAAGGCGCACGGCGGTCACCTGGCATCAAATCTGGGTGTTGTAGAGCTTACCCTGGCGATCCATACGGTGTTTGACTCACCTAAGGATCATATTATTTTCGACGTCGGACATCAGTCCTACGTTCATAAGCTGCTGACAGGCAGACGTGAGGCCTTTGATACGCTTCGAACCCCCGGCGGTCTTTCAGGCTTTACCTCTATGAGGGAGAGCGAGCACGATGCCTTCGGCTCGGGCCATTCGTCAAACTCCATATCCGCCTCTCTCGGTATTGCCAGATCGGATAATCTCTCGGGCAAAGCCTGTCATACCGTTTGTGTGACGGGTGACGGTGCCTTCACGGGTGGGATGGCTCACGAGGCGCTTAATAATTGCCCGAAAAAGCTTCCTCTCGTTATTATTCTCAACGAGAACGGCATGTCCATATCCTCCACCAAGGGCGCATTTGCATCCTACGTTTCCCACGTTCGAGTGTCACCGGGATATGCAAAATTCAAGACAAATACCAAGAACTTTCTTGATAAGCTTACTCTTATCGGCAAGCCTATCCGCTTCCTGCTCAGATGCATAAAGCGTGCTATCAAAAAGCTGGTTTACAAGCCGAATTACTTCGAGGAGCTTGGACTTTACTATATCGGCCCTATCGATGGCCACGATTATAATGCTGTATGCAAGGCGCTGACTCTTGCAAAGCAGTCGGGTAAGACCTGCGTAGTTCACGTTAAGACGGTGAAGGGCAAGGGCTACGAGCCTGCGGAAAGCTCGCCCGACGGATATCACAGCTTTAATTCCGCATCTCCCGAGGGAGGCTTTGGCAAGGGCTTTGCCGACGAGCTGATAGCGATGGCAGAGAAGAATGAAAAGATAGTCGGCATAACCGCCGCTATGGGTATCGGTACGGGACTTGACCGCTTTGGCAAAATATATCCGGACAGATTTTTCGACGTAGGCATTGCCGAGGCCCATGCGATTACCTTTGCGGCAGGACTTGCAAGAGGTGGCCATATTCCCTTCGTTGCGCTTTATTCCACCTTCCTGCAGAGAGGCTATGACAGTCTGCTTCACGACGTTGCGCTCCAGAATCTGCCGGTTAAGGTTATGATCGACCGTGCAGGCCTCGCCCTTGGCGACGGCGCAACTCATCACGGCATATTTGATGTGCCCTTTATCTCGCATATTCCGAATATGACGCTTCTCGCACCCGCAAGCTTCGCTTCGCTTCGTGATATGATGCATTTTGCAGAGGGGTATGACGGTCCTGTTGCTATCCGTTATCCCAATGCGCAGGAGCCTATATGCCTGAACGTGTTCAAGTCTGTCTCTGATTCTCCGACCTGTAAGATCAGCATTGACTTTGATATACAGAATACTCCCGAGCATCTGTTTATTACCTACGGATCGCTTGTTGACAGAGTTAAGTCTGCGACGGATATCCTCAAAAAGCAGGGAATAGATTCGGGTATAATACTTATCGAGAGCTTAAAGCCCTACGGCCCTGTGGCAGAGGAATTGATTAAGCTTATTTCTCCTGCAAAGCGTGTTGTTTTCGCCGAGGAGGGAATCAAGAGCGGCGGCGCTGCCGAGCTTTGCCGTGAGGAGCTTATGCTCCGCGGCCTTGACATATCAAGGACAGATTACAGAATTGCCGCCATAGAGGATAATTTTGCCGCTCCATCCGAGATGTGCGATCTCTATGACTACGTAGGCCTTTCGGCAGAAAAGCTGGCAGAAAAAATGAAAGACTAAAAGGGGAGGGAGAAAAATGATCCACAGCATAAATGAAATAAATGTGGGAGAATATATCTCCCTCGTTAAAAAAATAAACGACGGCGCAAAAAAATACGCCCACGTTATAACCTTTGGCTGTCAGCAGAACGAGAGGGACAGCGAGACCGCAATGGGTCTGCTTTGTGAGATGGGATACACCCCTACGGAAAATCCCGATATTGCTGACGTTATCATCATCAATACCTGCGCTATAAGAGAGCACGCAGAGGTGAAGGCGCTTTCGCTTCTCGGCAGATTCAAGGCGCAAAAAAAGCGCAATCCCGACCTTATCGTTGGTGTGGTTGGCTGTATGGCGGCCGAGCCTCACAGGGCGGAGATGCTTAAGACCGATTTCCATTACGTCGCCTTTACTCTTGAGCCCAATATGCTTCACCGCATACCAGAGCTTATTGCACGTAAGCTTACAGACGGTAAGCGAAGCTTTGTTTTCGGCCAGGACGGCGGCGATATTTATGAGGATGCGCCTGCGGTAAGACGTGAAAGACACAGAGCCTGGGTATCTATTATGTACGGCTGTAACAATTTCTGCTCATACTGTATCGTTCCGTACGTAAGGGGCAGGGAGCGCAGCCGATTAAGTGAGGACATACTTGCCGAATGCCGAGCGTTGGTTGATTCCGGTGTACGTGAGATCACTCTGCTGGGTCAGAACGTTAATTCCTATAAGGCGGATCTTACTTTCCCCGAGCTTTTGTCGGGGATTGCCGAGATCGAGGGCGACTTTATCATCAGATTTATGACCAGTCACCCCAAGGACACCTCGACGGAGTTGATAGAGGTAATGAGGCGTCATAATCCCAAGATTGCACCGTTCTTCCATCTGCCCCTGCAGTCGGGAAGTAACCGCATACTCAAGGAGATGAACCGCACCTATACCAGAGAACGATATCTTGCGATAGTGGACGAGCTTCGGGCGAATATCCTCGGCATTTCGCTTTCCACCGACGTAATAGTCGGCTTCCCAACCGAGACCGACGAGGACTTTGCCGACACTATGAATATTCTTCGCAGAGTAAAGTTTGACAACGTGTACGCATTTCTTTATTCTCCGAGAGAGGGAACAAGGGCGGCTAAAATGGACGGCGCCGTTGACCGCTCGGTAAAGGACGTGAGAATGGCAGAGCTTCTTGCGGTGCAAGACGCTATTTCTCTTGAAAAAAATATGCCTTATGAAAATACTATACAGAGAGTGCTGACCGATTCCTTTGAAATAAAGAACGGCAAGCGCATCTTATCAGGCAGAACGCTTACCAATAAGCCGGTTTACTTTGAATCGGATGCGCCCATCGGCGAATTTATAAATGTGAAAATAACCAAGGCCTGCCCCTATCATCTTATGGGTGAGGCAGAAAAGTGAGGAAATAAAAATGACAAAGATCATAGAGCTTGCACATCTTCTCGGCGAGGAGATTGCAAAGAGCGATGAGATAAAGAACCTTGAGGCTACAAAAAACGAGTTCCAGATGGACGGTGAGCTTCAGAACAAAATGAGTGAATACGAGGCGGAGAGAATGCTTCTCGGCCAGGAGTTTGCAAAGGATCCCGCTGAGGCGGATCAGCGAGCAATAGCAGATCTTCGTGCACGCATCGAGCAGCTTGGCTCCGAGATCGGTTCTCATCCCAAATACATTAAATTCGCAGAGGCGCAGAGAGCTATGAATGCTCTTATGGACGAGGTAAACGCCGAGATCAAGTACTGTATTACAGGTCAGCGCCCCTCCGACTGCACTCACGACTGCTCCACCTGTAAGGGCTGTCACTAAAATCAAACTAAGATAAGAGGTATTTTGCCCTATGGCAGAGGTAATTGTTATAGAGAAAAGGAGTGACATAACCACCGTTACTCCTATGATGAAGCAGTATCTTGAGGTAAAGTCGCAGTATGAGGACTTTATCCTTATGTACCGTCTCGGCGATTTTTACGAGTGCTTCTTTGAGGACGCCATAATAGCCTCCCGTGAGCTTGAGCTTACTCTTACAGGCAGAGATTGCGGAGAGGGAAGACGTGCGGCTATGTGCGGCGTACCCTTCCATAAGGCCGACGTGTACGTTGGCAGACTTGTTGAGAAGGGAATAAAGGTTGCAATATGCGAGCAGGTAAGCGATCCCAAGGAATCTCAGGGCTTGGTTAAGCGTGAGGTTACCCGTGTGGTTACTCCCGGTACAGTGACAGATGCCAGCCTGCTTTCCGAGGGAAAGAATAATTTTCTTATGGCTATATATCTCTCCGACTCCTCGGCGGGAATTGCCACCGCAGACATTTCCACAGGCGAGGTTTCGGCAACCTACCTTTCGGGTAAGGAGCTTATGTCGCTTATCCGTAACGAGATAGGCGCATATCAGCCGTCGGAGATCATAATCAATCGTAAGTCGGCAGAGATATCGGATATTACAGGCTTTGCAAAGGAGAGATTCTCCTCTCTCATTACCGATAACGTAAACAGACTCTTCGCTTACGAGAAGGCAAAGGAGCTTTGCCGCCGTCACTTCAAGGATGAAGCGAACAAGCTGAATGAGAGCGAGATGCTTATGGCAGCGGGCGCGCTGCTGTCCTACATAGAGGAAACGCAGAAGACCGATATTGCCTTTGCAAAGGGAATTAACGTTTATGCAAGAGGTCAGTATCTCGATCTTGATCTTAATACTATAAGAAATCTTGAGCTTGTTGAGGCTATGAGGATCAAGTCCAAGCGTGGCTCGCTTCTCTGGGTGCTTGACAAGACAAAGACCGCTATGGGCGCAAGACTTCTTCACTCCTGGGTGCTTCGCCCTCTGGTTGATCCCGTAAGAATATCCCACCGTCAGGGTGCGGTGCGTGACATATTTGCAGACAGGCGCCGCCGTGATGAGCTCTCCGAGCTTCTTGAGGGAATGCTCGATATTGAACGCCTTACCGCAAAGGCGGTTTATGGCACCGCAAATGCGAGAGATCTTAAGGCCATCGGCGAGAGCATCAGACGTCTGCCTGAAATTAAAGCCTTGATTTCCACATTCCAATCTTCTTCGCTTAAGGAGATCACAAGAGAGCTTGACACTCTTGACGACATCTTCGAGCTTCTTGATCAGGCGATAATCGACAATCCTCCGCTCACTATCCGTGAGGGCGGAATGATCAAGGAGGGCTTTAATGCCGACGTAGACTACTACCGTTCTATCAAGGACGGCGGCGAGGGAATTATGGCTTCTATCGAACAGCGTGAGAAGGAGGCCACCGGCATCAAGACCCTTAAGGTCAACTATAACAAGGTCTTTGGTTACTATATCGAGGTTTCCAAATCCTTTATTGATCAGGTTCCCGACAGATTTGTTCGTAAGCAAACTCTTACCAACTGTGAGAGATATATCACTCAGGAGCTTAAGGAGATGGAGAACACCATCTTCTCGGCTGATGAAAAGCTGGTTTCCATGGAGTATCAGATATTTGACAGCCTGAGACTTTTCGTTGCCGAAAACAGAGAGCGTATCCGTAAGAGCGCTGCGCTTATTGCGGAGATCGACGTTTATCGCTCTCTTGCAGAGGTGGCAAGCCGAAATAATTACGTATGCCCCGAGGTCGACCTGTCCACCGATATCATTATCAAGGACGGCCGTCATCCCGTGGTAGAGAAGTTCGTAAAGGATTCCTATTTTGTACCCAACGACACTACTCTTGATACCACGTCAAATAAAATTATGATCATCACTGGTCCCAATATGGCCGGAAAATCTACCTATATGCGTCAGGTCGCCATTATTACGGTCATGGCGCAGATCGGCTCCTTCGTTCCCGCAAGAGAGGCCCGGATCGGTATTGTGGACAGGCTCTTCACAAGAGTCGGCGCCTCCGATGATCTTGCATCCGGTCAGTCTACCTTTATGCTTGAGATGACCGAGGTTGCATCCATTCTGAAGAATGCTACCTTACGCTCGCTTATTATTTACGATGAGGTGGGCAGAGGAACAAGCACCTATGACGGTATGTCTATCGCCCGTGCGGTGGTTGAGTACACATATTCCAAGAAGATCGGCGCAAAGACCCTCTTCGCTACTCACTATCACGAGCTTACCGATATGGAGGACGAGTTTGACGGTATTGTTAATTACAATATCGCCGCAAAGAAGCGTGGCGATTCCATTACCTTCCTCCGTAAGATCGTACGTGGCGGCACAGACGATTCCTACGGTATCGAGGTTGCAAAGCTTGCAGGCGTACCCGACCAGGTTGTTAAGCGTGCCAGGGAGATACTTGCCGATATTGAATCCGACAAGCCCGTTGCCGGAGCGCAGAAGAGGGAACAGCCTGTGGAATTCGATCTGTTTGCAGGAATTACCGAATCAAAGGAAAATGAGGTTGCAGATAAGCTTCGCTCGGTGGATATTAATACTTTGACGCCTATTGAAGCTATGAATCTGCTCTTTGAGCTTAAGAAAAAGCTTTCGGACTAAGAAAGCGTGAGATGAAAAAATATTATGGGAAAAATAAACGTACTTGATTTTGAAATAGCCAACCTTATCGCCGCAGGCGAGGTGGTCGAGAGACCCTCGTCGGTGCTTAAGGAGCTTATCGAAAACTCAATAGATTCGGGCGCTAGCTCTATTGTCGCCGAGATCAAGCGAGGCGGTGTTGCGCTCATTCGTGTCAGCGACAACGGCTGCGGTATGGACAGAGAGGATCTGCCCGTGGCAATCAAGCGTCACGCTACCAGCAAGATCAAAGCACGTGAGGATCTTGAGAGCATCAGCACTCTCGGATTCCGTGGTGAGGCTCTTGCGGCAATTTCCTCGGTTTCTGCGGTGACTATCATCACCAAGACCGCAGAGGCAGAGGTAGGATCCATGCTTGTCAGCGAGGGCGGCAGGATACTTGATCTTTCCGAGGTAGGATGCTCGGCAGGTACTACCGTTGTTGTGGAGAACCTCTTCTTCAATGTGCCCGCACGCCGTAAGTTCCTTAAAAAAGACTCCACCGAGGCAATGAACTGCGCCGCTTTGGTAGAGAAGGTTGCGCTCTCTCGCCCCGATATCTCAATTCAACTTTTGGTTGACGGAGAGGAGCGCTTTAAGACTCCGGGTGACAAGGATCTCCTTAACACGATTTATGCCGTATACGGCAAGGATTTTGCCTCTAAGCTTATTCCTGCGGACGGTATTGCCAACGGCATTCACGTTCACGGATATATCGGTAGAAGTGATAACGTCAGAAAGAACAGAAATTATCAGAACGTTTTCATCAACGGTAGATACGTTAAGAGCCTGACGGCTATGGCGGCTATCGAAAAGGCGTATACCTCTTATATTGCTCATGAGGCTTTTCCTACCTGCGTTTTGTTTCTTGATATGAATCCCGGTGCGGTTGACGTAAACGTTCATCCTGCAAAGCTTGAGGTTAAATTCGCAAGCGAGCAGCCTGTTTTCGAGGCGGTTTACTACACCGTCAAGAGGGCGCTTGAGGACTATCAGTACCGTCCCGAGATGGAGCTTGCGGGTAAAAAGACCGGTGAGAGAAACCTTCTGGGCGCATTCGTTCCGATCGATGCTGACACCAAGGGCAAGCAGATATCCATTTCCTCCACCGAGCGTATCACTCTAACGCCCCCATCGGCGCCCGATATGTCGGTTCGTCGCTCCTCCATCGATTATTCCAAGCCTCTTAAGGTATCCAGCGGAGCAGGAGAGGGCTTCTCTCCCGGGAATACTCCTGCGGCAATGACTCCTAAAAATTCGGTAGAGCTGCTTGAGAGATATGCAAAAACGGCTCCTTCTGCGGATTACACACCTCAAAAGGCCCCCTTGACCGAGGCGCCTCTTCCCGAGATAAGAGTAGAGGAGTCTGCTCCCGAGTATAAGTATATCGGCGAGGCGTTTAACTGCTATCTGCTTGTTGAATACGAGGGCGCTATGCTTGTTATTGATAAGCATGCAGCTCACGAGAGAGTTATATTTGAGGATCTGAAAAAGATTACCGAGCGTGACGGCAGAGTTGCGGCGCAAACGCTTCTTCTTCCCATAACCGTTCTTCTTTCTCCGGACGAGCTTGCAACAGCAGGGGAGTACAGAGAGGAGCTTGAGAGCGTGGGCTTTGAATTTGAGTTACTTGACGGCTACGCAAACCTCAGCGCCATTCCTTCCTCAATCGGAAGCATGGAGGCAGAATCGCTGTTCGTTAAGATGGTTGACGATATTATAGACGGCAAGGGAAACCCCCAGATCACCGAAAAGATCCGTCGTGAGCAGGCTCTTTATCAGATCGCCTGCAAGGCGGCTATCAAGGGCGGCAGAGTATACGACAGATCGGTTCACGAGTGGATCATCAAGAAGGTTCTTGAGCTTCCCGATGTTATAGTTTGTCCTCACGGCAGACCTATTGCATACAGACTTACCAAGAACGAGCTTGACCGTCAGTTTGAAAGAATAAAGTAAAAGGATTATATATAAATGGGCAAATTTACACTACTTAAAACCGAGGGCAAGGCTCGAAGAGGCAGATTTGAGACCGTCCACGGCACTATTGAGACACCCGTTTTTATGAACGTAGGAACCTCTGCGGCCATAAAGGGCGGTATCTCGACAATGGATCTTAAGGAGGTCAACTGTCAGGTTGAGCTTTCCAACACCTATCATCTTCACATCCGTCCCGGCGACGATCTTATCTACCGTATGGGCGGACTTCACAAGTTCTTTAATTGGGACAGACCTATTCTCACCGACTCGGGCGGATTCCAGGTGTTCTCACTTGCGAAGCTTCGTAAGATAACCGAGGAGGGCGTAACCTTTAATTCCCATATGGACGGTAAGCGTATCTTTATGGGTCCCGAGGAATCTATGCGCATCCAGTCTCACCTTGGCTCCACTATTGCTATGGCATTTGATGAGTGCGTAGAGAATCCTGCGCCTTATCAATACGTTAAGAACTCTCACGAGCGTACGATCCGCTGGCTTAAGAGATGCCGTGCGGAGATGGACAGACTTAACGCAGAGGAGGGAACGGTCAACCCCAATCAGATGCTTTTTGGTATTAACCAGGGCGGCACCTACGAGGATCTTCGTATTGAGAATATGAAGGCTATCCGTGAGATCGAGTGTGACGGTTATGCCATCGGCGGTCTTGCTGTCGGCGAGGATGCCGAGACAATGTATCACATCATCGAAACCGTTGAGCCCTATATGCCCACTGACAAGCCCAGATACCTTATGGGCGTCGGTACTCCTCAGAATATTGTTGAGGCTGTTTACCGCGGCGTAGACTTCTTTGACTGCGTAATGCCCAGCCGTAACGCAAGACACGGCAACCTCTTTACCTGGAAGGGCAAGATAAATCTTCTCAACGAGAAGTATGCCGAGGACGGCCGTCCTATCGCAGAGGAGTGCGGATGTCCTGCCTGCCGTAATTATAGCAGAAGCTATATCCGTCATCTATTCAAGGCGAGAGAGGCGCTTGGCATGCGCCTTGCAGTTCTCCATAATCTCTACTTCTATAACGACCTAATGCAGAAGATCAGAGATGCGCTTGACGAAGGACGCTACGAGGAGTTTTATCACACCTACGTAGACCTTCTTGCAGAACGTAGAAAGGATTAAAATGGGATTTATTTCAAGGCAGATTGAAGATAAATATAAAAAAGTACTGTTTTCAAGACACGATCCCGACGAGAGAGTATACTACTTTTCTGCGGGAGATTTCCCCGGGCTTTTCAGCCGAGAGCTGTCCTTTGAAAACAGTGATGGCTATCGTATAAAGGGCTGGTTTTACTACTATAACAATCCCAGAACCGACAGGATCATAGTATTTGATCACGGCCTTGCTCCCTGGCACCGCTCTTATATGCGTGAGATTGAGGAGCTTTGTCGCCACGGCTTTGCGGTATATGCCTTTGATCACACCGGCTGCGGTGAGTCGGAGGGAGAGCACGTCAGGGGACTGTGCGGATCGCTCTGCGACCTTGACGACTGCCTTTTCGTTCTTCGTGGAATAGAGGAGCTTTCCACTGTGGAGATAGCCTTAGTCGGTCATAGCAGAGGCGCTTATTCTACTATGAATATTCTGAAATTTCATCCGGAAATAAACAGGATAGTTGCAATGTCGGGTTTTATCTCTCTTAAGGTCATGCACAAGCAGATTGCTCCCTTTGTTATGGCTCCTTTCAGAGGAATGCTTTATAACCTTGAGAAGAAATACAATCCTGAATACGTGGATTGCTCGGCGATCGAAGCCTTATCATCCTGCAAAACTCCTGCCCTGTTTGTTCATTCTGCTGATGATACTATGGTAGGCGTTAATGCAAACTTTAATAAACTGAAGAAGGCTTTTTCCGAAAGACCAAACACCGAATTTCTTATGGTAAAGGACAGAGATCATAATCCCACCTTTACGAAGGAGGCTGTTGAATATAAAAAGGCCTTCTTTAAGGATTTTGCAAAGATAAAAAAGCAGGGAAGTCTTCCTACTGAGGAGGAGTGCGCACGTATCATCGCATCCTACGATTGGTACAGGATGACCGAGCAGGATAAGGACGTGTGGAGGGTTATTTTCGATTTTCTTGATAAATAAAAACAAAAAACTCAGGTTAGCTAACGCTCTCCTGAGTTTTTTTATTACATAACCTCTTTGCCGCCGCAATGACCGTCAAACATACCGGTCATATCACAGATAAGCTCGCCGTCCTTTTCCTTAAAGCCTACCGCACGTATCAGTCTTTCGTCGCCTGCATCCGCAGATATGCGGCAGATGTGTACGCCGCAAAGATCTATAAAATTCATCGTCTGCCTTGTGAGGATAAACATCGCCTCAAAGTCGCGTCCTCCGGGCGCTTCTCTAAGGTCAAATATGTATCCCTCGTTGCTGATTTCAAACTGCGACATGCCCATAATCTCACCGCTGTCGATGTCGAACATCATATAGGCAAAGGCGTCGCTGCGATAGCTTGCACCGCAAAGAATACAGATCTCTCGCTGTTTATCCTTATCCTGTATAGGTGTTATCTTAAACATTATCTCTGTTCCTTTGTCGCCTTGTAAAGATAGTCAACCTCACTCTGCTCAAGGTATCTCCATTTACCTACGGGAAGGCCGTCCAGCTTTAGATTACCGATAGATACACGTGACAGACGCTTAACCGTAAGCTCTGCGGCCTCGCACATCTTTCTGATCTGTCTGTTTCTGCCCTCGTAAAGAGTGAACTTAAGCACAGTGCCGCTCTCGTCCTCTCCTGTAATAATAACGTCCACAGGCTTGATCTTATAGCCGTCGATCTCGAGCGCAGAGGTGAGAATATCAAGCTGGCTCTCGCTTACCGAGCCGCCAACCTTAACACGGTATATCTTGGGAATGGTGTGACTGGGATGGGTAAGGCGGTTCTTAAGCTCGCCGTCATCGGTGAGAAGTATCATACCCTCGCTTATCATATCGAGTCGTCCCACGGGATAAACTCTTGCTCCTACGCCGTCAAGCAGATCGGTAACACACTTTCTGCCTCTGTCGTCGGTGGTAGAGGACAGGTATCCTCTGGGCTTGTTAAGCATAATATAGGTATATTTACGCTTTTCATATCTGATGCGCTTGCCCTTATATGCCACAACGTCCTCGGCAGGATCTATTTTCATGCCGATAGATGCTACGTGGCCGTTAACCGAGAAGCTTCCTCTCTCGATCTCTGCCTCTGCCGCTCTTCTGGACATAAGTCCCGCATCTGCTATAAATTTTTGAAGTCTAACCTTTTCCATTGTATTCTCCGTTGTTTAAATGTTTAGTAAAATAAAGACAGGATCCTTTCAAAAAATCTCTCCGGTTTCTTTTTGTTTACGGTCTCGGTTGCTACGATAGGCAATCTGCAAGCCACCTCTCCGTCAAGCGAATAAATGATCTCGCCAAGAATATCGCCCTTGTTAACAGGTGCTATGGCGTATTTGATAAGCTTGACACTCTCGCTGACAGCGTTATCTCCACACTCGGAAATCAGCTCTGCGCCTTCGACGTTTGCCGCAATCAGATTATCACGCTCTCCGTCCAGAACGGGAATTTTATATACGTGATCAAATTCTTCTGCAAAATTTAGCTTTTCAAGACTTTCAAAGCCGCAATCAAGCATCCTTTTATGATCGTTCCAATCATTTGGCGCATCGAGGGTTACAGTAATAAAGGTGAGTCCGTCTCTTTCAGCCGCACCAACAAGACATCTGCCGCATTTTTTAGTGAAGCCGGTTTTCACCCCGATAGCACCGTCATAAAGGCGGAGCAGCTTGTTGTGATTTACGTAGGTTCTCCTGCGATCCTCGGTGACAAAGCTGCGTTTATAAGTAGAAACGATTTTTTTGAAGGTGGGATCTTTCAGCGCCTCGGCGGCAATCAAAGCAAGCTCTCTTGCCGTTGTATAATGCTCCTCGTCATCCAGCCCGTGTGGGTTGGTGAAATGAGTATCGGTAAGGCCAAGCTCTTTTGCTCTTTCGTTCATCATATCCGAGAAGCCTTCGATACTGCCGCCAATATGACAGGCTATTGCAACTGCGGCATCGTTTGCGCTTTGAAGGAGCAGGGCATAGAGCAGCTCCTCCATAGTCAGCACGTCACCCGAGCGAAGATAGGCAGAGGATCCCTCTGTGCCGATGGCAGAGTCGTCAACTGCTACAAGCTCGCCCGTTTCACTGTTCTCAAGCGCCACCAGAGCCGTCATTATCTTCGTTGTGCTTGCCATTGGCAGCCTTGCATCTGCGTTCTTTGAATATAGAAAATTATTTATTTCCGGCTGATAAAGCACGGCAGACCTTGCGCTGATCGAAAAATTACTGTTTTCCTTCTCGCCAAAGGCATATATGGTCAGAAAGGAGAATATGACCGCCGCAAGTATCAGTATAGCTACATATACGTTGATTTTGTTTTTCATTTTTACCTACCTTTTTTCTTATGATTTGAAATTTTGGCAGGCTGTATTCAATGAAAATTATGACAGCGCATTTTTGATCTTTTCTATTATTTCGGGCGATCTTTCCACCAGATTAACGATTTTATCCACGTCGGCAGCACCGCCGTTTATGTGGATAAGATTCACCTCGGCATCACGTCCAACGGTGAGAAAGGCGATAGGTGTGATAGCAAGACCCGTGCCACCGCCACCGCCGAAATTCTGATCCGATTCCTGACGTCCCTTACCGTAGTCGATACCGCCCGTGGCTATTCCCATAGCCACCTTAGATACCGGGATAACCGTAACACCGCTTGGTGTGGTTATGGCATTGCCGATCACGGTCTCCATATCGGTAAAGCTTTTTATACCGTCCATAGACGCCTTGATAATATCACTCATTTTATTCTCCGACATATTATACACCCCTAGCTCGCTTTTTTTCATCGTTTACGCCCCTTCTCAAAGTCAATAGGGCGTGGATAAGCTGATACAGTCCTAGCTTAACCGTAAAATACAAGTGAACTTCGGTGACGTCGGGGGATGAAATGATTGCATTATCCTCAAGCACTATTTTGTGCGCCTTTGTCCTGAGATATGCTATTATCCCATAGATAAGTCCCTGATAGCCAAAGGGCTTTACAAGTGTGAATCCGTCGAAATTGTCTGTTTTGCAGGGGAGAAGGATCTTTTTTACAGATATATCGCAGCTTTTGACGCTGGCAAGCGTTCTTCCGGCAATTCTGATGTATGCTCTTGCGCCGAGCCTTGGATTCTTTGCCCCTTGTATTTCTTTCTGACGCTTGCTTTGTCGGCTCTTTTTTTGTTCTCCGGGCTTTTTTAAATAAAGAGCCAGCAGGGGTAGATGAAGCTGAATTACCAGGTCCTCCGTCTTTATCACTCTGACCCACACTCTGCGTGTCAGAAGAAAGAAAAGTAGGAACAAAACAATAATTCCGATCAATACCCCTGCCATATATCTCCTTACATTTCGTCGATTATTATATCATCCTCGGCGGAATGCTCGTCCTCGTATGCAACCGGGATTTCCTCTGTGACCTCGGGAACAAGGCTTTCGTCGTTGCTCTCGGGAACTGCAAGATCCTCATCGGAGATCGAAATCTGCTCGGTCTCCTCAAGCGCCTCGCCAACGCTGTCCATTCTGGCAAACATAGCCTTGATCTCGTCTGCCGTCTGGGGGAGGGCATCAATGCTGGTAAGACCGAAGGCACGAAGGAAATCGGGAGTGGTGCCGTAGAGCATAGGACGTCCCGGGGCGTCAAGTCTGCCCTTGGACTCAATAAGGCCACGGTCAATAAGGTTATTCATAGCATAGGATGAGTCAACACGGCGGAGGGTGTCGACGAACACTCTTGTAACCGGCTGATTGTACGCAACGATTGCCAGCGCCTCCATAGACGAGGAGGAAAGACTGCCGCTTTTTCTGATACCGAGAGCATCACGGATCTCGGTGAGATAGTACTTCTTTGTGCAGAGCTGACAGGAGTCGGCGTATGTAAGCAGGATTACTCCTCTCGGGATATCCGAATTGTTATATATTGCAGAGTATTTTGCAACCTTTTCCTTGATCTTTGAGGGGGTGGTTTCGAACACTCTTGCCAGGGTAGCGTAGGTTATAGGATGTCCTGCGGCAAAAAGTATGGCCTCAAGCGCTTCCTCAAAAACTACGGGACGGTCGCTCTGCAGAACGTCGGCAGAAACATCCTTGATCTCAGCCTCGGCGGCGCCCTCTTCTCTCATAATTATATCACTCATTTATTTTCGTCCTTTTCGCTGTCATTGTTTTCTTCAGGTGTGGAGTCAAACTCGCTTTCGGTAGCCTCTGCGGGATCGTAATCGGGGTTAAGCACGAACTTCATTTCAAGACCACGCTCGTTATACTCAACCACGTCATCAACCACGGTAATAGTGGTGATAAGTATTCTGCGCAGCTTGATAAGCTCAAGAATACCCATAAATCTTGCAACCACCTCAGAGCGGGATTCGGAGTCACGGAGCAGGGTAAAGAGCGATGCCTCGCCAACCTCCTCAAGCACCTTACACATCTGATCGATCTTCTCCTCAACCGAAATGACCTTATGCTTGATAAGGGGATTAACAAGCTCGGAGGGCTTTCTCTGCGCATCGGCGACCTTCAAACGCTTAAGCACCGACTCAAGAGCCTTGATAAGCATACCCGAGTCGAGATTTAAGGGCAGACCCTTTTCGGGTGGGATCTCGTCTGTACCCTTGACGAATCTTCCCGAATATTCATCATATCTGGGCTTCAGCTCGTTTGCCACAAGCTTCGCCTGCTGATAGAGTAAAAGCGCATCGGCGATCTCACGGCGGGGATCGTTTTCATTGCCCTCCTCGTGGGGAAGCAGCATACGGCTCTTTATAAGCATAAGCTCGCTTGCCATAACGATAAACTCGCTGGCGATATCAGGATCCATCTTCTGCGCCTCCTCAATATATTCCATATATTGATCGCAGATAAGCGAGATCGGTATATCTGTAATGCTGACCTTATTTTTGCTTATCAGCGTAAGCAGAAGGTCCAGCGGTCCCTCGAACTGATCGAGGCGATATGTTACTTGTTCAATCATAAAAAGGTCCTACTTCAAAATTATACTTGTAAAAATGGAAACAGCTGCCAGAAGCTGACCATAAGACCGGAAACCCAGTCTATAACTATGCCGATGATTTCCGACAGAGCAAAGCTTCCTGCTATAAAGTTAAGAACGGGATTGTTTCCGATAAAGGGGATCGCTCTTAAGGCGTTTGCAATATGCGTTCCGAGAAGAAGTGCGGCAAGCACGCCGTAATAGATCTTTCTCTCATGCTTCATTATCTTGAAATAGATCTCAGCGGGGAGAAATGCGCTGATCAACCTTGATCCGTCAAAGGGCGGAACGGGTAGCAGATTAAATATTGCAAGTCCGAGATTTATAAAGTGAAACAGTGAGAAGAACAGCTCGGTATTGTATACAAGGTAGTACATAAACTCCGATTCAAAGTCACCTCTCGCTCTGAGCACTCCGAGAAGCAGTGCGATAAGCACCGAGAAGAATGAGAGGACCAGATTAGAGAGCGGTCCTGCCGCCGCCGTAATAACAAAGCCCCATTTGGGATTCTTGAAATTCCTGGCGTTTATCGGAACGGGCTTTGCCCATCCTACGTGGAACAATATAAGACAGATAACTCCGTAAAGGTCAAGATGCTTTAAGGGGTTGAGAGTAAGTCTGCCGAAGCTCTTGGCTGTGTCGTCGCCCAGCTTATAGGCGGCGTAGCCGTGACAGTATTCGTGAACCGTCAGCGCAATAAGTGCAGCGATGGCGGACAGAAGATAGTATAACACAAATTCCATAAATAATCCTTCTTTAATTTAAAAAATTACGTCGGATATCCTTCTCCAAACCTCATCCTTGCCGTCACGAGTAACCGACGAGAAGGGAATTATCTCAATTCCCGTTCCCTCAAAAAATTCGCTGTGCAGCTCGTCAATCCTGTTCTTCAGTGCGGTTTTAGACAGCTTATCTGTCTTCGTCGCAACCAGAATAAAGGGAATCTGACGGTCTATCATCATATTGATCATCATAATATCATCATCCGTGGGACCTGTGCGAATGTCCATCAGCTGAATAACAAGCTTCAGCGCATCAGATGAGGGGTTTTTGAGGAAATAATCCTCGGTAAGCGAGCTCCAGGATCTCTTGGAGTCCATAGAGCGCTTTGCATATCCGTAGCCGGGAAGGTCTACAAGGTAGAGCTTCTTGTCAACGTTGTAATAGTTGATCGTTATGGTCTTTCCGGGTGAGGATGAAACCCTTGCCAGCGACTTTCTGCCAAGCAGGGTGTTGATAAGCGAGCTCTTACCTACGTTAGATCTGCCCGAGAGGGCGATCTGAGGTCTGGGGTCACGGGGGAACTGCTTTTGTGTACCCGCAGTGAGAGCTATATCGCAATTATTGACGTTAATTTTCATTGTTATTTAGTCCTTTGTAAAATTCGGGCTTACCTTTAATGACAGAGCGCCGCGCCGAGAACGTCGTCTGCGGTCTTGCAGGGAATAAAGCGCAGATGCTCTTTTGCCTCTGCGTCAATGTCGTCAAGATCACGCATGTTATCCTCGGGAATAAGCACTGTGCTGATGCCCGCTCTGTAAGCTGCAAGGGTCTTTTCCTTAAGACCGCCGATAGGCAGTACCTTGCCACGAAGGGTGATCTCGCCTGTCATGGCCACGTCACGCTTTACGGGAATTCCTGCCAGAGCGCTGACCATAGCGGTAACCATAGTAACACCTGCGGAGGGACCGTCCTTGGGGATAGCTCCCTCGGGGAAGTGAACGTGAATGTCCTTGTCCTTATAGAAATCGGTATCAATGCCGTATTTATCTGCCACGGTGCGAACGTAGGAATGTGCTATCTTTGCAGACTCCTTCATAACGTCACCAAGCGAGCCGGTCAGCTCGATCTTGCCGTTACCCTCCATAACAGCAACCTCAACCTTAAGGAGATCGCCGCCTGCCTGGGTGTATGCAAGGCCATTTACAATACCGATAGGATCTCTTTCCTCAAGACGCTCGGGAATGACCTTGCGCTTGCCGAGATATTCGGAGATATTCTTCTCGGTGATACGAACCGTCTTCGCCTTGCCCTCGGCGATCCTTTTCGCACTCTTACGGATAAGAGATGCGATCTCTCGTTCGAGATTTCTAACGCCCGCCTCCTTGGTGTAGTTGCGGATAAGGGCGAGAATACCGCCGTCGGTGATCTTGAATACCCGTGCGGGAACGCCGTTGCGCTTAAGCTGCTTGGGAACCAGGTGATTCTTGGCAATATCAAGCTTTTCGGAGTCATTATAGGTGGAGAGCTCTATGATTTCCATACGGTCGAGCAGGGGGGAGGGAATTCCGTCGTAGCTGTTTGCGGTCGCAATAAACAGAGTGTCGGAAAGATCGATGGGAATTTCCATAAAGTTGTCACGGAAGGACTTGTTCTGCTCGGGGTCAAGCACCTCAAGAAGCGCTGAGGTGGGATCTCCTCTGAAGTTGGAGGAGAGCTTGTCTATTTCGTCGAGAACTATAACGGGGTTCTCGCTCTTTGCGTTGATTATTGCCGTAACGATACGGCCGGGCATTGCGCCGACGTAGGTCTTTCTGTGGCCTCTGATCTCAGCCTCGTCGTGCATACCGCCAAGGGATACACGGGCGTACTTTCTGCCCAGAGCACGCGCAACCGATGCCGCAATAGAGGTCTTACCGACACCGGGAGGGCCGACAAGACAGATGATCTGATTCTTTACGTCAGGGCTGAACTGTCTTACAGCCACGAATTCAAGGATCCTGTCCTTTACCTTTGTAAGTCCGTCGTGATCCGCATCAAGAATATCCTTTGCATCCTCGACCGAGATCTTTTCCTCGCTCTTTATACCGAAGGGGTAGTCAAGGCAGGTGTCAAGATAGGTACGGATAACCGTCCCCTCCGCAGCTCCGAAGGGCGTTTTAGACAGCTTGGTAAGCTCTTTATAAAGCTTTTCCTTGATCTCCTCGGGCATCTTTGCCGCCGAGATCTTTTCATCATATTCCTTAAGCTCGTCGTCGTCCTCAAATTCGCCAAGCTCGGACTGAAGAGCCTTTATCTGCTCACGAAGGAAATAGTCCTTCTGATTTTTGTCGATCTTCTCACGCACACTGCGCTGAATATCACGCTCGCACTGGAGGATCATAAGCTCCTCGCCCAGAGCAACAAGCAGCTTTTCAAGACGTGCCCTCGAGGTTACAGCCTCAAGAACGGTCTGCTTATTTTTGTAATCTATAATTGCAGAGGATGCTACGAAGTCGGCAAAATAACCGGGAGACTTGATGGCCTCTGCGGCAATTCTGATATCCTCCTCAAAGTTGGGATGGACCTCAACAAGCTGACGGAGCATATTGTTTGCCTCCAGCATAAGTGCCTGAAGCTGCTCGGATGCCTTGTAGCTCTGTCTTTCCTTCTTGGCAATAACCGACGCCATAAGGTAGCCGTTCTCCTCACGCACAGGACCGATCTTCGCGCGGTACAGACCCTCGAAGATCACGGACAGATTGCCGTGGGGATTTTTAACCACGTGCTTTATCTCCGCCACAACACCCATACGGTACAGATCCTCGTCCTTAGGATCCTCGGTAGCGATATCCTTTTGCGCAACCAGCAGAACTCTTGCGTCGTGCATCGTCGCCGCAGCGGTAAAGGCCTTGAGCGACATAGGTCTTACGATCTCTATGTTCAGCTGTACAGCAGGGAATGCTACAAGTCCACGCAGAGCTATAAGCGGAAGCGTCATTTCTTCAAATATATTTATTCTATCAGACATTTTTAATACCTTTCTTGCCTTGCGGTGGGGAATTTCAGTAGTTTTCTTATAAATCCCATCGAAATCCGCATCAGCGCATACAAAATCATTATATTATACCATATTAAAAATAAAAAGTCTAGTACTTTGATAAATTTAACAAAACTTTAAAAGAAAATATTTATGTTGACAGTCCTCGGGGAAATAGTGTATAATTAAATTAAGAAAATTCAAATTCTCTGTAACCTTTTGATAAAAAACGGTGTCTTATTATATGTAAGGCTCTTGAAAGGAGATGCAAGTATGAAAAAGACCTTTACTTCGCTTGCCATGCTTTTGCTTATTGTCGTTCTTTGCCTGACCTCCTGCGATATATCCTCGGTTACAAATATGCTTGACGTGTATGGTGTAACGGTGACAGGCAGCACCGATCATTTAGGTCAGCCTCTTTTACCGTTTTATAAAGCGGGCGACACTGTACAGATAAAGCTGCATAAGATCACCTGCGCCGGAATATATGTTTACCTTAACAACGGTATGCTTTCGGAAAGCGGCTACGATGACAGGTACATTTACTATGAGTTTGAAATGCCGAAGGAAAACGTGGTTTTACATATTACGTTTGATCCCTTTTACGGCAGAGATAATTATATCTTTGACGAGCTTATTTATTGGATAGAGTTTATAGATAACAGCATCTATAACAAAACAGTTAACGGTGTGAGCTTGACAATCAATGATTATTCCGATGAGACCTCCTTCGTAGAGACCAGATACTCTGCAAAGCAGGTGGATATTGATAATTTCAAGGCCATATTTGATCAGCCCTTGATAAAGGTGGATTATGAGGACGTAGTCGATACTGATGTATATGCCACCTATTCCTTTTACGAGGACGGAGATGAGTTTTACAAAGGTGCGCTGGGCGATCTGAATTTCAGAGATGATTTCTTCAGTCATCGGTATAACGAAACATCCTCTCCGCAGCCATTCAGATTTGAAGATACCGATTACGTTTTGCCTACTATTGAGGATCCCGATTACGTGACCTATTCCTTCAGAAGAGAAAACAGAATTATTTACATCAAGAAATACGACGATGAGTCCTATTCCGCAAGATATGATTATATGTCATTCGTTGAGTTTGTACCATACACCGATGATATACCCGATGCTGCCCCCATCTTTTACATTGACAGCAAATGCGGCAGGATCAATCTGATAAACGAAACTGTTTTCGAATTGAATGGGGAATATTACGAGGTGATCTCGGGTTACTGGGCATATAACTACGTTTAAAGGAGGGAAAACGATGAAGAAGATTTTAGTCTTTATTTTAACGGCAGTTTTGATGCTCTCTTGTCTTACTGCTTGCGATCTGTTTGAAAAGAACGAGGGCGTTACCCTCAAGGAATATGAAAACTGCGCTGTTTTCACCTTTGATGATCTTCCCGAGAGGGAAACCGCAACCTTCGAGCTTACACGCACAGGTCTTGGCGAGGGAGCGATATATTATCAAGTGAACCTTGAAAGAGGCGCTCTGGGCATCAGCTACAAGGATAATGTTATCGGCGTGGCTCAATCACTCGGTCAATTTACAGCGGATGATGAAATGCCCATAAACGGCTCCGGCGGTTATATAGAAGGGGATAAAATTGAAATTTCCTTCGGAAGCTTAAGCCCGGTAAAAGGCGAGATCATCATTGCCTTTACCGAGGATGCGCTGAAGGCAGTTCACGGAAGCTTGAATCATCACGAGCATACAGGCGAATGGATCGAATATAATCAGCACACCCATTATTATCAGTACACCTGCGGCTGCACACTTCCTGACAGAGGGAAAGAGCCGCATGAAAACTATGATGCCGATATGTTCTGCGACATTTGTGGATTTAATATGTCCGAAATTCCCACACCCACCAACCATTTCCTTCGTAATCAGGCAGGCTGTGAGTGGCTTAACGACATAACTGCCGAGGATATTGCAGAAATCAAGATTATCAAAGAAGCAGTTGGTGTTGCTCCCGGAACTCCTAAAAATATTTCAAGCTCTACTGATGAAGATGTAATAGCAAGGATTTTTGAGGAATATTATTGGCTCGATACTGCGCCTATCTCAAAGGAAAACGGTCAAATTGATGGTGGTAGCGCTGTTACTGTAAAGTTCATTTTGAAGGATGGAGCGGAAAAGGAGCTTTACATCAACAACGGAAATTACCTTGATACAAACGATAATTATTTTGAACTGCTCTATACTCCGAATTTCAACGATACCGACAGCGTAACAAAGACTTACGGATTTGTAACCTACATTGGAACAGGAACAGTTTATGACGGTAATAATAATCCCGTTTGCGAAATTCCTGTAGATGAGCTGGAATATGTCATTGCAGGCTGCGATTTCTGGATGTTTGATGGCGGCTATGAATATTATGTTATAGACACTGAATTTGGTAAATTGTACTTTGCAAAAGTCGATATTTTTGCATCCGAAGGCGGTGAACACGAGCTTGTTAGAGTTGACTACTATTTCATGTATGAGCACGATACCGAATTTTGTTATAGGCTCGTCGGTGAAAATCTTGATGAATTGATTGCCGATGCTACAGCTACCGAATATTCCTTAACGATGAACGACGAAGAATGGCTGTACGAAGATATAAAATCTACTTCTAAAGCAGGGGAAACGGTAACTGTAAAGATTGAAAAGGCGCTTGACCTTGGCTATTTGTTCCTTGTAAACGGCAAGGATATTGCTACCTGCATTGACGGTGACGAGCTTTATTGGGAGTTCACCTTCACAATGCCTGCCTGCGACGTTGAGATTGATTTCAAGACCTATGACGGATTTTTACCTGATTGGAATTATGTAGTATTAATTGAAGCTTATTGGAAGCATGATCTTGATTCCGATTTCGTTTACGTTGAAAATTATTATGGCGAGTTTTCCGGCGGCGCAATTGTAGCAATGATAACATCGGGATATTATGATCAAGCTCTTTGGGAAGAAACGGTTGGCAACACAACCATTCGTTACAACAACGGAAATCGCATCCTCGTTCTTTACGAAGAAGACTTTTATACGCTTGCAGCTGCGTATGAAAATGGGTATCTTTCCTCAAATGATTTAGAAGTTATCTCTGAGTTGCAAAAAGAATTTTATCCATTCTTGTATTAATTGATATATAACCATTTAATGAAATAACAGATTAATTAATGAAATAACAGATTAATGGGCTGTCACATTTGACGAGAACAAAAAAATCCGAAAAGGATATGAAAAAACCTTTAGGCAAGAGAGAATAAAACGAAC
>CAZUJY010000008.1:23844-27210 GCA_964620565.1 uncultured Ruminococcus sp. | reverse complement strand
TGTGGTCTCGTGGGTACCCGTACCGAATGCCATACCGGGATCCATACGGATAATCACCTCGTCCTCTCTCGCCTCATACTTCTCCCAGGCGGGAACGATAGTCACCTTGCCGAGAGGCACAGGCTTGTAGTACTGCTTCCAGCTCTCCGCCCAGTCGTCCTCGTTCATTCCCTCAAGGTCGATGCTAGCCTCAATGCCGAGGGCAGGCAGTCTTGTCTGTAAAAATTCTCTGTATTCAAGAGGATTTCTCTCCTCGGGCACGAAGAGGGAAACACGAACCACCTCTCTGTCTGCGTTGAGGATAGACTCGTCAACCAGCTCGCCGTACATTCCGTTAAGCGAAAAATCGCTGTAATCCTCTATCATAAGGCCGTTATCAAGCATGCTCATCACAGCCACGATTTCCTGAAGATCACGGGTCTTACCCGTAACCGTTACTTTAGTCCAAGATCCTGCCATTTTATATCTCCGTTTTCCTTAATTGTCCTGTTTTTGTCAATATTTATTTGCATTTTGAGGTCATTTAACGACTCGAAGCGCACTTCCTCTCTCAAATACCCGAGCAAATATATGCGCAAACTTTCTCCGTACAGATCCCCATCAAAGCCGATTATATGCGCTTCAAGACGGGTCTCGGTACCCTCAAAGGTGGGGCAGACGCCGATATTGGTAACGCAGCTGTATATCCTGCCGCCAATAACGCAGGCGGATCTGTAAACGCCGCTTTTGGGTGTTATCTTGCCCTCGGGGATAGAGATGTTTGCGGTGGGGAAGCCAAGCCTTCTGCCATCGCTTCTGCCGTGGGAAACTCTACCTTTTATATAATAAGGCGCGCCCAGATAGCCGTTCGCCCTTTCGATCTCGCCCTCAAGGATAAGCTGACGGATCAGGGTTGCCGACAGGGTATTTCCCCCTGCGGTGATCTCCTCACGGATGATCGCCTCGCCGCCAAGCTCGCCCATAAGACAGGAGAGCATTTTCGAGTCGCCCGAGGCGCCCTTGCCGAAGCGGAAGTTAAAGCCCGCAACGCACACCTTACAGTTAAGGTGGGAGCAGAGGGTATCTCTCACAAACTCGGTGGGAGACAGACCCGAGATGGCCGAAAAGTCGGCAAACACCACGAAATCAGCACCCAGCTCGGAGAATATCTCCGCCTTCTCGCCGTCGTCATACAGCCTCTTTACCTGCCCCTTGATTCCACCCGAGGAGCCAAAGGTGAAGATGCCAAAGGCAAGTCCCCTTTCCCTTGCGATCTCCCTTGCGGTAGAGAACAGGTCACGGTGGGCGATATGTACTCCGTCAAAGAAGCCGAGAGCCAGCGCGCAGCCGTCCTTATTCAGTTCTTTCTCATTAGGGTATTGGTAAATAATCATAAAATGTCCTTTACATTACCAGCTCGTAAAGCTCAAGCAGCTCGCATTCGATCTCGGCCTTTCTCTCCTCAATCTCGGCGGCTCTTACGTAGTCGCTCGCCGCCTCGCCGAAAAGCTCCTCCTCAAGTGAGGAAAGCTCGTCCTCAAGCTCGGTGATCCTTGCCTCTGCTTTCTCACGCTTTTTCTCTTCGCTTCTCGCCCTTGCCTTTTCACGCTTTTTCTCCTCATACTCCGCCTTTGCGTCGGTGACGGTGTCGGCGCGTTTCTGGGTCGCAAGCATAAGATTTCTGCTCTCACGGATGCGCATATATTCGGTAAAGGCGTCGTCATAGCTCTCGAGAGGATAGTCGATCATTCCGTTGTCTCTCTCGGGGGCAAGCTCTATAATTCTGGTAGCAATTCTGTTAATAAAATATCTGTCGTGGGATACGGCTACGATAGTTCCCATAAAGCCAAGCAGAGCATTCTCCAGCGCCTCGCAGGAGCCGATGTCCAGATGGTTTGTGGGCTCGTCCATTACCAGAAGATTGACCTTCTTCAGTATCAGCTTCGCCAGCGTCAGCCTTGCGCGCTCACCGCCCGAAAGGGTGGAGACCTGCCTCTGTATATCGTCGGCATCAAAGAGGAAGAGGGCGAGGGTGGAGCGAAGCTCAAGATCGGTCTTGTCGGGATACGCCTCGCGAAGCTCGCCGAATACGGTGTTCGAGTCGGTAAGTCCTCTGTTCTCCTGATCGTAGTAGCCTATTTTTATATTGTAGCCGAGAGTTATCCTGCCTCTCGTGGGTGGCATCATAGAGTTTATCAGCTTCATAAGGGTAGATTTACCCGTTCCGTTGGCGCCGAGGAACATCACTCGCTCACCACGTCTTATGAGGAAGGAGAGATTTTTTATCAGCGTCCTCTCTCCGTAGGAGAAGTCCACCTCCTTCGCCTCAAGCACGTTGCCCGTAGACTCATTCTCCTCGGCAAAGCGAAGCCGGATATTCTTCTCATCCTTCGGCGCAAGCTCCACCAGATCCATTCTGGCAAGCTGCTTTTCCTTCGCCCTGATGGTAACGTAGTTATGCTCCTGGTTGCATCTGCGCTGGAACTCGATGTTCGCCTTGATCCTGGCGATCTCCTTCTGCTGCTCCTTGTATCTGTGCTCAAGGGATGCCGCCTCGGCGTCGCTCTGCTCCTTGCATCTGGAGTAGCTGCCGTTATAGAGCCTAGCCTTGCCGTATCTGAGCCAAAGGGTCTTGTTGGTGGTTCGGTCGAGGAAATAACGGTCGTGGGAGATGATGATGACGGTCTTTTTATAGCCTGCAATAAAGCTCTCAAGCCAGGCGAGAGCGTCAATATCCAGATGGTTCGTGGGCTCGTCCAGCATCAGAATATCCGGCTCGGTGGCAAGCAGCCTTGCGAGAGCAAGCCTTGTATACTGTCCGCCCGACAGGGTACGGATCTGCCTTGTGATAAGCTCCTCGTCAAAGCCAAGCCGCAATAGCATTCCACGGCATCTTGATCTGAATTCAAGACCGCCAAGTGCGGCAAATCGGCTGTTCTGCTCGTTAAGACGGGCGGTAAGGCTCAGTGTTTCGCTTATATCGGCAGCCCTTGTCAGCGCCGCCTCGGTCTCGGCAATCTCCTTTTCCAGCCTAAGCAGGGTAGGGTAGGCGGTATACATATATTCTATACAGCTCACCTCACCCGGCAGGGATGAGAGGTCGGCATTTTGCTTAAGCATACCGACGGTGTGACCCTTCTGCACGTACACGGCTCCCGAGTCGGGGGTGTACTCGCCGGTTATCACCTTAAACAGCGAGGTCTTGCCTGCGCCGTTGACACCGATAACGCCAAGCCTGTCGCCGTCGTTTATGGCGAAGGAAATATCCCGGAGGATTATATCAGTCCCGAAGGAAAGATTTACGTCGGATGCGGATAAAGCTATCATATTATATAATAATTCCCATCGGGGATCCTTTCTGAAAAATACTTCGGCTCTGCCGAAACC
>CAZUJY010000008.1:8078-23744 GCA_964620565.1 uncultured Ruminococcus sp. | reverse complement strand
TCACTTTGCCGTGAGGCAAAACTTCACTTGTGCAAGGCACAAACTTCACTCACCGTGAGGTGAACTTCACTTAACCGTAGGTTAAACTTCACTTCGGCTCTGCCGAAACCTCACTTTGCCGTGAGGCAAAACTTCACTTGTGCAAGGCACAAACTTCACTCACCGCTAGGTGAACTTCACTTAACCGAAGGTTAAACTTCACTTATTCGACGAGAGCAAATTCTGAAAGGTGAAGTTGTTCGCTTCGCTCGCAGTGAAGTAGTTCACTTCGTTCACAGTGAAGTTGCTCGCTTCGCTCGCAGTGAAGTTGTTCACTTCGTTCACAGTGAAGTTGTTCGTTTCACTCAAAGTGAAGTTGCTCGTTTCACTCGCAGTGAAGTTGTTCGCTTCGCTCACAGTGAAGTTGCTCGCTTTGCTCGCAGTGAAGTTGCTCGTTTCACTCGCAGTGAAGTTGCTCGTTTCACTCGCAGTGAAGTAGTTCACTTCGTTCACAGTGAAGTTGTTCACTTCGTTCACAGTGAAGTTTGCTACGCAAGTGTCAGCCTGTCGGCTGAAACCCGCAGACTTTCACAATACTATTCTACCACAACTCGCTCAAAAAATCAATATTCCCTCAAAATGAATAAATATGCAGAATAAAACCTGCATAAACAATAATATTTTGTGAAAAAGCGGAAAAAGTCGAATAAAAATTCAAAAATCTTGAATTTTTTTGCAAAAACCTATTGACAAACGCAAATCTCGGGTGTATAATAGCCACGTTGAATTTGATCGGGCGCAAAAACAAATCCAAAAGCCCGACTAACAGAAAGAAGGAAAATAAAATGAAAAAAATTATCACACTTATTCTCGCGCTTACCATGCTCCTCGGAGCTACTCTTACTCTCGCGTCCTGCGGCGGTAGCGAGAACGACAAAATTTACGTACAAACTAACGCATACTTCGCTCCCTTTGAGTACTTTGACGGTACCGACATCGTCGGCGTTGACGTTGAGATTATGGAGAAGGTTGGAGAACAGATGGGCAAGGATATCGTCTGGACCCACGGTGATTTCGGTATTATTATCGACCTCGTTGAGGAGGGCGTGACCGCAGATTGCGGAGCGGCAGGCATTACCGTTACTCCCGAGAGAGCAGAGAAGGTTGATTTCTCCACTCCCTACTACACCTCTATTCAGTACGTTATCCTTCCCGCAGATTCCGACGTAGCAACCAAGACCGAGGACGGCGTCACCTACGTCGTATGGGAGGCGCTTACAGGCAAGACTATCGCAACTCAGACCGACACTACCGGTTGGATCTACGCCGACTGTGAGATCGACTGTGAGGGCGGCGTTCTTTACGGAACCGAAAATACCAAGCACGAGGCTGTTGATTCTGCCGACGTAGCTGCCGAATCTCTCGGCTCTACTATCGACGTTATTATCGTTGACGAGCTTCCTGCGCAGTATATCGTAGAGAACAGCACCAAGGGCTTCGTTTGCTATCCTCTTTACTACTCGGGCGCTGAGGGTGAGGCTGATGAGCCTGTGATCGAGCAGTACGCAATTGCAGTGACCAAGGGCAACACCGAGCTTCTTAACGCTATCAATGACGTTCTTGCCGATCTTCTTGTAGAGGACGAGAACGGTCAGACCGAGATCGAGAAGATGGTTATGGCCCATATGGGTATGAACTAATAAAAAACTTCTGTCAAAAAGAACCGCGTCATATCGGCGCAGTTCTTTTTGCACGTTTAATGAAAGAATAAAGGAAAAGAAAATGGGTTTTTTTAATGATATAGGCGTTCTCCTGACTAATGAAAAGTATATGGGAATGCTTTGGGAGGGCCTTGGCACAACGCTGCTTATCTCGGTTTTTGCCGCCCTGCTTGGACTTGTACTCGGTACGCTTGTTGCTATCGTCGGTATATCACAGGATAGCCCGATTATGAAGCTGCCGAAACTGATCTGTAAAATTTATGTCACCATAATCCGCGGCACGCCTATGGCGCTTCAGCTTTTCATTATGGCGTATACCATTTTCGCCATCCGCGGTTTCCCAAAGGAGATCACTGCGATTATTGCCTTTGGTATCAACTCGGGCGCATACGTTTCGGAGAACATCCGCGCGGGTATTCTCTCCGTGGATATCGGACAAACCGAGGCGGGACGCGCTCTCGGACTTGGCAGCAGAACCACGCTTATAAAGATAGTTATTCCCCAGGCGATAAAGAACGTTATCCCCGCTATAGGCAACGAGCTTATCGCATTGATAAAGGAAACGTCCATAGTAAGCATGATCGGTATGTATGATCTTACCCAGGCGGCAAAGGTCATCGGCGCGGGTAATAATATGGCGAGCTACATAGTTCCTATGTCGGTTGCAGCCTGCTTCTACCTCGCTATAGTTTACCTGCTTACCTTCGTTATTAAGACTATAGAGAGGAGGCTGAGAGTAAGTGATAAGCGTTAAGAATATAATCAAAACCTTCGAGGATGGCGTGACTGTACTCAAGGGCGTTGACTGTGAGATAAAAAAGGGCGAGGTCGTCGCTATTATCGGTCCCTCGGGCTCCGGTAAGTCAACCCTGCTTCGCTGTATGAACCTTTTGTCCGTGCCCACCTACGGTGAGGTATGGCTTAAGGATAAGCTGCTGAATCCCGTTGATCCCTATCTTCACACCGAGGTCATCGAGGCGTCGAACACCTATAAAAAACTGGTGGCAGGCGGTATGAACGGCTCGGACGCTATCGCAAAGATCAAGAAAGAGGATCTTCTGAACGAGAAATTCTCCGCCGCAGAGGGCAAGGAGTATAAGGCAATACTTAAAAAGCTCTATAATGACAATCACATTGACATAAACGTTGCCCGTCAGAAAATGGGAATGGTGTTCCAGCACTTCAATCTCTTTAATAACCTTACCGTTATCGACAACCTCACTCTTGCTCCCGTAGATCTGAAGCTGAAGAGTAAGGAGGAAGCGGAGAAAAGCGCTATGGCGCTTCTCAAGAGGATAGGTCTTGAGGACAAGGCGAACGTATATCCCTCAACTCTCTCGGGCGGACAGAAGCAGAGGATCGCCATAGTCCGCGCCCTTGCGATGGATCCCGAGGTAATGCTCTTTGATGAGCCCACCTCCGCCCTCGATCCCGAGATGGTAGGCGAGGTTCTCGACCTGATGAAGCAGCTTGCAGGCGAGGGAATGACCATGGTAATCGTAACCCACGAGATGGGCTTTGCCCGTGAGGTTGCCGACAAGGTGATCTTCATCGACGAGGGCATCATCAAGGAGCAGGGAACACCCGATGAAGTGTTTAATCATCCAAAAGATGTAAGACTGCAGGACTTCCTCTCGAAAGTACTCTAAGAAATGATATATTTGGCGATAACCGCCGTTTGCTGGACTCTCGACGTAGGTAACTACGCCTTCTCGTTGCGACTCGGTCACATTTTGGCTCTAACAGTCCACCGGACTGTTATTCACTACCAAAATGACGTTGCACTACGGTCACAAACAACGCTTCTCGCCTAAATCTATCATTTCTTCATTGATCAAATAAAAGTTCGTAGAGCAGAATTAGACCTCTCCGTCGGCTACGCCGCCACCTCTCCTAAAAGGCGAGGCTTCCGTAGGGGCGTAGCGAAGCGGCGTGAGGGTGTTAGAAAACAACACGGTGCGTTGTTTTCCCCCGAAGGTGCCCGAGTCGCAGCGAGAAGGGGGACCGCTTGCGGTGGATGAGGTGTTGTGTCTATATTGTTTTGCTTTTTACCTCATCCGTCGTTCTCACTATGTTCGCACGACACCTTCCCCAACAGGGAAGGCTATCTATAAGGCTTCCCCTTGAGGGGAAGCTCCTGCGTAGCAGGTGATGAGGTGGAATTAATGCAGAATGCAGAATGCAGAATTGGACCTCTCCGTCGGCTACGCCGCCACCTCTCCTACAAGGCGAGGCTACCGCAGGGGCGTAGCGAAGCGGCGTGAGGGTATTGAATGACAGTCCGGTGGACTGTCAGACCCCGAGCGTGCATACCGCTTGCGGTATATTGCTAGGCGAGGAGATGATACTGAGTGGTAGTACAGAAGGTGTAATTACCGCTTATATTTCCCCGAGCGGCAAACATGAGCCGCAGCGAGAGGGGGACCGCTTGCGGTGGATGAGGATGAAAGTAAGAAAGTGAAGTTTGTGCTCCGCACAAGTGAAGTTCGCCTGGCGGCGAGTGAAGTTTCGGCAGAGCCGAAGTGAAGTTTTTGCTTCGCAAAAGTGAAATTAATACCGAGAAAACTAACTACCGCTCAGGATGGCAGTGCTCTGCTGACCGGAAAACAAAAAAGACCGCAATTTTTTGCGGTCTTTTTTCATACTTTTCTTTACATTTTATGTAAAAATTGGGTAAAAATCACTGATTTTGCTCCTTGCGGAGAAGCTCAAGCGCCTTCTCAAATTCCTCGGGCAGAGGACATTCAAAGGTCATTCGCTCCTTAGTCTTCGGGTGGGTCAGGGTCAGCATCTTGGCGTGGAGAGCCTGCCCCGAGAACAGCCTCGGATGGCGCTTCTCAAACTGAGTCTTGCTCTTGCCGTACACCTCGTCGCCAAGGAGTGGGTGGCCTGTGTAGGACATATGCACTCGTATCTGATGAGTTCTGCCGGTCTCAAGCTCAAGGGCAAGATAGCTCACCCCGCTGAAGCGCTCGAGAACTCTGTAATGGGTGATGGCCTCCCTTGCGGTGTGGTCGCCCGAGGTGATGACCGCCTGCTTCTTGCGGTCTACGGGATGACGGCCGATGGGATAGTTCACCGTACCCGAGTCCTCCTTAAAGCCGCCCGTCACCAGCGCCCGATACTGACGGACGATGCCGTGATGCTTCATCTCCTCCGACAGAGCCGTATGTGCCTCGTCGCACTTCGCCACTACCAGAAGTCCCGAGGTGTCCTTGTCAATTCTATGCACGATACCCGGACGCATAACGCCGCCGATACCCGACAGCGAATCCTTACAGTGATAGAGCAGGGCGTTTACCAGCGTGCCGCTGTAATTTCCGGGAGCAGGGTGGACCACCATACCCTTGGGCTTGTTGATGACGATAATATACTCGTCCTCGTACACCACGTCGAGAGGAATATCCTCTGGGTTAGCCTCACATTCCTTTGCCTCGGGGAGAGTGATCTCGATCTCCTCGCCCGCCCTTGCCGTATATTTCTTCGGCTGGACTCTGCCCGATACGGTTACACTGCCGTCCTCGATAAGCCTTGCCGCCGCCGATCTTGTTATCTCGGCGATCTCGGCGCAGAGTGCGTCAAGCCTCTTGCCTGCGTCGCCTTCTGTGGTTATGTACTTCATTATTCCCCGTCGCCCTTGTCGGCAGGCTCATTTTCCGAGACAGGCTCCTCTGCGCTGACCTCGGCAGACTTCTTCGCCTTAGATTCTCTTACAATATCACGTATCAGGGCGAAAATAAGCAGTCCCGCGCCTATGCAGACGAAGGAATCTGCGCCGTTGAACACCGCATTCCAGATACCGCGGAAGTCGATAAAGTCAACAACCTCGCCGATACCTGTCTCGGGATTAACGTAAAAGCCGAAGCCAAGTCGGTCTATCATATTACTTAAGCCGCCCGACACCACCATAGCGAAAGCCACGCCGTAGAGCGTATCGTCTGCGTGACCGAGGTAGAGGTAGATGGCAAAGCCGATTATGGCAACGGTGGACACCGCCAGCAGAACGGCGCGGCCCACAGGATCGTCCATCTGACCGAAGGCGCCGCCGTCATTAGTTATATAGGTGATGTGAAGGAAGTCCTGGATAAGCGGTATGGTCTGACCGATGGTCATATACTTAACCGTCAGGAATTTCGTCAGCTGGTCGATAATAATGCCGACGATGATCACAGCCGTATAGATGATATAATCTATCGGCCTTTTCTTTTTGATAATAGTCATATTTTCTCGCCTAGCCGTAAGGTAGTCGAACCAACAAGGTTTTAAAAGATAGATTTCTCCCTACTCATCGCCAATTTTTTCTTAAATATCCGCATATTCCTCAAAAAAATCGGCTTGATTATGAAAAAATCTATTCTTTTAAAACTGCTTCGCACCATACGGCAAATAAATTTTTGATGGATTTTTTAGGATTTTGACGCAGTCAAGTGCGGACTTTACAAGGCGAAAGCCTTAAAAAGACGCTAAAATTTATCGCCGTAGGGCTTATGGGTTCGATTACCTTACGGCTAACTGAAAATCATCAGATCGCAGGCAGGAACGCGCCGAGCAAAAAGATGATAAGATAGGTTACTGAAAACGCCCAGTCAACAGGCGAGTCCTGTCCGATATTCAGCCGTACCATAATGGCTCTGACAGGAGCGATAAAGGGCTCGGTCAGGTAGCAGGAAATGGCGTATACACGGCTCTCCTCGGGATCCACGAAGAAGGGCAGGAGCATACGTGCGATCATACCGAATGACACGATGTCAAGGGTGAGCGACACGGTTTTTGCGATAATATAGAAAAATTCTTGCATCTCTTATTAAAAAACGGGGGCTGCCGCAGGATGATCGCGACAGCCCGTCCGGGTCTGACGGAATCAGTCGTCCTCGGAAACGTCTACGTTGTGGGGAGTGATAATGTAGGTGCTCTTAGCAACGTTCTTGATCTCTCCGTCGTTGGAGTAGGTAACGCCGTTAAGGAAGTCGAGCATACGTACGGTCTGTACGTTGTCAAGCATCTCCATATTAAGCACTACGGTACAGCCGTCAAGAAGATAGTCAGCGATCTCGCTTACCTCGTCAAAGGATGCGGGGCGAACAACCTTAAGCTCAATGTTGCTGTCTGCATCGGGTGTGTTTGCTACGATGGGAGTAGCGGGCTTTCTGATTTCTTCGTGTCTTTCAACGTTCATGGGTGTAACCTCCTCGTATGTGGGGAATTCGGGAATATCGGTACCCTCGTCCGATCCGATTCCTTTTCTTAATTTTTTCATGAAATCTTCAAACATATTAAAAAACTTCCTTTCTTAAAATCTACAAAAATCTTATCTCTCAAAGAGCTTACGTCCGACTCTTACCAGGGTAGCGCCCTCCTCGATGGCGACAAGATAGCTGTCGCTCATTCCCATAGAGAGTATGCCCTCGCCGAGTCTTCCGCTTTCGTTTAATCTGTCGTAAAGAGCCTTCGTCTCTCTAAAGTAGGGACGCAGTCCCTCGGGATCCTCACACACAGGGCCCATGGTCATAAGTCCTGACAGGATAAGGCTGTCAAATTCGGATAAAGCCTCGATAAATGCCTCCGCATCCTCGGGCAGAATACCGCCCTTCTGCGGCTCTCTTGCCGAATTGATCTCGATCAGCACCTTGACCTTTCTGCCCGCTTTTTTCGCCGCTTTATCGATTTCCTTGGCTAGCGGCAGGCTGTCAAGCGAGTGAATTAGCTCCACGCTGTCGATGATCAGCTTGACCTTGTTCCTCTGTAAAGTACCGATCTCGTGAAGCCTTGGCGTAAGCCCCCTCGATGAGAGAAGCTCACCCCGTCTTTTAAGCTCGCCGGGACGGTTTTCGCCAATGTCCGAAGCCCCCGCAGAGGCAAGAGCCATAAGCTCCTCGTCGCTTCCGCTTTTGGTAACGCAGACGAGAGTGATCCTTCGACCGAATTTTTTTGCTAGGCAGTCGATCTCGCCGGAAAGGCTATTAAAATTTCGCCCGATATAATCAAAGCACTCCATTTTTAACCCTCCGAAACGGCAAAAAAACCAATCTGCCTACACTTTACATACCGATTTACTTCATTATACCATATCGCTTTTTGTTTTTCAATAGGCAAATAAAATTTTTAAGAGAAAATATTATATTTATTTACTATTGATTTTACAGGACTTTTGTGCTACAATGTAATTGTGAAAAGATGACCCTTTTCTGAATTTTGAGTTTAGAGTGCAGAGTTAGCCTTCTCCGGTGGACTGTCAGACCCGAGCGTGCATACCGCTTGCGGTATATTGCTAGGCGAGGAGATGATACTGAGTGGTAGTACAGAAGGTGTAATTACCGCTTATATTTCCCCGAGCGGCAAACATGAGCCGCAGCGAGACCATTGCTCATCCGAGCGCAAAGTTCAAAGTTAGCCTTCCCTGTTGTGGAAGGTGGGCTTTGAGGATTTATCCGAAAAGGTCGGATGAGGTATAGGGTCTTTGTTGTTTTTTGTTTTTTACCTCATCCGTCGTTCTCACTATGTTCGCACGACACCTTCCCCAACAGGGAAGGCTATCGTAGGGGTGACCATTGCTCGTCCGAGTGCAATCTACCTCTCCGTCGGCTACGCCGCCACCTCTCCTACAAGGCGAGGCTATCGTAAGGATGACCCTTGCCAAAGTCTAAAAGGTAAAAGGCTCCCACACGGAGATCCTTCGCTCTACCCAAATAGTCTTCGAGAAAACTAACTGCCGCTCAGGATGACAGCGCCGTAGGGGCATCTATGTTATACCAACTTTGCACTTTGAACTTTGCACTTTGCACTCAGACTTGATGAGGTGTTCTTGTCGATATACGGTCCCTTTCGGGACGTTCGATACATAAAAGGAGAAAAATATGCACGAGGAAATAAAAGGAGCAGATCTGCCCACGGTGGCGGCGCTTTCATATCTTGGTGACGCACGTCATTCGCTTTTCGTCAGACGGATGCTGGTGGAGAGGGGAATATGTAAATCGGGCGAGCTTAACGAGGCAGCCCTCTCATACGTGACCGCAGAGGCGCAGGCGAGGATGATGCGCAGAATAGAGCCCATGCTCCTTGAGGACGAGCGTGACGTATACCGCCGAGCGCAGAACTCGGGGCATCTTAACAGACCTCGCCACGCCAGCGCCGCCGACTACCGAGCAGCCACAGGCTTTGAGGCGGTTATCGGTATGCTTGAATGGATAGGCGATGAGGAGAGATTAAATCTTCTGTTGCGCAAGGCGCACGTGGAAGAGTAAGGCAGAATTCGGAATTCGAAATTCGGAATTCGAAATTGATTCATTCCGTAGGGTAGCGTAGCGGCGTGAGGGTATTGAATGACAGTCCGGTGGACTGTCAGACCCCGAGTGTGCCCGAGCCGCAGCGAGACCATTGCTCGTCCGGCAAATGAGTTTTTATTGATTATAAAAAACAGGAGATATATAACAATGATTCAGAAGATTAAAGGCACGATGGATATACTTCCCGAGGAGACTCCCCTTTGGAGACATATTGAGAAGGTTATGCGTGAGGAGGCTGAGAAGTACGGCTACGGCGAGATCAGAACTCCCACCTTCGAGAACACCGAGCTCTTCGTACGCGGCGTCGGCGACACAACCGACGTGGTGCAGAAGGAGATGTATACCTTCCAAGACAGAGATGAGGGCAGAAGCATTTCGCTTCGTCCCGAGGGAACCGCATCGGTGGTAAGAGCGCTTATTGAAAACGGCCGTTGCTCCGATCCCATGCCTCTTAAATACTATTACATTATGTCCTGCTTCCGCCACGAGAAGCCTCAGGCGGGCAGAAGCCGTGAGTTCTTCCAGTTCGGAACCGAGCTGTTCGGCTCTCACAGCCCTGCGTCCGATGCGACAGCTATCGCTCTTGCGAATTCGGTTCTCACAAGACTTGGCCTTACCAACGTAAAGCTGCACCTGAACTCCATAGGCTGTAAGGAGTGCCGTCCAAGATACAGAGCTGCATTGGTTGACTATTACGGCTCCCATATCGACACTCTTTGCGACACCTGTAAGACCAGACTTGACAAGAATCCCTTAAGACTTCTCGACTGTAAGAATCCCGACTGTCACGCCCTGGCGGCAAATGCTCCAAAGACGGTCGACCACCTTTGCGAGAGCTGTGAGAAGAGCTTTGAGATGTTAAAGTCATCCCTTGACGCAATGAAGATAAATTACGTTGTTGACTCCTCTATCGTAAGAGGTCTTGACTACTACACAGGCACCGTGTTCGAGTTTATTGCCGAGGGTATCGGCGCCCAGTCCACCGTTTGCGGCGGCGGCCGTTACGACGGTCTTGTATCCTCTCTCGGCGGCCCCGAGCTTCCCGGCATCGGCTTCGGTATGGGCATTACCAGACTTATCCTTGCTATGCGTGAGCTGGGTATTGCCGACATCGAGGGCGAGAAGCCTCTTATCTACATTGCCGCCCTTGGCGAGAGAGCTATGATAAAGGGTCTTGAGATCACCGAGCGACTTCGCCGTGAGGGTAAGCTTGCCGAGTGCGACGTGGTTGGAAGAAGCCTTAAGGCGCAGATGAAGTACGCTAACAAGAAGGGCGCAAGATACACCCTTATTATTGGTGACAGTGAGGTTGACGCAGGTGTTGCGCAGCTTCGTGATATGGAAAGCGGAGAGCAGTCTGAGGTAAACCTCGACAGCTTTACTATCTGATATGAAAAACAGACTTGATTTCCTCCCTGTAAATCGGGAGGACGTGGAGGCCAGAAGCTGGTCGGAGGTTGATTTTGTATATGTGACGGGTGACGCCTACGTGGACCACCCGTCCTTTGGCGTCGCAATAATCTCCCGCGTGCTGGAGGCAGAGGGCTTCAGGGTGGCAATCCTTGCCCAGCCCGATTACAAAAGCGCCGAGGACTTTAAGCGCTTCGGCAGACCCAGGCTCGGCTTCCTTGTCAGCGGCGGAAACATCGACTCTATGGTGGCTCATTACACCGTGTCGAAAAAGCGCCGCTCCTACGACTACTACTCCCCGGGCGGAAAAATGGGTCTGCGTCCCGACAGGGCGACTATCGTCTACTGCAACCGCATAAGAGAGGCTTATGGCGATATTCCCATTATTATCGGCGGCCTTGAGGCGTCGCTTCGCCGCTTTGCCCACTATGATTATTGGGAGGACAGGGTGCGCCGCAGTATTCTTGTGGACTCACGTGCCGACATCCTCACCTACGGTATGGGCGAGAATATTCTCCGCCGTATCGCAAGGCTGCTGGACAAGGGCGTTCCCATTAAAAAAATACGTGACGTGCGTGGCTGCGTCTATCTTGCAAAGGCAGGCGAGCCTATACACTTTGACTGCGTGGAGGTTGGCGATTTTGACACGTTAAAGAGCGACAAGACCGCCTATGCCAAGGCATTCTCCATTCAGTATAAAAACACCGACTCGGTGGTGGGCAAGGCGATAGTGGAGTATTACGGCGACAAGATGCTGGTGCAGAATCCCCCTATGCCCCCTCTCGAGAGGGAGGAGCTGGATGCTGTCTACGCTCTGCCTTATGCGAGAGATTTCCACCCCGACTATGACGCCCTCGGCGGTGTTCCCGCCATCAGCGAGGTAAAGTTCTCCCTGACCCATAACCGAGGCTGCTTCGGAGCCTGTAATTTCTGCGCGCTGGCGTTCCACCAGGGCAGAGAGGTGAGGAGCAGAAGCGAGCGCAGCGTTATCGAGGAGGCAAGGAAGATCACAGCTCTCCCCGACTTTAAGGGATATATTCACGACGTGGGCGGCCCTACGGCAAACTTCCGCTATCCCTCTTGCGAAAGACAAAAGGAGGCAGGCGTCTGCAAGAACCGTAAGTGCCTCTCTCCCACACCCTGCAAGCACTTAAAGGTAGACCATAAGGAATACGCCCATCTTCTCCGTGAGATCGAGGCGCTTCCCGGCATCAAGAAGGTCTTTGTCCGCTCGGGTATCCGCTTTGATTACCTTATCTACGACAGCGACGATTCCTTCTTCCGTCAGCTGGTCACAAGGCACGTTTCGGGTCAGCTTAAGGTTGCCCCCGAGCATTGCGCAAACAATACGCTTTCTATGATGGGCAAGCCGCCTATTGAGATATACGAGAAATTCAAGAAAAAATATTTCGCCCTCTGCTCCGAGGCAGGGCTTGAGCAATATCTCGTGCCCTACCTTATGTCCAGCCATCCGGGTACAACTCTCGCCGATGCGGTGGAGATGGCTACCTGGCTGAAAAAATGGGGCTATATGCCCGAGCAGGTGCAGGATTTCTATCCCACCCCGGGCACCATTTCGACGGTAATGTACTACACCGGCATCAACCCGATGAACGGAAAGAAGGTATACGTTACCACCGATTATCACGAAAAGCAGCTTCAGCGAGCCCTTCTTCAGTACTCGAAGCCCGAGAACGCGAATCTGGTCCGTGAGGCGCTTCGTCTGGCGGGCAGAGAGGATCTGATCGGCAACTCTCCCGAATGTCTTGTCCGTCCCTCCTTCTCGGGCGGTCGCTTCACACCCGATAAAAAGCAGCCCCGAAGATCCAAAAAGTCGGGCGGGGGACAGTCCTCGGGTACAGGCAGACCCACCGCTGCGGGAGCAAGAGGCATGGCGACCCACACGGCAGGGAAGGGAAAGAGTAAATTTGACCGCATTTTCGGCGATGATGCGGACAGGATCCGCCGTGAGGCAGACAGGCTCTCCTCGGCTAAGGGGAAGAAAAAAACCTCCGACAAGAGCAAAAAAGCCGCCTACGGCAAGAGCCAAAAATCCTCCTCGGGCGGCAGAAAGCGTTAAAAGTGTTCGTAATATTTACGAAGCAAAAGCGCCATATTTAGCCCACCCGAAGCGGCTTTTCTCCGAAAGTGAAATGCGACGAAAAATGACTCAAATTTGGGCAAATAACGGAAAAGTATAATTTTCCCTTTTTTAAGCGGCAAATTTTCGCTCCGGGAGGCAAAATGTGGAAAACCCGCCGCTTTTTCAAAAAAAACAGGGCAGAAAAGCAGAAAATTCCGCTTTTTCGCCAAAGGGTTATCCACATTTCCAACATTCCGAATTGTTGAAAACCACAGGTTTCGGGTGTCACAGATTTGACAAAAGTCGACTTTTTACACTATCCGAGGCTCAGTAAAATTAGATTTTCAAAGAGCCCGCCTCTCTCTTTGCAATTTTTTCTTGCAAAAAGAGGTAGTAATTTTTACGAACAAAAAACCCAGTTTTAACACAGCAAAGGTACGGTCCAAAATGCAGGAAACAAAAGCTAGATTTCTGAGGGCGAAGCGAGCCCTCTTTGATAAGGCCTTCGGCGCACGTCTCAACCCCGAGCAGCGCCGTGCGGTCTTTACGGTTGGCGGCCCGCTTCTCGTCCTTGCGGGCGCAGGCAGCGGCAAGACCACCGTTCTGGTTAATCGAATAGTTTATCTTATAAAATACGGCAACGCATATTTCTCCGACCTCACTCCCGACGGTCTCTCTCCCGAGGCATGCGAGATCCTTGAGGGCTGTCTTGATATGACGGGCGAGGAGATCGAGGAGATACTGCCTCAGTTCACCGAGAGCCCTGCGGCTCCCTGGTCGGTCCTTGCCATCACCTTCACCAACAAGGCGGCGGGCGAGATCCGTGACAGACTTCTCCGCGCCTTCGACGACTCCGACGTGGCGGGGTCGGTATGGTCGGGAACCTTCCACTCGGTATGCCTTCGTATTCTCCGCCGATATGGCGACAGGCTTGGCTACCGTGAGGGCTTTTCCATCTACGACACCGATGACAAGAAGCGACTGCTCACCCACTGTATGAAGGAGCTTCTGATCGACGAGAAGCGTCTTGCGGTGAAGGCGGTTGCAAACGCCATCAGCATTGCCAAGGACGAGCTGAAGTACCCCGACGATCTTGAGATCAGCCGTGACCCCAGAAGCCGTGACGTTGTCACCATCTACAAGCTCTATCAGAGGAAGCTTATGGAGAACAACGCCGTTGACTTTGACGATATTATTATGAAGACGGTTGAGCTTCTGCAGACCGATGCAGAGGTGAGGGAGTATTACCAGAGCAAGTTCAAATACGTGCTTGTGGACGAGTATCAGGACACAAACTACGCCCAGTTCGTCCTCACCAAGCTCCTCTCCGACAAATACAGAAACATTATGGTAGTTGGCGACGACGATCAGTCGATCTACAAGTTCCGTGGCGCCACTATCGAGAATATACTTAACTTTGACACCACCTATCCCGACGCCACCGTTATCAAGCTGGAGCAGAACTATCGCTCCACGGGTAACATTCTCGATGCCGCCAATGCGGTCATTCACCATAACGATAACCGCCGTGACAAGCGGCTCTGGTGTGAGAGGGGAGCGGGCGAGAGGATAATTCTTCATCAGGCAGACGATCAGAACGACGAGGGCAGATACATTATCGACAGGATAAATCACGCCATCAGGTCGGACGGCAGAGCCTACTCCGATTTTGCCGTTCTGTATAGAATAAACGCGCTGGGCAGATCCCTGCAGACCAGCTTTGCAAAGAGCGGCGTGCCTTACAGGGTAGTGGGAGATATGGGCTTCTACGATCGCAAGGAGGTCAAGGATATGATGGCGTACCTTTCGGTGCTGCTCTCTCCCTTCGACAATCTTCGGCTGAAGCGCATCATCAACGAGCCCAAGCGTAAAATAGGCGACAGCACCGTTACCGCCATCGAGCAGCTTGCCGCCGAGAGCGGCGTTTCGATGTACGAGGTGGTGAAGCGCGCCGCCGACTACACCGCGCTTTCAAAGCATCATGATAAGCTTATCGCCTTCTCGAATATTATCGAGTCGGTGAGGGACAGCTACACTATCCCCTCCGAGATGATAACCGCCCTCTTTGAGAGGTCGGGCTACAAGGCTATGCTTGAGGCAGAGGGCTTTGAGGGCGAGGGCAAGATCGAGAATATAAACGAATTTATCGGCGCCGCCGTTGAGTATGAAACAAGATGCAATTCCACAGGCACCGAACCCACCGCCTACGGCTTCCTTGAGGAGATCTCGCTGGTTGCCGACGTGGATAAATACGACGAGACCGCCGACGCGGTTGTGCTTATGACCGTCCATGCGGCAAAGGGACTTGAGTTCCCCGTGGTATTCCTTGCGGGAATGGAGGACGGCATCTTCCCCTCCCGGCAGAATATCGGCGAGCAGGATGAGATGAGCGAGGAGCGCCGCCTTGCCTACGTGGCTATCACCAGGGCAAAGGAGCAGCTTTATATCACATACGCTGCCAACCGTATGATGTACGGCAGAACAACCTATAATCAGCTCTCCGGGTTCGTAAAGGATGAGATGCCGAAAAATCTTATCTTCGAGGATGCGCCCCGCCGTCGCAGCGGCTATGGCTACTCAGGTGACCGTGGCTACGGAAACGCAGGCTGCGGCAATTCGGGCTACGGCTCGGGCTGCGGCAATGCGAATTACGGAAATTCGGGCTATGGCAATTACGGAAGCGGCAATTCAAGCAGAGGCTATGCAAACGAGCTTCGCCGTCCCGCCGAGATACAGACGAAAAAGCGTGAGAAGCAGGGAGCAGCCGAGTACGGCATAATGAGATTTGCCCCGGGTACCCGCATCTCTCACGATATGTTTGGCGAGGGCGTGGTTCTCACCTCCCGTGATATGGGCGGCGACGTGCTTTATGAGGTGAAGTTTGACAATGGACAAATCAAAAAGTTAATGGCTACTTTTGCAAAGCTGAAAAAGCTGTAATCCTCACTTTTGCGAAGCAAAAACTTCACTGCGAAGCAACTTCACTGCGAGTGAAAGGAGTAACTTCACTGTGAACGAAGTGAACAACTTCACCTTTAAGCATTTGCTCTCGTTGAAAAAGTGAAGTTTTGCCTCACGGCAAAGTGAAGTTTGTGCTACGCACAAGTGAAGTTTCGGCAGAGCCGAAGTGAAGTATTGCCTCACGGCAAAGTGAAGTTTGTGCTACGCACAAGTGAAGTTTCGGCAGAGC
>CAZUJY010000008.1:0-7978 GCA_964620565.1 uncultured Ruminococcus sp. | reverse complement strand
CGAAGTGAAGTATTGCCTTCGGCAATGAGAAATTTTTAGAAAGGAGAAAGAACGGATGTTCAAAGAAGAAAAAGCCGTCACTAAAAACGGCGTGACAATATATTCCTATAAAAATCCCTCGCTTCACGGCTTCTATATTTCGCTCTTTCTTCGGGCGGGAAGTATGTTCGAGGAGCAGCAGGGCATTACCCACTTCCTTGAGCATATCTCCATCCGCAACGTTAACGCGCAGATGGGCGGCTGTCTGTATTCTCTCCTCGACCGTGAGGGCATAGAGTTCAACGCCACCACTTACAGCGAGATGGTGCAGTTCTACGTGTCGGGCTCGGCGGCGAAATTCGACCTCGGAGCAGAGATCATCGCAAGACTTCTCTCGCCCATAATTCTGCCCACCTCCGAGATCGACCTTGAGCGCGGACGCATCAAGGCGGAGATCCGTGAGGGCGACGACGCCACATCGCTTGCCACCCTATCGGGCAGCATCGTCCACCGTGATACCAAGCTGTCTAATCTCATTACAGGTACCCTTGGCAGCGTCAATAAAATAACCAAAACCGCCCTTGAGAGCTATCGCCGCTCGGTGATGACTCCCGAGAATATGTTCTTCTACCTGACGGGCAACGTCAGTGAGGATAATATCCGCACCCTCGCCCGTGAGATCGAGAAATACACTCTTGATAGCGGTAATTACAACGAAAATATCGCCCCCGTCTGCTCGGATTTCGGCAGGCGAGAGGGCAGTGCGCATATAAAAAACGCCGATTTCACAATGCTCCGCTTCACCTTCGATATGGATATGACGAGGATCACCCTTGCCGAGAGCGACCTTATCTACGATATGCTCTTTGGCGGCAACAATTCGCTCTTCTTTATCGAGATGAGCGAGAGGCGTGGTCTTTGCTACGACATATCCGGCTTTGTGGAGAGGTATCTCAACATCGGCGAGCTGACTATCTCCTTTGAGGTAAGACCATCTCAGATCTATGAGGCGACAGAGACTGTGGTCGCAATCCTTACCGATCTTAAGACCCGACTGTTTTCCGACGGCGAGCTGATGAAGGCGGGCTACGTCACCAACGCAGGCCTGCTCTACGACAGCCCCGGTGAACTAAACTTCGCCTTTGCCTACGACTGCCATATAATGAACGAAGAATACGGCTGCATCGAGGATCGCTCGAAGGCTTACGCATCGGTGACTCCCGAGCGTATAAGAGAGATAGCGAATGAACTTTTCCGCCCCGAAAATCTCACCCTTGCGGTGAAGGGAAATAAAAAGAAAATCGACTGTGATAGGCTCGAAAGTATCATAAAAACCCTATAAATGTCAACTAATATATGCAAAAAACCAAAAAAAGACAGAGATTGCTAAGGCTTTCTCTGTCTTTTCTATCGAAAAAATATTCTGTTAAAGCTAAAATTAATTCTTTATTTCGCCTCGGGGTTGGCCGACAGATGCTTTAGGTATGCGTTGATAAAGCCGTCGATGTTGCCGTCCATTACCGAGTCGATGTTGCCGTCTTCGTAGCCTGTACGGGTGTCCTTCGCCAGAGTGTAGGGCATAAATACGTAGCTTCGGATCTGGCTGCCCCACTCGATATTGGCCTTGTTGCCCTGAATGTCCTCGATTTTGTCCAGCTTCTCACGGAGCTTTATCTCCATAAGCTTCGCCTTCAGCATCTTAAGGGCGGTCTCCTTGTTCTGCAGCTGGCTTCTCTCGGTCTGACAGCCGACAACAATGCCTGTGGGCTTATGCACGATACGGATAGCCGAGTCGGTCTTGTTGATGTGCTGACCGCCTGCGCCTGAGGAACGGTGAGCGGTGATGTCAAGATCCTCGTCACGAAGCACTATGGTATCGTCGTCATCAAACTCGGGCATAACCTCAACCGACGAGAAGGATGTGTGACGGCGTCCCGAGGAGTCGAAGGGAGAAACACGTACAAGACGGTGAACTCCGTTCTCGCTCTTGAGATAGCCGTAGGCGTTCTCGCCCTCGACCATGATGGTCGCAGACTTAAGGCCTGCCTCGTCGCCGTCAAGCCAGTCGATAAGCTTAACGTTAAAGCCGCGCTTCTCGCCCCATCTCACGTACATACGGTAGAGCATAGAGGCCCAGTCCTGCGCCTCCGTTCCGCCCGCTCCGGGATGGAAGGAAACGATTGCGTTATTTCTGTCATAGGGGCCGGAGAGCAGAACCTCAATGCGCTTCTCCTCGGCGATCTTTTCAATTTCCTCAGTCTCGGACAGCACCTCGTCAACCGAGCCCTCGTCCTCCGCCTCGATAGCCATCTCGCAGAGGGTAAATGTGTCGTCAAGTCTGCCTACCAGAGCCTCATAGCTCTCGAACTTATCCTTAAGCTGCTTAATTTCCTGAAGCTTTTTCGAGGATTTTTCGGCATCCGACCAGAAGTCCTGCACCAGAGTCTCTCTCTCAAGCTCGGCGCATCTTTCCTTAGCTTCATCTATTCTGAGCTGGCTTTTCAGCTCCTCTACCACGTCGTAGAGCGCCACCAGTCTTCTTTTTGCTTCATCAAGGGCAACTATCATTTTAAACTTGTCCTTTCCTTTAGTCGTAATTAGTGTAACAAAAATATTTTACCATAAATAAAAGGAAAAGTAAAGAGGGAAACAAAAAATAAATATTTTGAAAACTTTTCTGAAATCTGAAGAATTTTCGACAAAAAATCGGTATTATATTATAGAAGATATAATCAGAAGCAAAAAAGGAGGTATATGCCGATGTTCAATTAAACGATAAAATAGGATTTTAAAAACAAAAGAAAAAAGAAAGATAGGAGAAAATATGAGTTATGTAAAAAAATATGATATTGGAAATATAAGGTTAGATTCACCCTACTCTCATTTTATATATGAGCTGCCGCTGTTGTCATTTGGAGATTTTAAGCGCAAAATAGACCTGTCCTTAGTGTTTCAATCCAAAACCACTGCAAACCCCTTTTATATTTCCCAAGGATATAAATTCAACCTTCAAAAAAGGCTTATATTAAATTCTAACGGAACCCCCGAAAGTCTGGAAGAAGGAAATGGTACACTTTTGTCCTTAAATGATTTCGGCGATAGATTTATGTTCAATGATGAATCGCAAAGAGTACTTAGAAAATTTGGCGATGGTACATATATGCTTGAAAATCCCGATATGAGCGTGGAGAGATTTGACATTAACGGAAGGATAAAATCTGTTACCGATAAATACGGAGAAACGTATTTGACCTATACTTATTCTTCCGGCAAGCTTGATACCATTACTTATCTTGACGATAAGCTTTTAAAATTCACCTACTCATCAGGAATTGGAATGGTTGAACAAGTACAGTATATTTGCGCGAATGAAACTATTTGTTCAATTAGTTTTGTTTATCCCGGTGCAGCAAACGTTACCATAACACATTATTCCGGAGTAACTTATTACATCACGTATTCAAATAGCAACTTCCTTGCATATTCGGCAGATACAGGATCGAGTTACTCAAACGACTACTCTCATAAGCTGACGTGCAGTATAGGAACTACCGATAATAACGAAAGAGTGATAAGTGCAGTCAAAGAGATAGGAACGAAAGAGGTAGACAGAGCAACATATACGTTCATAGATCAATTTGATACATACAAATTCCATGCGGTAAACGTTACCGATATTAACGGCGTAGTGACACGAGTACAGTATGAGAACGATAAGCCTTGCTATTCCTATGAAGTAATGGGCGACGAAGGACCTTGGTATGACGATATCTTCTTCGATGACAGCGAGGAAGAAAATATATATAAGGGCGTTGTAACAATAAATAAGGACGACATTTCCGGACAGCAGACATTATCAGATGGAATTAGAATGGAGTATCTTGGACAATCAAGTAATTACTGGAGAACTATATTTTCAAGTGACGAAAGTATTTATGGAAATTTTCAAGTATCGGGATGGATAGAGCCTATTAATACAACAACGTGTACCATTACGGTTAAAGATGCGTTTTATAGCAAAAAATACCTTGACAAAACAATAACGAATCTGATACCGAATATGTGGAATTATTTTACATTTAGATGTTATATGTCAAATCCAAGAGAAGTATTGGTGTTGTTGAATTGTAATGTAGATTCAATAATTCCGCGTGATTTCAGATTAACGTTTGAGGGCGGAAAGGTTTATAGCTCAACCGAAATAACCCATTATACCGCCAAGCAGGACGTCGTAGTAATAGAAGGAGCAACCGAAGAAGATGTCATTCTTAAAATTGACGACAATCTGTTCTTTTATAGCGGAGATACCAATATTTCCAAGACGATAACCGCAAAGGATATATTAAGATACAAAACAAATCAAAAATACGGTTCATATAAAAACGAGATTTATTATGATGACGGCAAGGGTATTATTTCGGGAGCAGGTACGTTTAAGGTAGGATATTATACCGATGATGACAACGAAGAAATAACGACAGTAAACGTTGAAAATATTGCCGTCGGACAGCTTAGTCAGAGCAAAAACAAAACATATTTGACAAAGAATAATTTCTACACCGATTCGTCCGGCGACGAGCATTTTGTATCTAAAACCCTTAACGGCACAACCGAGATTCAAAGTGTTATTTACGATGATAACCTCGATCCAACTTCAGTAACAAAAGCCGGAGTCACTACCGAATACAAAAAAACTAACGGTCTGTTAACCTATGAAAACATAACCGGACTTTATACCAGGACGGTCACCTACGGAGAGGACGAAAGCGGAAATCCTACGATAAGAACCACCGATGAATTTAACAACTCAACCACCTATACCTTAGATCCCGTTTGGGGTGCTGTTGTTTCTGTAACCCTTCCCGACGGAACCGTAATAGACGACACCTATGACGGAGATAAATCCACAATTACCGAGCGAGAGTTTGGCAGAGGCACGGACAACATAACCTATTTCAATTACTCCGGGGGTAATTTATCCGGATTAAACAAAGGTGATCTTTCTTATGAATTTACTTACTCCTCCGGCAGTTTATCTCTGGTGAAAAAGAATGGCTCTGCCATAGAGGAGCATATCCTTTCTGACGATGATAAGACCCTAAGCAACTTTTATCCTGATGAGGATAATGCACTATACAATGTTGAGCAAAACGTAGATAACTACGGCAGACCGCTTAGCGTAACCGGATTGTTAGCTAATGCATACAGTATTAACCCTTATTATTCCTCATCGGGAACATATGAGAGCGTTGATGTGGATTGCGGAACATCCCACCTTGCCACAAGCACGGATATGACAACCGGAAATATGACAAAGTTCGCGTATGAAAAAGGCAGAGTATCAAGGAGCGGTGTATTTAATTCCACAGGAACTAAGATAAATGAAGAGATTTTCGAGTACGATAACATCGGCAGAGTGACAAAAGATGACTTTGATTACAATTTATCTACCGGAAATAGTGTTACAAGTGATATTACATATGTAACGACTACGGATGATCCCTTCGTAGATAATAGAATAAGCATTTGTTCCTATAAAGTAAACGACATTGAAAAAGCAAAAACTCAAAACAGATACAATGACAGCTACAAACGGCTTACCGCAAAGCTTGTTACTATAGGAAGCACTACTTATGATAAAGGCTTTACTTATAACAAGACCAGAATATCCCGAGTAATGGATGTTAAAAACGGCTCTACGTTCCATAACGTCTCCTATGACTATGACTCTATGGGAAGAATAATCAGTGAAGCGGATAGTGTAGATGCCAATATCAACAACACTTACACCTACGATTCCTTCGGTCAGCTAATCCGTGAGAATAACAAAGCACTTGACAAAACCTATATTTACAGCTATAATGAAATTGGAAATGTTGCAAGTGTAAAGGCATATCCTTACACTACCGCCGACACGCCAAGCGGCAGTCCTTCATCAACTTCGTTTACTTACGGCGACAGCACTCACCCCGACAGGCTTACACGATACGGTTACAATAATATTTCGTATAATTCTATCGGTTATCCCGTGTCCTACGGTGATAAAAAGTTTGTATGGACTAAGGGCAAGCTCATTCGTCTTTATGACGATATTGATGATTCTTCAAGCTCTTCTTCAGAGGATGTTCGCTTCACCTACGATGCCTACGGCAGAAGGTTAACGAAGACCTACACCTACGACCCCGGTGATGATTACTCGGGAAATTTCCTTATCGGCTCGACCACGACCTACAACTACGACCACAGCGGCAGGCTTATCAGCGAATCTTGCACCGAGGAATACACCGAGAGCGCAAGCACCACATATGAATTTGTTTATCTCTACGATGAGTCGAGTGTAATAGGCTTTCTTTACGGAACAAACGGCGGAACACTGACGCCTTATTACTACCACCGTAACCTTCAGGGCGACGTTATTTCCATCTACACCACCGCGGGTACAAGATGCGTAGAGTACACCTACGATGCATACGGTAATTGCAAAACTATCTATAGCAGTAATACAGTCCTTGCAGATAACAACCCCATCAGATATCGCGGTTATTACTACGACAGAGAAACTAAATTCTACTACCTCAATGCGAGATATTATAATCCCGAATGGCGTAGATTTATCAGTCCAGATAGCACCGAATATCTTGATCCCGAAAATCCTAACGGACTTAACCTGTATGCTTACTGCTACAATGATCCTGTAAATTACTACGATCCCAGCGGGCGTTTAGCATTTTGGATTGTAACTGCGATAATTGGAGCAGTTATTGGTTTGGGGATTACCGCTGCCGTTGATTTTATTCCAGACCAAGAATTTAATTTGCATTGGGGATATTACGTTGGTGCAGGTGTGCTTGGCGCAGTAGTAGGTGCCGGCATAGGAATGGCCGTATCATATTATGCAACTGGAAGTGCTTTTTCTTCAGTTGGAAATGTTTTTAGCGGTTTGTTTGGAAAAACAACATATTATAGAACCATGACCGCAGATGATTACGCAACATTTCAATCGACGGGTAAGCTTCCTGCCGGAAAGGAAACATTTATAACGCCAGATTTAAATTATGCTCGTGGCTATGATGGCATAACTGTTAAATTCACTGTTCGAAATCGAACTGTAAATTGGTTAACGAAAATAGGTGTTAAGGATGGATCAACATTGGTAGGTAGTATATATCCCACCATGCCTTCAGTATCCAAAGGATGGATGGCAACAAATGCATTTTTCAAAGCAGAACAAGGAATTATAAATATTGGTTTAGGATACGGAAAAGCATTAAATATATTTAACAAGGGTATTCTAGTATTTGGACTAATATAGACCTATCATAGGAGGATAGTATGAATAAAAAACAAAAAGATTCATTGATGAAGAGACTGATCCTTGAACCACAAAAGTATAGATTCAATGAACCTGAAACTGTAAAAAAAAATAATGACTTAGATTTCTGTAAAGTTTTTTTTGGCAAAGAAGAAGTGGATAAAGGTCTGATAAAAGAGTTATTAATTGATTCTATTTCAAACAAAAATGAAACAGAACTCGACTTACTATTAATGCTTTTAGAACACTTTAACATTGTGGAAAGCTTCAATTTAATAATAGCAGAGTTGTTAATTCAACCATGGCATCATTTTCATGATCGTATCGCAGGTATTTTAGAATTTTTTCCTAGTGAGGATATTATTGAATATATGTATAAAGGTGCCTTATATAGTTGCGATAATTTAGAGTACGAAAGTGATTATTGTGGTTTTAATAGAAAATGTCTCTATGCTTTAGCACGAATAGGAACAAATCAATCCATCAATTATATAAAAGAAGTATCACGGTGTAATAATATGATTATAGCTAATCATGCCAAAAAAATATTATATGAATATGGCTATTAAATGTTCTAAACCCTAATCAGTCATATATTGTTTTTTCAAATATTAATATTGCCATAATAATATATATGCCTACAATAACGACAAGCTCGAAAAAATAGGCGAGTTTAACTCAACCGGA
>CAZUJY010000007.1:0-27313 GCA_964620565.1 uncultured Ruminococcus sp. | reverse complement strand
ATCTGACTATCCCCAAAAAGAGGCTGTCTCAAATTTGCATTTGAGACAGCCTCTTCGGGAAATATTAATTACTTGAAGTTAAGCTCGTTAAGAACCTTGGTTCCGTCCTCGTTAACTACTGCAAGAACGCAAGCGCCGAAGTTAGCCTTGCTGTTCCAGTTACAGGGAGCGATCTCAACGGTTACAGTCTGACCGTTATAAGCCTTAAGCCAGCTGTACTGAGAGGAGCTGGAGCAGTAGAGGATAAGATCGTTTGTTCCGTCGGTAACGTAGATGTTGCTGTAGTACTGAGCGTCAACAACCTTGATGGCAACCTCCATCTGATAGAGTCTGGTGGTCTCGATCATATCAAGCTTGTTAAGGCCAAGGAGATACTCAATATTCTTGCCAAGAATGGGATCTATGGTAAGGTAGTCGTGCTCGCCGTAGTAGTTAGCCTCAACGGTGGCATTGGAGATAACGATCTGACCGTGGTCATATCCTTCCTTGTGCCATACGTCTCTCTTACCCTTGATAACTACCTCGTTACCGATAGCAATGGTCTCGAATACAGCTGAGTCAGCAACTCTGATAGCAACCATGCCGCTTTCGTCGAAGAGATAGAAGCCTGCCTGGTTTACAAGAGAGGGGCCAACGATACCACGAACGATAACCTCGTCGTTAACCTCCTTTGCGATAGCGTCTGCGATGCTGATGCTGTCGTATTCTGCATTAGCCTCAACGGTGATCACTATCTCGTCGGAGTAGGTGGTGCCATTGTAAGAGCCGGTTACGGTTACGGTTGCAGTACCCTCTTCGCCACAGTGGAAGGTTACTACACCGGGAGTGTCGGTGGTGAAGTATACTACGCTCTCGTTAGAGGAAGAGTAGGAAAGGGTAGCACCCTCAAAGCCGAGAAGCTCGGAGGAAACCTGAGCGGAAAGCTCCTTTGCGGGGTCGCCTGTATAGGTGCTAAGGAACTGGGGAAGACCGATGTAATCTACCGCATATTTAGCAGCGTCAGCCTGATTGAAGGTATAGCCCTCGTCGATAACCTCAACAGGAAGGAATCTCCAGAGGCAACCGGAGGATGTGGACTTTGCATTGATAGCAACGAAGTAAACGGTGCAGATCTTGCCGTCGAACTCGTCAAGCCAGCCGAAGTCGCCGCCGTTACACTGAGTGTAAACGTAAGAGCCGGTAATACCGTCAATATCGTCGATATAGTAGTTGGTAAAGCCGTTGCCGGGCGCCTTCTTTACAAGCGCATTAACCTTGAAGATCTTATTGGTAATATCCTCGCTGACGGGGGTATCCATAATGGCCTTAACGGTGGTCTCGGTGATCCAGCTCTTGTCGAAAGCGGAATTGCCCTTGTCGTTTGCAAGGAGAATTGCCTCATCAAGCTGGTTTGCACCCTCGTAGCCGAACTTTTCAGCGTTGCTTGTCTCGGTGCCGAGGATCCAGTAGGTCTTTCTTGCGGCGATGGTGATGGTGTTACCGATCTCAGTCTGGCCTGCAATGTCACCGTCGTATACGTAAATAGAGGAGGTGCCGTCAACAAGAATAACACCGCTGGGAATATAGCCGTTTGCATAGGTGATGCGTGCAACAACGCCGCTTACCTTTACAAGAGTATCGGTCTCTGCATCTCTTGCCTCTGCAATAGTCATCTGGGTATATTTGCTCTCGTCGAACTCAACCTCGTTGTGAGTAAAGTCGATAAGACGTGCATTCTTGATTTCCTTGGTACCGTTGTAGTTCTGGAGAATACAGTAGAGAAGTACGTCGTCGCCCTTAACAGGCTTGTCCTCGAATGCAGCATATCCGATCTCACCGTCAGAGCTGTATGTACCGAAAACCTCAATCTCGCCGGTCTCATCCTCGATGATCATAGCGCCGTATGCGGGGTTGGTGATGCTCTTGATGGTACCTGCAACAAGATAGCGGTCCTCGGTAACGTTACCGGACTCGCCGCAAAGCTCGAGAGCCTCTGCTACGGTAAGGATCTTGGTGGCAGTACCGATTGCGGTATGCTCAACAACAAAAGCGGTCTGAACGAAGGTGTTACCGTCCTTATTCTCGATTACGCAAAGGAGAAGAACAGAGTCAAACTCGTCAGGTCTTGCTTCCATCTTGATATAAGGAGTTCCGTCCTCGCTGAATACGTCGCCTACCTCGATGGTATTGTCGTCGCTGTCAACGAGAGTCATTGCGCCGGTCTTGAAGTCGTGGATTTCATCTACGTAGGCCTTGATGTAGTACATCTGCTCGGCTACGGTATTTTCCGCAATAAAGCCGTCTGCAAGAATGTCCTCGATAGAGGTAACGTAAATCTTGCCGCAGCCCTCGCACTTGCTGTCAACGATATTCTCGTGCTGGCAGGGAAGCTTGTCGTCTCCGCCGTCACCGTTGCCAAAAAGCGAGTCGATCATGTCGCAGGACACGGTAGAGAGTGTCATGGCAACGAGCAGGAGAAGTGCAAAGTAACGAATAATGTTAGATGCTGTTTTGTTCATTGGTCCGTCCTCTTTCTTGTTAAATTTGATAACAAGTATATTGTAGCATTTCTGTCGTTAAATGTCAACTGTAATTGAAAATTCATCATATACAAAATATTCCTTAAAAATCTTGATAAATATTGTAAGATATGCTATAATGGGTTTATTAAAAGCGAAAAGGCGTAGCCTTTTTATCTAATCAAAACGAAAGGAGCGGACCGATTATGGAAAAAAATAACCCGAAGGCATGGCTGTATCTTCTTCCTGCCATACTGTTTCTCGGCGTATTTATGGTATATCCGCTTGTTGACGTTCTTATCTATTCCTTCGAGGAGGGCTTTAACTCCGCCTCACAGAAGTTCTTCGGTATAGGCTTCTATAACTATGAGTACGTTCTCCGCGATCCCTATTTTCTGAAAGCGGTTCAGAACACTCTGATACTTGTATTTATCACCGTTCCGCTCTCCACGGGACTTTCTCTGCTCATATCCATCGGTCTTTCCTCTATTGAGAAGCTCCGTGATATGTTCCAGACCATATTCTTCCTGCCCTACGTTACAAACACGCTTGCCGTCGGTCTTGTATTTATGATACTCTTTGATAAGACCGAGTACAGCGACGGACTTATAAACGTTATTCTGGGACTTTTCGGCATGGAGCCTATCGACTTTATTGACGGTCCCTATTGGGCGAAGATGCTTGTGCTTTGCATTTACACCATCTGGATAGTAATGCCCTTTAAGGTGCTTATCTTCACCAGCGCCATTGCATCGGTTCCCAAGACCTATTACGATGCGGCAAGGATAGACGGCTCTACCGACAGAAGAATGCTGACCCGCATCACTCTGCCTATGATCTCACCCACTATTTTCTATCTTGTTATCACAGGCTTTATCGGTGCATTCAAGGCATACAGCGACGCAGTCGCTCTGTTCGGAACCGACCTTAACGTTGCCGAGATGAACACCATAGTAGGCTACGTATACGATATGCTGTACGGTGACGGCGGCGGTTATCCCTCATTCGCATCTGCGGCGGCGATCATTCTGTTCGCTATCGTTCTGACTATCACCTGTATCAACCTTATCGTAAGTAAAAAGAAGGTTCACTATTAAGAAAGGAGTATACAATGAAGGGCTCTCCTGATTATGCAAGGCTGCGTGAGAAGCAGCAACAGCGTAAGGCAATCAAAAAGGGCATCACCTACGCTCTGCTGGGAATATGGGCGCTGTTCGTTCTTTTTCCCTTTTATTGGATGCTTCTCAGCTCCTTTAAGAGCTACGGTGATTACAATGCGGAAACCGTACCTCAGTTTATAACGCTCAATCCCGTAATCGAAAACTATATTATCGCCTTTACCTCTGTACCCCTCCTTGATTATTTCCTGAACACTCTGATATTCACGGTCGCCACCACGGCTATTATGCTTGTGGTCATCATTCCTGCGGCGTTTGCTTTTGCAAGGCTTAATTTCAGAGGCAAAAATATCCTCTTCGTTCTCTTCCTGTCTCTTATGATGATCCCCAACGAGCTGGTTATCATCACCAACTACGTTACCATTACCGAGCTTGAGCTGCGCAACTCCTTTATCGGTCTCATTTTACCGTCGGTTACCTCGGTGTTCTACATCTATCTTCTGAAGGAGAACTTCGCCCAGATACCCGACGAGCTTTATTATGCCTCAAAGGTTGACGGCACCGGCGATTTCAAGTATATGATGAAGGTAATGGTGCCTATCTGCAGGCCTACCGTCATTACCATAACCATTCTTAAGGTCATAGAGTGCTGGAACTCTTACGTATGGCCGAGACTTATCACCGACGACGAGGACTACTTCCTTGTATCAAACGGTATTCAGTTTATCCGTGAGAACGGCTTCGGCCGTGAGAACATCCCCGCTATGATGGCGGCAGTCGTTGTTATCTCTCTGCCTCTTATTATTCTGTTTCTCGTCTTCCGCAAGAAGATAATGGCAGGCGTTGCGAGAGGAGGTACAAAGGGATGAAAAGATTTATTTCTCTCCTTCTTGTCACTCTTTTGCTTGCGCTCACCCTTTTCTCCTGCCACGGTATAGAGGAAAAAAGTGCGTTCGAAATTCCTGAGAGCTTTGATGACACAAAGGAATATAATATCACATTTTGGGCTAAAAATGAAAACAATAGTAGTCAAAGAGATGTATATAAGCAGGCTATTGAGAGCTTTGAGGCCATTTATCCCAATATCCACGTGACCATAAAGCACTATACCAGCTACGACGATATTTACAATGACGTTCTGACCAATATACAGACCGACACCACCCCCAATGTCTGCATTACCTATCCCGACCATATCGCCACCTATATTGAGGGCGCGAACACGGTTGTTTCACTGAACGAGCTTGTTCTCGATTCGAAATACGGTCTTGGCGGCAGTGAGGTAAAGTTTGATGCACCTACCTATGACGAGATGGTTGACAAGTTTATGGACGAGTGCTATATCGGTGATCGGCTGTACGCTCTTCCGTTTATGCGTTCCACCGAGGCTCTTTATATCAACAAGACCTACGTTGAGGCTCTCGGCTATGAGGTTCCCGATGTTCTAACCTGGGACTTCGTTTGGGAGGTATCCGAGGCGGCTACAGAGAAGAACGCCGACGGCACCTATAAAGTAAACGGACAGAAGGTGATGATCCCCTTTATCTACAAGTCCACCGATAATATGATGATACAGATGCTGAGGCAGCAGGGAGCGGATTACTCCTCTGACACAGGCGACATTCTCATATTCAACGATTCCACAAGAGAGATCTTGAAGACGGTAGCCAATCATACGAAAAGCGGCGCATTCTCCACCTTCGGTATCTCCAGCTACCCTGCAAACTATCTGAATAAGGGACAGTGCATATTTGCTGTCGACTCTACTGCAGGCTCTACCTGGATGGGCAGCGACGCACCTCTCAGCGATGTTCACCATGGCAGCGTTGTTGATTTTGAGACGGTTGTAAGACCTATTCCTCAGTACGACGCAGATAATCCCCAGATGATCTCCCAGGGCCCCTCTCTTTGCATATTCAACAAGGCGGACAGAGGCGAGGTTATGGCGTCCTGGCTCTTCGTACAGTATCTTCTGTCTAACGAAACCCAGATAGCTTATTCTCAGACAGAGGGCTATCTTCCCGTTACCGAGAAGGCGCAGCAGTCGGAGGAGTATCAGGATTATCTCTCCAGATCCGGCGAGGATAACGATAAATATTATAACATCAAGATAGAGGCTACAAAGCTTCTTATGAACAATATCGAGCATACCTTTACCACCTCTGTATTCAACGGCTCCACCTCTCTTCGAAATGCGGCGGGCGAGATGATCGAGGACGTGGCGAAGGCGGTCAAGCGTAAGAAGACGGTAAACGACAAGTATATCGACAGTCTTTATTCCAATATGACCTCTCTTTACCGACTTGATCAGATAGGAAGGTTTGAGGGGAAGATCAGACTTGGAGATATGCCCACCACATCGATACTTCTTCTGTCAGGCATAGGAGCCGCATGGCTGGGTATAATAACCTACGCAGGCATATCCTATTATAAAAAACGCAAAAGCGGAAATTAGCTTCACGTATTGACAACCTGTATTTTTTGTGTATAATATAATTGTACTCTAAAATATTTATTGCTGAAAAGCGAGGAGAAAAAGATGAAAAAATTATTAGCTTGTTTGCTTTGTTTATTTATGCTTCTTGCGCTTGTCGCTTGCACTCACGAGCATAGCTTTGTTGAGGGTAAGTGTGAGTGCGGCGCAGACGATCCCAACTATACTCCCGAGAACGCGGATCCCTTCAAGGATCTTGCTGTTATGACCTACGAGGAGTACGTTGCGGCAGAAATTGACGATCCCGTATACATCGAGGCATACGTTCAGGCTCATCAGTCCTGGTGGGATAACAAGATCACCGTTTACGCAGCAGATGAGGACGGCGCATACTTCCTTTATGAAATGGCTTGCTCCGAGGAGGATGCGGCTAAGCTCACTCCCGGCGCCAAGATCGCTGTAAAGGGCTATAAGGGCGAATGGGCAGGCGAGGTTGAGATCATGGACGCTACCTTCGAGTTCATCGATGGCGATCCTTATATTGCAGAGGCAATTGATCTTACCGACCTTCTCGGCACCGACGAGCTTATTGATTATCAGAACCGGCTTGCATACTTTGATTGCCTTACCGTTAAGGAGATCAGCTTCAAGAACGACGGCGGCGACGACATCTACGTAACTCTTTCCAAGGACGGCGAGGATTACAGCTTCTGCGTTGAGGTTTACCTTACCGGTACCGATACCGAGGTTTATCAGAATGTATCCGCTCTTAAGGCGGGCGATATCGTTAACGTTACCGGCTTCCTCTATTGGTACGAGGGCGTTAACACCCACATCACCGATATAAACAGAGTTGGTGTTCTCTCCTATGAGGAATACGCAGCTGCAGAGCTTGATCAGTTTGTTGTAGTTGATATGTACGTTCAGGCTCATCAGTCCTGGTGGGATAACAAGATCACCGTTTACGCAGCAGACGAGGACGGCGCATACTTCCTCTATGAGATGGCTTGCTCCGAGGAGGATGCAGCTAAGCTTATCCCCGGCACCAAGATCCGTGTTTACGGCTACAAGGCAGAGTGGGCAGGCGAGATCGAGATTATGGACGCTACCTTCGAGTTCGCCCCCGGCGATCCCTACATAGCATCTGCAAAGGACATTACCGAGTATCTTGGCACCGACGAGCTTGTAAGCTTCCAGAATCAGTTTGTTTCCTTCAGCGGCCTCACCGTTAAGAGCATCAGCTACAAGAACGAGGGCGGCGATGACATTTACGTTGCTCTTACTAAGGACGGCAAGGATTACAGCTTCTGTGTAGAGCGTTACCTCACCGATCCCGACTCCGATCTTTACAAGGCTGTTCAGGCGCTTCAGGCTGGCGATGTGATCGACATCGAGGGCTTCCTCTACTGGTACGAGGGTCCCAACACCCACATCACATCTGTAACCGTTAAGTAATTTTATAAAACAAAAAAGAACCCGAGTCACTCGGGTTCTTTTTTTATGTATTACTTTGATTTAATTCTCTTTGTTACAACATCAGCTACTTTGTTGAGTGACGGAGCAAATACAACGTTGATAAGCAGCTCAATAAAGAAATTAGCCGTAATAATAACACCGAACAGAAGGGCTAAAAAGCTTGATGATTCGGGATCATAAGGTACTCCAAGCTGCTGAGCGGTCGTGATAACGTCATTTTGAATGATAATACAACCGAGAGCAAATACACCTGTGTTAACAACCGGCGCAGAAATAGCTGCCACGACACTTGCTACAATAGGATTAAATTTCTTTAATGCCTTGTATACAAATGCGGGAACAATACCGCAGAGAGTTCCCTTGACAATGCAGATAAGTATTGTCATAATAGGATTTGCTTGGAATAGATAAAGTGTAAACATATCCTTTCCGACAATGCCCCAGAAAATTGCCACAAGACCGAATGCAAAGCCGAGAATACCTCCACATTTCCAATCAAGCACGATTGATCCAAGTGTAATAGGTACAAGGCACAGACAGAGAGTTACTACTCCTATACTGGAAATAGACTGAAGAGCTATTACCAGTGCAAGAAGAATAGCCAGCTCGGTGAGCTGTAGGGTTGTAAGCCCAAGCTTGGCGGTTGCGTTTTTTTTGTTCATAAATTCCTCCTTGCTGTCGTCCATAAAAGGTACAACGCATAAATTTATTAATATTCCCGAAGGGTAATATACGAAAAAATATTAAGTTTTACTGATTCTTTTTATAGATAATATTAAGACCCTTAAGCACTAAAAACTCATCATATGTAACCTTATGTTTACAATGTGGTGTAATTACGGATGCCAGACCGCCTGTTGCATAGACGGGAAGAGTATTACCCACCTCGTCATAAATTCGGTCTATCATTCCGTCAACCATGCTTGCGTTACCGAATATTACTCCGCTTCTCATACAGTCGGCGGTGTTCTTGCCGATAACGTTCTTCGGCGCCTCAAGGCTTACCATAGGCAGCTGAGCCGTGCGGTTTGCCAGCGCATCAAGACCGACCATGACTCCGGGAATAATGGACACACCGATAAATGCGCCCTTGTCATTCATAACCATCATCTTGGTCGCAGTTCCCATATCCACGACGAGCGAGGGACTGCCAAAGAGGTAATGAGCGGCAACGCAGGCGCAGATAATATCCGCTCCCACAGAGGAGGGGTTATCGCAATGAATATTGATTCCGGTCTTTACTCCGGGTCCGACCATAAGAGCATCAACACCGTACAGCAGCTTGATAGCGCACTTCATAGCGGAATTAAGCGGGGGAACCACCGATGAGATTATCGCTCCCGAAATATCGTCCCTGTCGATTCCCGAGATGGAGAGCGCATTTGAGATCGCTCCCGCATATTCATATTCGGTTTTTGCTCTGTCTGTGGCAATTCTTGCTACGAATTTGATTTCGTTGTCAAGAAACACGCCGAAGTTTATATTACTGTTACCAATATCAACGGTTAAGATCATAATATGGCTCCTTTCCGAGTCGCTCACCAGCATATTATAGCATACAAAAGAGAAAAAGTCAAATGCTTTTAGCACTTGACTTTTTTCTTTATTCAAAGCTTACTGATTTTGCCCATTCAGTAATGTCATCGGCATACCTTTTCACCTCATCATCCTCGACGATAAAGTAAATATGCCAGTAAGCTTCATCCGATTTGTAGCTATATACCGTGTAGCTGTATTTCTCGCCGTCCTCGGTCTCCTTGGAGTAAGCAAAGTAGGTCAGTCCCCCCTCGCTCTTGACCTCGTCTGCCTTCGGATGCTTTAACAGTCTTATAAAGTCTGCATATTCCTCAACGGTCATATCGTCACTGTTCAGCTCCTTGAAGCTGTCACGGAGAGCAATTATCTCAACGTCGCCCGAAACGTACACCGCATCGTAATTTGCATCGGCTTGCTTGTGGAACTTCTTACTCAGAGCAATGCTCATTTCCTGGGTCGAAAATACCTCCTCCTGAGAGGTATAGATCTCAAAGCCCAGATTCACAAGTCCAAAGCCCACAAGACCGCCAACCAGCAGAGCGAGAATAGTCAGAACGACACTGTTTTTTGTTATTTTCTTAAAAAAATCCTTGACTTTTCCGGGAAAGTCATCGGGAGCATTTTTCTTCTTGGCAGGCTCCTGCTCGGTCCTTTCAATATCCGTGTTTTCCATATTTCCTCCGCTTAGAAAGAAAGCTTGATAACAGTCTTATCATCGGCATATTCTGCGTATGGTGGACTGTCATACTCGTCCGAGCGATCTATGATCTCGCAGGGGGTCATTTTAATAATATCAGCGCTCTTCTCATACTTCAGATAATCACCGATTCCGTCGCTTGCGATAAACAGCACGTCGCCCCGGTGAATGTCGATAAAGGAGTATTCAAGACCACGCATTACCTCGTCGTCACCGTTAAACACGGTATAGGAGAGGTGGTTTTCCGGATGATTACAGTGCTTTTCGTATCTTTCCTTCTTTGTGAGGTTAAGCTTATCCACCGCCTCAAGCGCCCACTCTCTGCCGAAGAGCATCTTGGCATTTCTGCGCACCAGGACGGCAATACTGTCGCCGACGCTTACGTAATGAAGCACACCGTCACGTAAAAGTACAACGAATCCCAGGGTAGAGGGGTAGTACTCCCACTCCTCACAGCTCATTTTATTTCTGTATTCTCTGATCCTCCGGTTCGCCTCTTTAACGGCTCCACGAAGTATATTTTCGGGCTCGGGGTCGCTTATATGTTCGAGGATAAAGCGATACGCCTCCTCGATAAAGATATTTCCGAGATCCAGCGCCGCACTCTCGTAGGGGTGAGAAATATACTCGCTATGAGGTCTTGTAACGCCGTCAAGAAGGATGAAAATACCCCTCTCCCCGTCGATAAACAGCCTGTCCTCATTAGGCTTTTCAATCTCTCTCTCGTGAGGCGCAGATGCGCTCTCAACCTTAAAGCTGAGCTTTTCCTTTATGTTCACCTTGTTAATCTCCAATAATTATTTGTGGGAATCTGGTAAGGAGAGCGTCTATATACGCCTCGAAGTGATTTGTTCCGTCGGGGCCGTTCTCCTTGAATTTGTGTGTAAATACCTGGTTGTCGCCGAAGAAGTTAAGGAACAGCCTCATCTGCTCGCCGGGAATAGCATAATTTACGGGATCCTGCTGATATCTTTCGATAAGCAGATCGGTAAGGATCCTTGAGGGAAGGGTGCTGCCCTCAAGATTTACGCAGAAGTGCCCCTTCTCATATTTTTCGGTAATACCGATCTCCTCGGCAACCGAGCTTGTGGAAAGCACGTTCTTGCTGAGATAGAACACCACGCCCGCACAGTTCTCACTGCCGATGCCTCTGGCGATCTGATCCTGCCAGCCGACTCCGTGGGTAAGTCTTTCGTCATACTTAAAGGGAACCTTGTTTCTGTATAGCTCAATAAGGTCGCAGTAGACCGACTTAAAGTCCTTTGATGAGTAGCAGATAAAGAAATACTTGTCGTCCTTATGTAAGGCGGGAACGGGCGGCAGAATGAAGGATGAAACGCACACGTCCTGGTTTTCCGCAGCGAGGATCTTCTCCTTGAGAGCATCCAGCTCCTCGTTTCCTCTTACAAATCTCGGCGATTTCTTTCTCTTGATAATTTCTTCAATATAATTCTTAAATGCGTCGTATTTCGCTCTTTCCTTTTCAACGAATACGTTTCTGTCGTGATAGAACTCATAGAGGATAACGTCGGCATATTCGTCGATAAGCTCAACAGCCGATCTTCCCGCCGCCTCAATGTCGGCAAGGTCGCCTCCGCTATGCACAGCGTGAAGGAAGATAAGCTGTGCCTTAAGGAAATAGTACTTGGGATAATCTGGGTTAAACTCGATTGCGGCATCGATATACTTCTTTGCGAGAGCCACGTCCTCGTCGTGAATGGAGGGATCCTTTTTCTTCAGCATAGTACACACGGTAGATGCATAGGAAATACAGAGCGCCACGTTGGTAATGCTCTTTCTGTTAAGGATATTTATAGCTCTCTTGTCGCAGGAGAGGGCGGTCTTAAAGTCGTCAACACGCTTGTAATATCTTGAGTGTACCTCGTAGTGCAGGGGATAGCCGCTGAAGGCTAGATACTTCTCGTCAAGCAGCTCACGTAAGCCATCCACGTCGTCCTGCTTTTTGCGGATCAGCGACAGGGCATAGTAGGCGGCAAAGCATACGTCGCATACCTCCTCATCTCCGTCCTCAAAATCCGACTCGGCGAGTATCTTCACAAGGCACTCGGACAGGTTCTTATAGGCGGCCTCGACGAAAACGTCCATAGCCAGATTAAAGCTGTATTTTTCAGTTGTAAACTCCCTCGTGATGAGCAGAAGTCCCTCACGTATAGAGTTGATCCTCGCCTCCTCGTCGTCTCGGTTGACCTTGATCTCCGAGAGCATCCTTTTCACGAAGGCCTTAACGTTGTCATGCATGCTCTGATTGCCGCTCATAACAAACCTCTCTAAAAAGCTTTTTCGACAATATTATACCACCAACAGCCGCAAAAGTCAACGGTAGCAGCCTCTCATTCGTCGGGAAATAGCGGGAAATATAGATATATCTCGAAAACGACTGCCAAAAGGTAACAAAAAAACACCATCTGGCAGGATGATGTTTTTTATTTATATCAGCGGAGCAGGGAGGTGAGAATATCTCCTCTGCCGATTATAACAAAGCGCTCGTCCAAGGCAACGTCCCTCTGCTTTTTATAATAGCCGAGGATCCTGAACTGCGCATTTTTCAGCGTTTTATCTCCGTTCGGAGCAATATCCACGTACCCAATAATGCGAAATTGTCTATCCTAAGAGTTATTCTTTCCATAGTTTACTCCCTTTTTATCTAATACTATTTCATCCAAAACGTTTTTTTAATATATTTTCCACTACCGCATTACCGGAGGCAAAATACGCCTTTAGCTTTTCTTTTCCCAATCGTCTATCAACTGCCTTGAGTATATCCGTTAAACCCCATAAATCATTCTCAAAATGCTTTTCCGGCAACGAGCCAACAGGGCAGTCAATGTACTCTCTTATTAAGTCGGATATGTCGGATATTTGCGTTATATACGGATAGTTTTCGTTTCCCTCGTCATTTATAAACTGCTTTGGATAATCAAAAACGATGTCTTTTCCAAGTGTCATCCAATATCTCGGTAAATCGGTATTGCCTCGCTGACTCTTCATTCTATATACCGAACAATGAATCTGAAAATCCACCCTGTCCGACACAATCAAATATAAGGATTTTTGCAATTTACTCCAAGCAGCCATAGGATCACCTCGTTTCTGATCAAATTATATCATAAACCAACGAGTAAACAGTGAAATTCTACATCAATTGTTTATTGGATAATATCGGTTTATATATTGCGATAAATCATAATTGCTATCATATCGGCATTCCTCAATAATATCGTGCGTTAACCAATGATGCTTTGCCAATGCTCTAACTGCATATTCACGACAGCAAGAGCAGAGAGTTGTTTTATAAATATATACGAAAAATTCTTTTGGCAGCTTTATACCTTGATCACAAACGTTCAATATTTTTGAGCCGATGGTGTGCCAATCGGATTCGTTGTTATAATCGACCCTGATTTTGCCAAGCTCCGACAATAACAATGCCTTGTCAGTAGATGTATAATTGCAAAGCAGCATTTGAATTGCTTGTGCCTTGTATTCTTCTGTTGCTAAAAGCTTTAAGGCATACGCTCGAACCTCGAGACTTTGGCAGCCCGTCAAAACCTCAAATGATACCTCACGCAGTCTTTCATGTGAGGACTTGGAATATTCAACAATAGTTTTGTGCGAAAGCGGAAAGCTCTCATCAAGAAAAGCAAATGTAGAAAGCATTTCAGCTTTTTTATCAAGATTCTGCTCGGCAAGAATCTCTTGTGCAAGCTTTAATTTTTCGTCTTCATTTGCCCAATGTGAAAATCTTACTCTTGAAGATGGCTTCAATGCTCCTGTAATGTCAACTTCATTTTTTATGTCTTCTGCATAAGGAATTTCTATACGTGATCTGACAATATTTTTGATCTCTTCGGTTACCTTCAAATAATTATCGTAGAAACAAGCAATATTTTCTGATTTTTTTGCTTCTCGCTTTAATAAATTATGAAGCCGTTTTTCTCCAATTTCATCATCCATAATTGAACAGAACCAATCGAAATCACTTCCGCTATAATGTGGATTTTTCTTGAATAACGCCCCCAAATCAGCGGCGATTTTTAATAAAATATCGGTACCGCCAAGAGAACTGAGAGTAATACAAATGCGCTCAAAATTATCACGCTCAAAGTCATAGCTGCTGAATCTTCTTTTGTTCAACAACACAGACAACAGATAATCATATTTTTGTTTCAAAGCAAGCTCTGCATGCTTGTTTTCGTTTTCTGCGAATCTGCGTAAAAGCTCTGTAAAATGAGAGAACAACCAATCCGACCTGCGTGGAATTTTTTCAAAAGCTTCAATACACGGCAGGAGAAAATAATCTTCGTCGTTAAAATAAGTTGTCAGCTCATAAATATATGACGCACGGGTGCCTTCGCATTGTGTGTCATATGACAAATTGTGCAAGCATCCCCACAGCACGATTTCTTTATATTTTTCAATATTTTCTGAGGACTGCAACACAAGGATACAACGCCCTAGCCCTTGTTTCATATTCTTTTTGAAGTCTTTTTTATTCATAGATCTCCTTTGAGTTTAAAGGCATATGTTTTCCCATGTAAAAATGTGCTGGTTAAATTATACCATAAGATATATGGAAAGTCAATCGCCTTTTTTCGATGCGATAGCGTCACGATGTGCGAGGATTAAGAGATAGAATTAAAAAAGAATAGGTTATCTGATATTCGTCGGGCGGGCACGACGAATGACGCAGTATGCCGCCGTCTGCGGACGTCGGACATAGACCCCGACGGCATTCTGCGCCTGCGCTTGAATGCTCGGTCATAGAGCGTAGCTCGTGAGGTTCAAAATCCCACCAATCCTGACAACCAAAGAAAAGAAAAAACTCGGCACACCAAACGGTGTTCCGAGTTTCTTTGGTTGCATACGTGGGTGGCAAAATGAACCGTTATGATTAGTGAAATGAAATTTGCTTTTATTATTTAAAATCCAAGATTTTTCAGAAATTCGGTTGCAAGTCTTGGCCAGATTTTCGCTTCCTCGTAATCCTGGGCTACGCCTATGCCATGGGTATAGGTGCCGTTATCGTCATAGACGTGACATTCGTTGTAAACGCCAACCAGGTCGAGGGCGCTTGCGAATGAATACGTATTACCGGAATTAACGGTAGCGTCCTTCTCGTGACACCAGAGGAAGCATGGCGGAGTATTTTCAGACACGTTTTTCTCAGCCGAGAAGCGATCGTATAGACTCTCGTCACCGCCTGTGAAATTCTTTCTCGTGTTTTTGTGGGTCAGAGCGTTGTCCATAGAAATCACAGAATAACACAGTACGCCTACGTTCGGAGTGGGATCAATGCTGTCAAATTTGTCGGGAACATAGTTACCGTCATCCACCGTCCAGGCGGGTTGAGTGAGCAGCATTGATGCCAGGTGTCCGCCTGCGGAATATCCCTGAACGGCAATCTTGTCTTCATCCAGATAATATTTATCGGCATTACCGCGGACAAGCCTTATTGCGCGAAAGGCATCCGAGAGGATGTGCTTATAATCAACGCCAGAATCCACAGCCGTCGTACGATAATTAACCACGAACACCGAAATTCCCTGGGCGTTATACCACTCTGCGATTGAAGAAGCCTCCTTCTGATTTCCATCGTTATCAACGCCCTGGCCGTATCCTGCTACATCCGAGGTGGAATTTGAGAGATGTCCGTAGCCTCCACCGGGGAAAACAAGAACCGCGCCGCCGGTAGGATAGGGAGCAAGATACGGTGTCATGAAGCAGAATTCACGGCAATCACCATCCTCGTCATAAGGAACGTTTCCTTCATCGTAAAGGTATATTTTTTCATGATTAAGACTTGCCTCGGTGTTATCGATAACAGGGTTATCTTTTGCGAAAAATCCGTCAATAATCTGACAGGAGCTAAGGCAAAGCATTACGATAGCTAAAACAACTGCTAAAAGGCGTTTCATAGAGGTCATTCTCCTTTTTTGATTTCGGCGATAACGAATATCGGGCAATGATCGCTACCCTTATATACGTTTTCGCTACGAATAATTTCGTGAGTATTCATAGTTCCGCTATAAAATACGTGGTCGATAGTAAGTCCCTCATCGCTATGGACTATGCCCATTTTATGCTGAGATTTCTTGCCGTCCTGCTGATTTACTCCTGCGTGGGTTTCTGCATCAAAATAACCGGCTTCTTCAAGCATTTTATAGGCCTGAGACATGCTGTTGAAATTACAGTCACCGGTTACAATGACGGGGCACTCACCGTACGTTTCAAATACCTCGGCGATTTTTGAAAGCATCTGTCTTACGTTGCCCTGATGCCACAGCTCCTCGGTCTCTACAAGCTCCTCTGCTGAATAATTCTCATATCCGGCATACTTATTAAGACACTTTGCACCGTGGAAATTAACGCATAGAAGTCTGTTTCCTTCTTTGCTTTCAATAAGAACCCAGCCCAGCGTTTTCATAACGGTAAGGGCGTGAGCATCGGTCAGCATTTCAGCACCGCCGTCTATATAATCGAACTTGTCGGTATTAAAGAGTATGGGGGTACGGAGATTCTCGTCTCCGATAACCTTGTTAAGAATGAAATATTCCGGATGTTCTTCAAGAAAAGGCAGAATGTATTTTGTATATGCCGCAGGACTAGCCTCCTGAAGCTGAATGATATCGGGGGCTTTTTCGTTCAGAACGCTTAAAACCGCATCTCCGCTACCGTTACCGAGATAAACGTTCCAGGTAAGAATACTGAACTGCTCGTTTTCCTCTTCCATGTCATTATTCGGTTGCCATTGACAAGAGGAAAGGTATACTGCGGAGCTTGCGAGAATGCAGACCGTTAAAAATAAAGAAACTATTCTTTTCATAATCAGTTACCAAGTAAAATATCTCTTACGGCGGTGTAGGTCTCTTCGCTTACACCGATAGAGATGAAGTAGTTTTCAATACGCTCCCTCAGGGTATCACCCTCGTAATCTCCGTCGGCTGAAAGCAACTCCACATACTTATTCTTGCTGTTGTGAGGCTCTTTTGCTTCACCGATATTACCGAAGTTTGAGAAGAGATAATCCTTCATCAGATCCTCCTCACTCATACCGCAGAGACCGCCGATAAGATATGAGAGCATTCCTGTTCTGTCCGTACCGATATTACAATGTATGTAAATGGGATAATTGCTCTCATCAGCAAGGACTTCCATAAGCAGCTTAATCTGTGCCTCATTATCACCAATAGCGCTGTTGCCGTTCATCGGAATACGGATATACTCAACACCGGGAACAGTGCTTTCCGCAGGCTTATCTGCAGGGTAACCGTTGCGGGTCAGAAGACGAATATCAATCTCGGTCTTAATGCCAAGCTGATTCTTGAACACGTCGATGCCACTCTCTGTAATCTCAGGTACGAAAACCTGTGGCGGAGTCTTGTAGCTATCGTTATTAACGTCGCTGGTATTAAGTCTTGCTCCTCTATAAAGAAGACCCTGCACCATACGCTTGCCGTATGAGGTCATTCTGCCGCCAAGGTCGCGAACGTTGGTAACGCCATCCATGTATATATTACGAGGGCCAACGTCTGAGGTGGTAAATCTGCCCTCTGCGCTGTATTCCTCGGTGGACACTCTCCAATAATACTCGGTTGCAATCTTAAGGTTGTATACCGAAACCTCTGTCTTGTCGGTCGAAAGAACCATGGGGTTTGAATAATCAGAGGATTCGGAAATCTCTACTGTGTATTTCCCTGCGGAGGAGTAATCCGTCCAGGTAAGCGTTATTGCGTCGGGACGGGACTTTTCTTCTATGCCGTGAGCATACGCCGAAATAGCCTCGTAATCTCCCAGCATATAGGAAAGCTGGTCGGGGGTATGAAAATCCAACGGCTCATCATAGCTAGTAAGCTTAATAGGCGATAAATTCAAAAAGGAACAGGAAGAGAATGAAAGCATCATCGACAGGATGATACACAGGGAAACGAATCTAAGCTTAATATTTCTTTTCATATTAATCTCCTCATATTAATCAGGGTGTAACCGTTTCACCCTCTACGTAAGGTTCGCAAACGGGGGCTTTGCCCGTCAGAACGTGGTATGCGGTGTTCTTGCCTGCATCATTTCCAACAATGTTATAAGCCTCCTGCTTATAATGATTATTAAGATGCATCATGCTCTCGGGCATAAGTGCAAGCTTACGGGATACGTGAGTCATGTCATCGTAATTTGCACACATCTGTGCCTGCATTTCTCCAAACTGAATATAGAGATCGTAGCGAGTGGGGTTAAGGCTCTTCATATAGGTTCCGATAGAGATTACGTAACAATGCTGAACGCCAACGCTCTTCATCTCCTCAACGATATTGCGCATATTCGCGCTGTATTCCTCATACTGCATACCGTTGCCTGCATCCCCCTCTCCCTGAAGCCATACCATAAATACGTTTCGCACCTCGTATTCGTCCTGGGAATACATATAGTTGAGACAAAGCTCAAGTCTGTTCTTAGCCTCCTCAAGAAGGGCATATCCGGGCTGCCATTCGGAAGAATTAGTACCGCCCTGACTTGCCGAAACGGCAATAACGGGCACGTTTGTTGCCTGGAAATATGCCTCACAGAAAGCAGATACGGGGCCGCCGCTCTTCTTATAATCCAGGCCGCTTACGTCGCTGATACCCACGTTGTTTTCCTTCTGTCCAAATGGCTCCTCAAGGGGATAAAGCTTTGTAGGGTCTGTAACAGACTTGAACTCAAAGGCATGACCCTCTCCGCAAGGAACAGCAAGAGAGGCATCGCCTCTGCCGGCCATATTCGACTGTCCCATAAAGATAATTACGTCTGCATAGTTATGCTCTGTCTCCTCCGGCTGCTCGAAACCGTCGGGCTTAATAAAGTTGCAGGAGGAAAGCAACGTGGACATCAGTAATATAACACATAAAAATAAAGCTATTTTTTTCATAACAATCCTTCTTTGGCTCTGCCGAGGAGATCCTCGGCAGAGCGTTTTTTTTGCTTTCTGATTGAATTAGTAGTCTACTCTGAGAGTACCGATATCGCCGTTCTCAATGCAAACCATATACATCATATAAGCGGGCATGGAAATGGTCTCTGCGGCGCTGGACTTGCAACCAGACTGCTTGGATGCGGTATATCCCCAGAAGCCTGCCTGCTCAACCCCCTCAACGTCGCCTGCAAGGCAACCGAAGTCAAGACCTATAATCTTATCACCGTCATATACTACGGTAGCGGTCTCGTCAGCATTGGTAGTCATACTGCTGGAGCCCATTACGTTGATTAGCTCAATCTCGGTGAAGCTGATAACGCCGTCAACGATTGCGAACTTACCCTTGGATACGTTGTATTTGGTTGCGCCCATCTGTGCGCTGTACGTAAAGCTGCCGTTTGCGGTGTAAAGCTCAAGAGTGCCGTTGCATACGTTTTTATCCTTGGTAAAGTAGGTGTAGAATACGTAGTCAGCAGTGCTGTTCTGCGCGATCTCTGCAGGGGTCATGAGTGCGGTGGTGATCTCTACGGTAAGATCCTTTGTAACACCGTCCTCGGTGTAGCTTACAGTATAAGAGGTAAGCTCGCCGTTAACTACCGCGTCACCGTTCGCAATATCAAAATCGGTGATAGTAGCATCCTCCTTATCAGCATACTTTGCGGTAAGGGTCATACCGCTTGCCTTAAGCGCCTCAGCAAGAGTGGTTGTGCCTGCGTATACGTACTTAAGCTCGGTGGGATGATTGTTAAGCTCAATAGCCTGAAGACCGGTGAGAGGAGGCTCGCCGACGGTGATCTCATAGGTAGCGGTCATTCCCTCATAGCTTACGGTTACAAGAGTATCCGAGGTAACGAGAGGCTCAACCTTATCTACGGTAAAGCCACTTTCTACAAGACGGGGCGCGCCGGCTTCGTAGTTTACGTTAATGGTGAGACCTGCAAGAGAAATCATCTCGCCATATTCGTAGGAAAGCTTGCTCGGAAGAGATGCAATAGAAATGCTCTCTACCTCTGCGTGATAAACGTGCATATTGGAGGGAATCTTTCCGTTATCAAGAATAGAGAAGTAGCAAACATCTGCGGGAAGATCGTAGTTCTGAGCATTACCCTCTACAAAATCAGCCGCCTTGGACTTACCCCAACCGAATACGAGGTTAGGCTTAACCATGCTACCGAACTGAAGGCCGGTGATATTGCCCGCCTCATCCTTAATGATCTTAGCAACCTCAACGGTTACAGAATCAAGACGTGCGGTTGCGATGCGCTGAACCTTTTCAATCTTGAGAGTCATCTCACCATCAGAGGAAGAATATGTACCCTGCATATAGCCGATCTTATAGCCCATACCGGCATCCCAGTTGATATCCTCGGGCTTGTCATTACGCTCGGAGTACTTGAAGGTACCGGATGCCTCGGTGCCGAAAAGTTCAAGGCAAGCGTCAACGAGCATAGAGGAGGAGTTGAAGGAGGTTACGAAAACGTAGTCAGCTTCGCTGCTCTCTGCTACCTTGTGAGGAGCAACGTAATTCTCATAAGCCTCTGCGGTAAGCTCGGTAAATTCAATATCTATCTTGTTTACGTTGATGTCAACTCTTACGGTCTTGGTGGTTTTCTCATAAACGTACTTTACGTAGTAAGAGGTTGTAGTTGCAGTGATCTTGTCGGATCCGATAGTAGTGGTACACTTATCGGTAACGTCCTCCTTGCTACCGTCGCTGAAGTTAGCAACAACCTTCATACCTGTGGTATCAACGGTTTCGCCAATCTCATAATCAAGCTTTGTGGGCATTGATTCAAGAGTGATGGATACGAGGGTTTTTACGGAGTCTGTGTCTCCATTTCCCGAGTTGGGAAGGAATTGCTCAACCAGAGAGCAGCCTGTAAGTGTAACGAGCATAACAGCGATAGCTAATGCGCCGCACAACAGGGCTTTGAAAAGCTTTTTTGCGTTCATAGTAAATCTCCTTTTTGGTTTTTATTATCACGAACTATGATTCGTTGATATCTTAAAAAGATCTTTTAGAAATGCCTGTTATAGCATATCCGAGAGTAGATAACAGGAAGAGTATTCCGCTTACGACAGTGCCTGTAATTACAGCCTGCTGCCAAGGGGGGGTTACTTTTACAATGCGGGTGCCTGAGGAAATACCGTTCATAGCGTTAGAGTTCACGGTAGCGTAAAGAATACGTTTCGCCGCAGTACGCATCTGTTCTGCTACGTCACCGTAATTTTCCGCATACTTATCGTATATATCTGCACTGAGATCGCTGTCGGGCAGGTCGCATCCCGCCATAAGACAGGTCACAAGCTGAGAGTCAAGATATCTTCCCTTCCACATATCCGAAACCACGAAGCCATCCATTCCGCACTCTCCGCGAAGGAAGTCGGTACAAAGCTCGCGACTTGCAGGGCAGAGAGTTACGCCTATTCTCGTATAAGAGGTCATGGCATTGCTCGCACCACCGTCAACGATCGCCATACGGAAGGGTTCGAGATAGATCTCGCGGTATGCTTGCTCGTTCGACCATACGCTAAGACCAACTCGGCAGGTCTGCTGCTCGTAGCCTGCAATATGCTTGACATAAGCGTTACAGCCCTTTGATTGAAGACCTGCAACCACCTTTGCCGCCTGCGCTCCGCTAAGGAAGGGATCCTCTGAATAATACTCGAAGTTTCTTCCGTCGTAAGCGCTTCTGTGAATATTAAGTCCGATGCCGTAAAATCCGCTGTATCCTGCCCAAAGAGCGTCCTCTCCCAGCATTTCACCAAATCTTGCAGCGATATCTGTGTTAAAGGTTGATGCAAGAATTCCAAGAGAGGGATAGTATGGGGGAGATTTTGAGGAATCTGGATCTCCGTAAATATACGCAAGACCGTTTACGCTCTCGCCGTATTTCTGTGTAAGACCTGTAGGGCCGTTATGCTCTACCGTAGAGGGCTTACCAATGCTTTCGAGAAGGCCTGTTTTCCTGAGACCTGTGGTAATAAGCTCGGCGATCTCGCGATAGGTAAGCTGATCCATAAACTCATCCCAATACTCGCTGTCAGTGGGGATCGGATTTCCCTCGTTATCGGCACGCATATCGATAAGCTGAAGTCCTGCATCCTTACCATAGGTAGGATAATTTGTATTACCGCTTTCGATCCAACCGTCACCGTTCTGCACGAGAATATCATCTACCATTTCTTGAGTCAGATAGATCTCAACGTCGCCGGTAGGCATAGTGCCTACCCAATCGTTTCTGGAAATATATCCAACATTGTTCTTATCACTAGCGTTTTCATATCTGAGGATATCACCGCCATCAAAGAGATTCGTTATTCCGTTGGAATAGCTGAAGGGGTCAGCATCCTTTTCGAAGGATGCAACCAGCCCCTTATTTCCAACAAGAATGTTGTATTCTGTAGTCAGGAAGTTGTTAGCCGCATCGTGAGAATTCTTTGCGACTGTGAAGAGATATTTTCCTGCGTCGAGATAGTAGCTTCCGATACCGTAAGCATCGTAAGAAGCAAGCTGTCTGCCCGCAACGGTTACGGTAACAGTCTCCTCTGCGCCGGGCTGAAGCTCTGCCGTCTTAGAATAACCTACAAGCTCAACCGCGCTCTTCTCAATATGATTTTGAACGTCATACTCAGTGTAGGGCTTCTGTAAGTAAACCTGAACCACCTCTTTACCCGCGGCATCACCTACGTTCTTAACGGTTACGCTTACGGTGTAAAGGTCACTATTCTTATCGTACTCAACAGAGAAATCCTTGTATTCAAAATCCGTATAGGATAATCCATAGCCGAAAGGATATGCGACAGCCTCATAGTAATCAAAATCGCCCGCGTTGGCTCTAAGACTTGTTACGTCATAATATCTGGTTTCTGCATAACGGTATCCAACGTATATACCTTCCTGATACATAACGTAGGTGGTATAGTTCATTCCTGTGTAGGAATTACCGCTTGTAGCGGGGAACTGAGAGGAATAATCACCGGCATTAGCGTACTGTCTTACTCCGAAGTTTGCCATAACGGGATTATACTCATGCTTCATCCAGAAGGTGTCGCTGAGTCTACCCGAGGGGTTAATTTCACCGCTGATGATTTTACCGACGGCAGACATACCGCTGACACCTACCGAGCCAACCCAAAGAGCCGCATCGATCTTGTACTCGGGATCGAAAAGGAACTCCATCTCGATCTGGTTAGGTGCATTAAGAATAACTATAATCTTATTAAAGGTAGTTCCCTTGAGCTCCGCGAGTCCGCGAAGAATACTCTTCTCATTCTCATTTAATGCAAGGTAGTTTCCACCCTCGCCATCGCATGAGGGATTATTATAGTAGAGGTCGCCGTTCTCGCCGCGGATTCTCTTGAAAATCACGATAGCCGCATCGCCGTACTGCTCAAAGGAAGCCTCAACGCTTGCATCCGATGTAACGTCATTCCAGGATGCATCGTTGATTTTATATCCGGTAGAAACGTAAGCGTTTTTATTTCTGTTGTAGAAGCCGTAGAGCTTGTCATTTACAGTAAAGCCTGCGCCATCAAATCCTTCCTTAACGTCCACGGGATCAAGAGGATTAGAAGCAGCGGCAGAGCCCTCACCACCATAAGCAGGATCAACGCTTGCTACGCCAAAGAGACTGATATTACCCTCGGTTTTAGGGTTTAAAGGTAAACAGTTGTTGTCATTTTTAAGTAAAACTGCGCCTTCCGCCATAATTTCTTCAGACAAAGCTATGCCATCAGTAATAAGATCATCAAGGCAGGTATAGTTGGTTTTGAAGTAATCGGTATCCTGAATTTCATCCGAAACGTCTATACGCTCGGACGTGGGTTGATTAAGCGCCGCGCTGATAATGCCAACGTTTTCTGCCGTTATGAAATAGGCTGTAAGCATTATTGCGAAGAGAAAGCTGAAAACAACGTGGCAAATCTTAGAAATAATTCGCATCTTTTTTCTCCTTATCGTTTAATAAATACGTTTAGTGTGGAAAGAACTACGGTAGAGCCAACCAGGGCAGAACAGGCGATAAATGCTGTGCTGAAGCTCTGGAGATCAATTCCCACGAGAACTATGGACACGTAGTAGTACATACCGTAAATATAGAACATACTGCCTGCCAGGAGCATAAGGAATTGAATAGACGCTGCAAAATCACCAAGCCCGATAATTGCTAGAATACCAAGTGCGCCAGCGCCAATCATAAGGTAGAACGCAATTTCATTAAATTCTGCGCTACCAACAAACCAGTTTCGGTATAAAAGCGCCGTAACAACGCTAAGCACCGAGCATATTAACATCGAAATTGTGCTTAATGGATTAGATCTGAAGCCAGACATATTTTATTACCTCCAACTGCGGTTTTCCGCATTATTTATACATAGAATTGTAGTGTTCAAGAGCTTCCTTTGCTCTTTCGGAAAGCTCTTTTCCTTTAATTAATTCGAAAGAAACGGTTCCGGAAGTATTGGAAAAGCTGGTGTCATTTTGCTCTGTCACGTAATGACCGAACAAATTGCGCTCGAATTGACCCGTGTGGAAGACAATATCCGACATATCCTCTCCTATAATAGCCGTAAAGTAATCACCCTCTGAATTAATGTAAAACTTGGGAAGATGATTGCGGTTTGTAAACACGCTTGAGCTTACAAAATGAATTTCGCCGTTTCTGACGTGATATTTTCCCGTAACAACCGATGCATCGTAAACGGTCGTCGTGCCGTAGTTCTCACTATAAATGAAATTACCCTTATTCTCGTTACCAAAAAGCTCCAAGAAACCAAAGCTGACGGTGTCACCGGTGTTGTAATGGGTGAAATACTTGTAATCTGCATCGCTTGATTTGATACGCTCCCACGCCAAGCCGTAGTTAACGTTAATGTAGATGATTGCCGTTGTCTTTGTTTTATCTGATGAATAATGAACGTTAAGAGAGGTATCGGCGGTGGTCAACTCGCGACCAACCTGTTCGCAGGCAAAGTCATCAATCGTTTTTTTTGTTCCGTCCGAGTAAACCAGATTAACCTCTATGTCATCTCTATTTATTATCTCTCCAACGAAATAATCGTATTTATTAAGGTATGCCTCAAGTCTGTAGGGAACTACAACGTCCATTTCAACGGCAACAAAGGTAGGCATCTTGAGAATCTGCTCATAGCTAAGCTCTTTGTTTACCCGTTCAAAGTAGATTTCTCCCTTTTCTCTGGAAAAATAATTATCGTACTTTGTCCATCTACCGAAGACACTTGACTCGGTGTTTTTAACCGTGGACTTAAATGCTATGCCGCTTATATTTCCGTCATCGGAATATTCAACGCTGCCAATAAAGGCTTCAAGACCAAGGATAGTGTGTAGACGAAGCTTGTTTGTATTACTTTCGTCAATCAGATTTTCTGAGTATAAGTAGATTTTGCCTTCATTTATTATATATTTGCCGTACACAGCGCAATTGATGGGATCTTGATTTGCTCCGAGCTTCCAGGTTTCCTGGCAGAAGAATTCGCCCCCCGACTCATCGCCTTTCAGCTCGAGAGACATACATTCCTCGGCTCCAAATGCTGTGATAAATACGTAATCAGCCTCACTCCGATTCACTTTGTCCCAGCAATATCCCTCTATAGATGGAATTTTGGGTTGTATCAAGCATAAAATTAATGTTGTAAGGCAGATGATTATTGCAGCTGCAGAGCCGCCCAAAATAAGATACTTTTTATTTCTTACAAACCACGCCGTTTTATTTTTATCAGCCTCGTCCTCGACGCTCTCCGCTGCGGCCTCCGACAGAATATCAGGGTTCGTTCCCAGCAGCTCCTCAATGCTTGTATTAAAAATGGCGGCGATTTCAGGAATTATAGAAAGATCCGGCAATCCGTATCCACATTCCCAACGTGACACCGTCTTATCAATGACATTCAGTTTGGAGGCGAGTTCTTTTTGAGTCATGTTGTTTTTCTTGCGCAATTCTGCTATTTTTTTACCAACGGTTTTTGCGTCCACTCCTTGTCCTCCCACGGTTACTTTGATTCAATGCAAGTTTACATTATTGTTTTAAATAAGTCAATAAAAATCTCTTCTTTTTGTGGTATATGATTCATATACCGCTATTTTTGTGCTCATTTTTGTAAAGTTTTGACATATTTTTGAGAATAAAATCCCATTTTCCTTGTATTTGTCCATAATATCACTCCTTATTTTTGAGGATGATATATTCAAAATAAAGGAATCTACGGAAATAAAAAAAGGAAATGTCACGCACAATGTGACATTTCCCAAATGATTTTAATTTATACTACCTCAACATTTTTTTAAAACTTCCACATTTACATGTTTCATCATCAAATTCTATGGAAAAACCATGATTGATATAGAAGTTGTTTCTTTTCTGCTTTTTTTCTTCTGTTTGAGCATCTTTCTCGTCTAATGATCCGCTAATAACACATCGATTTGATGCTTTAGTTAACTGTTCTAATGTATCTACCATCATAGTGGCATATCCTTGATCCTCGTATAATCTATCGATAATATCACAGTGTAATTCTTGTAATGTGACGGTTTCTGCGTTAAAATATGCTTGTAAGTAAGGCATATCATTGTATTTGCCAACCTCTTTACGAGTTTCTATTTCAGAATTTATCACAAATATATCTAAAGAGCCGTTTAAGTCATTATCACGACGATCTATTACACAGATGAAAGTTTTAATCTCATTTTTATTTTGTTTTACAGAAAAAACAGTGGCACCTGTTTCTTCTAATTTTCTTTCTATGTTAATTAGCAAGTCTTGATGTTTTTTTAATTCTTTTTTTTAAAAAAGATGCTTCTTTACATTTTTCTTCATAACGCAATTTTAAGCTTTCTAAATCTGATTTTCTGATTATTTTATACATATTTTGATTAATGTTCTTATAAACCCTCATCTTTCTGCTGAAGTTAGTAAATACATTATATATTGATTACATCTCTTTGTCAAGGTCATAAACCGACCTGTTTGTTAACATAAAATACGCAAAACCGACAGGAAACCGTCCAAACAGATCCTAATAGATCGGTCTAGATCGGCAGACGGCAACAAGCTTATTATTGCGAAAAAAGAGCGAAAAGGCAAGAAAAAAGCCTTACTACCTGTGAGATAGTAAGGCTTTCTTTGGTTGCGGAGATGGGATTTGAACCTCATGACCTTCGGGTTATGAGCCCGACGAGCTACCAGACTGCTCCACTCCGCGATATGATTGGTGCCGGAAGCCGGGGTCGAACCGGTACGAGAAATTAATCTCACGGGATTTTAAGTCCCGGGCGTCTGCCAATTCCGCCATTCCGGCATACAACGACCTTGGATTTCCTAATCGCCATTATATTATATCACCACTTATCCGAAATGTCAATACCTTTTTTCTCTTTTTTCAAAAAAAACAGGATTTTATATTGACATTGAGGTATTTTTGTGGTATTATATACAAAGTAATTTGCGTCTTTGATATATAATATGAATAAACGATGCAAATTATTCAAAAATACGCAGGCTTATCGAAGCGGTCACAACGAGGCGGTCTTGAAAACTTCCTTCGTCTGTCTATGTAATCTCTCGAAAACCC
>CAZUJY010000006.1:0-29495 GCA_964620565.1 uncultured Ruminococcus sp. | reverse complement strand
CTCGCCCCAGCTCGTATGCGGCACACCGCCGCTCCCCCAAACGTGCAGACGGTAGCTAGATAACGAACACCTCATCCACCACTCCGTCGTCCCCCCGTCTCGCTACGGCTCGGTCACACTCGGGCTCTGACAGTCCGACGGACTGTCATTCATTACCCTCATGCCGCTTCGCTACCCCAAGGGGAAGGCTTTAATCTTGACATTTACTTTTTGATATGATAATATAGAATTGAAAATTTCATATTTGGAGGGTGAAATGATTGAGATTATAAATATTGATTTTGATGCAGAATCAGGCGAAGCTGATATAGAATTAAGGTCTTTCGATGTTTGTGTCAAATGTTATTGCCATCCTATTGATAGTTGCGAGAAAATATATAATTCAACAAACAATAATCTTATTGCTTTTTTGACGGAAGATATAATGATTGATGATATCCCAATTCCCGAGGTCAAAAAGACAAATAAAGGATATTATTCTTATTCTCTAAGAGGTAAGGTTATCTCCGCAACTCAAATTCAAATTAACGATTTTATTATTGAAATAGGTGCAATTCCAAAAGATATTGCACTTGGAGAGTATGTTTCGTGTTGCTGTATGAGATTGGATTTGTTGATATAATTTTTTTAAAAAAGAAGCAAATTTACAATGTAGTTATTAATAGGAGATAAATATGAGTTCTTTGTTAGAACAATTTTGGGAATGGTTGCCTATTTCATATGAAAAATATGCAGTTAACGGATTGTCGCAGTTGAGGGGAAAATTTGAGGATGATTTCCCATTCTTTTCAGATTTGTTGGCATACGCTGAATTAATTGTAAAAAATGAATTTATTGATAGTGAGCATATTGACGACCTACTTACTGTTATGGCTTTAGATAACGAAGCGGAATGTGTTTTAGAATTGATAGAAAGTGATAGCTCTGAAAAACAGCTTCAATACATCATATCAGTCGGAATTAAACATCCTTTATATGAAACTAGATGGCAATTGGCAGAGCTTATTTGCAGAAAGAAGCCTGATGGCTATGTATCTCTCCTTCAAATACTGTCAAATGATTCTCATCCATACGTTAAAAAACGTGCGGTAAATTGTCTCGAAAGAATAAAATCAGATTAGTCGATTAAATTTACTGAGGAGAAAGTGATGAAATCAATTATCGACCATTATGACAAGCTTATTGACGAAGGAAACGATCCTGTTTTTGATTCCGAGCCCTTGCGTGAGTATATGAATAAGTGGGACGGGCAGGATTTTATTGACAAAATGCAGCTTGATGACACAAAAGAGGTGCTTGAGATCGGTGTTGGAACAGGCAGACTTGCTATAAAGGTTGCTCCGCTTTGCAAAAGCTTTGTTGGAATAGACATTTCTCCCAAAACGATAGAGCGCGCGAAGCAAAATCTCCCGTTTACTAACGGTTGTCTCGTCTGTGATGATTTCCTTGGGCATAAATTCCATAAAAGCTTTGACATTATATATTCCTCGCTGACCTTTATGCACATTGAGGACAAGGCATTCGCAATAAAAAAGATTGCTTCGCTACTTAGTAAAAACGGAAGATTTCTTCTTTCGATTGATAAAAATCAAGATGATTTTATCGATATGGGAAGCAGAAAAATAAAGATTTATCCCGATTCTCCGGAGGAAATCAGAAGGCTTATTTTGCTTTCCGACCTTACGATTGAAGAAATCTACGAAACAGAGCTTGCTCATATTTTTGTAGCAGTAAAGCCGAATGACGCTTAACTAAAAACAGCAGGAGAGCCCAATGAAGTTTATAAGTATTTTAGAAGAATTAAAAGAAAGGTTTGCTGACAACTCTATCACTCGGGAAAACGGCACTCTGTTATTAGGTCCCGGGACGGTACCACGTGCCGAGCATATGCTGTTTAAGCCTCTTGACGATGAATTAATCGAGGAGTTTCTGATCTCAAAGTATGCATTTAAGTTCCCCGAGGAGTATATACAGCTTCTGAAATACACCAACGGTGCAGATCTTTGTACCGTTAGAGTTTGGCATACCATAAAAAAGAAGAGAATCCCGACCGCAAGTGGATTTTTTGTAATTTACGGACTTCCACGCACGCAGCCTTTTGGTCGCCCTGATAATATGGAAGAGCCTTACGATGTGAGAATTGAGGACTTAAGGCGTCACGATGACATTCCCAAACACTGGCTTCACCTCGGTAACTATACACGTAATTACGATTTACATACCGTCTATGATATTTTTATCGATTCGGAAAGCGGGCGGGTATTTTCCTGTCAAAGAGATACAGCCACAGTAGTTGATTCGTGGGATAATCTTGACGATTGCTTATGCAGTATTTATCATTCGTTTGATGACAGAGAAGCAGAATACGAATTTAAGAGATAAAATGAAAAAAGTTATAGCAATCGGTTGTCCTGGATCGGGGAAGACGACCTTTGCGCAAAAGCTACGTAATAAGACGGTTTTGCCGATATAATTTTAGGCGAATATATGGCAAATAAAAATGTAAAGGATATTAATCATATGAAAATTATACCAATTCAAGACCGTCAGCCTGATGTTGAGGTTGAGTTCAGATTTAATGGAACTAGAAAAAATCCTGTTTTAAGTGGCTACCGCCCGGATCATTTAATTAAAGACGGATATCTGACATGTGGAGTACATAAATACTACAAAGAAGATGCTGTAATGCCTAATGAAACTGTCTGTGGAACTATCACGTTTATTTCTCCTGAGGCATACCCTCATTGTCTTTGGGGTGGAAAAACAATTAATATTCAAGAAGGGGAACGAGTAGTTGGTACTGCCGTGATCAAACAAGTTTTAAATATTATTTTAGATATCAGTAGTGAAAACAAATGAAAAAAGTCATAGTAATCGGCTGCCCGGGATCGGGGAAGACGAACTTTGCGGAAAAGCTACATAAGAAGACGGGTCTGCCGCTGTATTATCTTGATGCGGTCTGGCACAAGCCGGACAGAACGCATATATCAAGAGATGAATTCGATGATAGGTTAGGGGAGATTCTCGCGCTTGACGAGTGTATAATTGACGGCAATTATTCAAGGACTCTTGAGCGACGTTTGATAGCTTGTGATACAGTTTTTCTCTTTGATCTACCCACCGAGGTATGTCTTGCGGGAGCGATAGAAAGGCTTGGCAAAGAAAGATATGAAATGCCTTGGATCGACACAGAGCTTGACCCGAATTTTGAAAAAGAAATTCTGGAGTTTAGAGATAACAAATTGTCTGAAATTTACAATTTGATAGAAAAACACGGGCAGAATAAGAAAATTGTGATTTTCAAATCAAGAAAGGACGCAGATGCTTTTATAAACAACAGCACAAAAAACATGAGATTGCTTGATAAAATAGTTAGTAAAGTAGAAATTAAAAAAGGCTGGTCGGGCGACAAAAAGTATTGTGTAGATGACAAAGAGGGAAGAAAATACCTACTCCGTATTTCCCCCATAGAGCAGTATGAACGAAAGAAAAGTGAATTTGATCTGATGAATCAAGTGGAAAGGCTTGGAGTTCCTATGTGCCTTCCTTTAGAATTTGGCATTTGTGATGAGGGTGTTTATTCTATTCAAAGCTGGATCGACGGCGTTGATGCCGAATCCGAAGCGGCGAATTTGTCTTGTGACGAGCAATATAACTACGGCTTTGAGGCAGGGCGAATTTTGAAGAAAATTCATAGTATTCCTGCTCCCGATGATATAGAGGATTGGGCAGAGTTTTTTAATCGCAAAATTGACAGAAAGATCAAAGCCTATGAGGAGTGTCCTTTAAAATATGATAAGGGTCAGTTGTTTATTGATTACATTAATACCCACAGACATTTGTTGACTTCCAGACCTCGGACATATCAGCACGGAGATTATCACGTTGGAAATATGATGATCGGTACTGATAGAAAGCTTTACATAATTGATTTCAACCGAAATGATTTCGGCGATCCTTGGGAGGAATTTAACCGCATTGTATGGTGCGCACAGGCAATGCCCTTGTTTGCAAAGGGAATGGTTAACGGCTACTTTGATAATAATGTTCCTTTTGCTTTTTGGGAGCTTCTTGCATTATATATCAGTAGTAACACACTATCCTCACTGCCTTGGGCTATTCCTTTCGGCGATGACGAAATAAAAGTAATGATAAATCAAGCAAATGATATTTTATCCTGGTATGATAATATGAATAATCCAATACCAAGCTGGTATAGATAAATATATATTTTTTGGAGGAAGCAGAACGATGAAATATACATCACTTGACAGACTTCAGGATTTTGAGTTTCACGACAGCGAGTTTGAGCTTATAGGCTGGGAGAAACTCGGTAATACTATGGATTGCGTTACTTTTAAGGCAAGACTTCTTAACGTTCATAAGAACGCTGCTCCGAACAACTCAGGCGTTGATATGGAAATAAAAGAGGCGACCATTAAATTTGGTAATATTGTAATTAAAGAATATGAGCGTATGCGTTCTATAACTTTTGATGAAAAGGGTAACGAGATTTTAGGTGAGCCCCAGATTGTTCATAAAGGGGATGAAGCACGAAAAATGTTTGATAATGATCTTAAAGGCAAAATCACCCTGCTTTATCTTGGGGATAACAATAACGGTGAATACGAGCTTGAAGGAATGGGATATAACTATAGCGGTTTTATGGTCAGATTTACCTTTAGCACTGTCAAGATCGAGTGGAGCGATTACAGCGGTGCCGCATGGTATGAGCTTAATCAGCATCTTCAAAGAAAAATCACTCTTTCAACGCCTGATGGGGACAGTATTTGCGATGCTCTTATTTTATATCATGACGCAGAAGTATATAATGATCAAAGCAACGTAAAAGTGAGATTGTTCTACGATGGAAGGCTAATTGAAGGATATGGAAATGATTACTTTTGGGTAGAATCATTTGCTGATTTACAGAAAAATCTTCCGAATGGGGTGCGACTTAAATGCTGTCTAAATTGCCGTCACGGCAATATGTGTCCCTGTGGAAATATGCCAGGCGAGGTTTTTTGTACCAAGAATGCGATGATAAAGAATAAGGATGATATGATTTCTTATTTATATAACAATCATGAATGGGAAAAACAATCTAAATTTTATACCGACGTATGCGAAGATTTTGTAGAGCAATCGGATGATAATTATACATATAATGACTATTTATATTGGTTGAATAAACAGTAAATAATAAAACCCGACGCTTTTGGCGTCGGGTTTTCTCTTTATTTATCACGAAGCAAGCTCAAGAATGATCCAAAGAATAAGAAAGGCGGCGGCGATGACACCGAGGGTGGCGAGCATAGGTAGGAACATAGTTTTCACGGTGTTCCAATAGGTCTTTACCCAATCCTTCGGCGTATGGCCGGGACGGTAGTTGCCAAAATAAGGGTTACCCTTATAGCTGGGCTCTCCGCCGTCGAACTGATTTTTCTTCGGCTTTTCCTCGTCAGAGGTCTTGCCGTAGAGATTCGACATATCCGCAATAGTTCTTCCGTCGTCGTAGTAGACGACCTTTTTCTTTTTCTTCTTATCTTTCATTGTTTGCCTCGTTAAAATTTAATTATTCGCCGTCCTTCTCAAGAAGATGGCAGGCAGCGAAGTGGCCCTCCTCATACTCACGGTAGGTGGGAGTCACGTACTTACACTTTTCGGTCGCATAGGGACATCTGGTGTGGAAGCGACAGCCCGAGGGAGGATTTGCAGGGGAGGGAATATCTCCGCCAAGCACGATTCTGTTCATCTTAACGTCGGGGTTAGGATTAGGAATAGCCGAGAAGAGCGCCTTGGTGTAGGGGTGAATGGGGTTAGAGAAGATATCCTCCTTGTTACCGAACTCAACCATAGAGCCAAGGTACATAACTCCGATCTTATCCGAGATAAACTTAACAACCGACAGGTCGTGAGAGATGAACACGTATGCAAGGTTCATAGATCTCTGCAGCTCCTTAAGGAGATTGATGATCTGCGCCTGAATGGACACGTCAAGTGCCGAAACGGGCTCGTCGCAGATAACCAGCTTGGGATTTACAGAGAGGGCTCTTGCAATACAGATTCTCTGACGCTGACCGCCTGAGAACTCATGAGGATAACGCTCGAAATAGTAGTCTCTGAGACCGCACTTATCCATAAGCTTAAGAACGTAGTCCTTAACCTGATCCTTGGGAACGATATTATGTACCATAACAGGCTCGGAAAGGATATCACCTACCGTGCTTCTGGGGGGAAGGGAGGAGTAGGGATCCTGGAAGATGATCTGCATCTTGGTACGGTTCTTACGCATCTGTTTTGTGTTAAAGTCTGTGATGTCCTCGCCGTCGAAGATGATTCGACCGCCGGTGGGCTGGTGAAGCTTAAGGATAGCTCTGCCAAGCGTGGTCTTACCGCAGCCCGACTCACCAACGATACCGAGAGTCTCGCCCGCCTTCAGCTTGAAGGAAACGTCATCAACGGCAACCAGCTCACGCTGAACCTTGCCTAGAAGCGACTTCTGCAGAGGGAAGGTCTTGCGCATGTGTCTTACCTCGAGGATAGCCTCGGGGTCGTAGGGCTGCTTAAAGTCAATCTCACGCTGCGCTGCAAATTCAGCCTTGTTTTTTTCGTCCTCTTCGAGATAAGCAAGCACCTTGGGATCAAGGGTCTGCTCCGAAGCAGTGGACTTTTTCTTCTTATCAGCCATTTGCTTCCTCCTCTCCGTACAGGTGGCATGCTACGTAGTGAGTAGGACTTACCTGTATCATTCCGGGATAGTCGCCCGAGCACTTACCGATACACTTGGAGCATCTCTCCTTGAAGTAGCAGTGCTTAGGCATATTTACAGGGTTAGGAACGTTACCGGGGATGTTAAAGAGGGTGTCGCTGTCGGAGTCCATAGTAGGCTTGGATTTTTGCAGACCGATGGTGTAGGGGTGCAGGGGATTATGGAATATCTCCTGAACTGTGCCTCTCTCGATGATTCTGCCTGCGTACATAACTACAACGTAGTCGGCCATCTCCGCAATAATACCCAGGTCGTGAGTGATCAGCATAATAGAACCGTCAATACGGTGCTTAAGGTCACGCAGAAGGTCGAGGATCTGCGCCTGAATGGTAACGTCAAGAGCCGTGGTGGGCTCGTCTGCAATAATGAGTCTGGGGTCGCAGGCAAGAGCCATGGAGATCATAACTCTCTGTCTCATACCGCCCGACAGCTCGTGGGGATAGGAGCTGTATACACGCTCGGGAGCGGCGATACCAACAAGCTCAAGCATCTCAAGCGAGCGTGCCTTCGCCATCTCGGGAGTTGCGCCGGGAGTGTGAATGAATACTACCTCATCAAGCTGATTACCGATAGTAAATACGGGGTTAAGCGAGGTCATAGGCTCCTGGAAGATCATAGAGATCTGACGTCCCCTGAGTCTGTGGATCTCGCTCATAGGCATCTCTGCAATATCATACACCTTTTCCTCGGTGGCATAGAGCAGGGCGCCCGACTCATTGGTTGCCTGTACGGGAGCTCTCTTGGGAGTGCCGTCTCTGTTAAGGACAACGTTGCCCTTCTTGTCAAGCACGTCCTCGAAGAGGATCTTCCCGTTAGGCTTTTTCTTGTAGATAGGAATAGGATTTCCGTGCTCGTCACGCTTGTAGTCAACAGACTTGAAGCGGATAGAGCCGGAGTAGATCTGACCGGTGGGACCCTGGAGAAGTCGCATAATGGACATGCTGGTAACAGACTTACCGCAGCCCGACTCTCCAACGATACCAACCGTAGATCCCTTGGGAATATTGAAGGAAACGCCGTTTACCGCCTTAACGATACCCTGATCGGTAAAGAAGTAGGTGTGCAGATCCTCAATCTCAAGGATGTTTTTGTCATCGTCCATAGATGTAACGAATTCGCTCTCGTCACACTTTCTGTACTTTTTCTTTTCAAGCTCCTTCATAACCTTGGCATTTGCCTTGGCTATCTCCTTGATCTCCTTTGAGGAGAGGTAATGATTGTCAGAGCTTTTTTCATTTTTCTTACTAAAGATGCTCATAATTACCTCCTCATCTTGGGGTCAAGGGCGTCACGGAGACCGTCGCCGATGAAGTTAAAGCCAAGCACTGCGATAATGATGCAGATACCGGGCGGGCCCCATACGTTGAAATAGTTTGCAAGAATATCGGGATCCTTCGCTGCGTTGATCATAGTACCCCATGCGGCGTACTGCTCGGGAGCGCCAAGACCGAGGTAGGAAAGGGATGCCTCGTAAAGTATCATACTGCCAAGGCTTAAGGTCATAGAAACGATAAGCTGAGGCATTACGTTAGGAACAAGATGCTTGAATATCTTTCTCGAGGTGGAGTAGCCCATTGCCTCTGCCGCAACCATGTATTCCTGCTCTCTGAGAGAGAGGATCTGACCGCGGACAAGACGTGCGGTACCCGACCAGGAGATAAGAGTAAGGAAGCCCATCAGCCAATAGATCTTGTACTGATAGTCGAACATTGTCATTCCGCTCTCGCGCAGACCGTCGATTATCGTTCCGACGATAAGCAATATGGGGAAGCCAGGCAGACACATAAGAATATCGCATATTCTCATTATGATATTATCAACAGCGCCGCCGAAGTAGCCGGCAATACCGCCAAAGATAATACCGAGGAAGGTTACGATAAATACCGCCATAAAGCTGATACTCAGCGAGATCTTACCGCCGTTCATCAGTCTTGCCAGCACGTCCTTACCCGTTTTGTCAGTGCCAAGAGGGTGATCGGCGCTGGGAGCGGAGAGCATATTGTCGGTAAGCTGGGTTTCAATAACCTGCCAGAAGCCGTGAACGTTTCCGTCCTCGTCTGTGTATTCATTCCACTTCTGGGTGTACTCAACCTTACCGCTCTTGTCTATCTCCGTGGGAGATACACGGTAGATCAGCGGACCTACCCAGCAGAATAGGAAGAGTGAAATTACCATTATAAGACCGACAACACTAAGCTTTGAGCGGAAGAATCGTCTGATGACCATCTGCATAGGTGACATCAGCTTCAGGGTCTGCTCGTGAGTTACGGTTTCTTCTACGGGAGCCGTGGTTTCTTCAACCCGGGCATTGATCTTTTCGTTTTCCATACCGCACCTCCTTAACCAAGCTTAACTCTCGGGTCAACCACAGCGTACATAAGGTCGGCGAGAAGAACGCCGATAACGCTGAGTAGAGCGAGGAACATATTGTATCCCATTATGAAGGGAATGTCTGCAACCAGCATTGCGTCAAATGCCACGTTACCGATACCGGGAAGACCGAATACCTGCTCTGTGATGATCGCGCCCGAGAACAGACCGGGCAGAAGTCCGGCGAGAGATGTTACGAGAGGGATCATGGTGTTTCTGAATGCATGCTTATAAATAACTACCTTCTCCTTAAGGCCCTTTGCTCTTGCGGTACGGATATAGTCGGAGTTAAGAACCTCCAGCATATTCGTACGTGTCATTCTCATTCGTCCACCGATAGAGAGAATTACAACGGTGAGAATAGGAATGAACAAGTGCCACATCTGGTCCATCAGCAGCGCAAAGCCCGACAGGTCCTTTGATGCGTCGATAAGACCCGACGCAGGGAACCACTCCAGCTGAATTGCGAAGATATTCTTAAGCAGCTGACCGAAGAAGAATGAGGGAAGGGAAATACCGATCATTACGAGCACGGTAACGATATAGTCACGTACAGAGTACTGATGGGTAGCGGCGGTAACGCCAAGGGGAATTGCGATAAGGAACTCGAATATCGTTGCGATAGCGGCAACTGCGAAGGATACGCCCATGTGGTCCTTGATAACGTCAATTACGGGAATACCGTACTTGAAGCTGTTACCGAAGTCAAGCTTAAGAAGCTTGCCGAGCCAGGAAAGGTAGCCCTCGAAGATATTGGTGTCAAGACCGTACTGCTTGAGCATCGCATCAATAAGCTCCTGGGATGTTTCAGCGCCGGTGGTGGTTATAGAAGAAAGCTTCTGTGTAACGAAGTCAACCGGCATACATCTGATAAGAACGTAGATAATCAGAGAAACGCCCAGAAGAATAAGTATAGACTGCGCAAGTCTTTTAACTATGTATTTTAACATCTAGCATCCTCCAATCAGCTTTTTTTCTTTTTGTTTTTATAAAGTCTTTCGTAGTCCTTCATATCCTCTTCGTCGATATTCTCTACGGGAATAACGTAAGGATACTTCTTGCGGAGAATAGCGGGACGCTTCTCCTCGGGAAGAAGGAATACGGTAACTACTGCTGCAACTGCAGCCACGCCGGCAACGCTGCCTGCGATGATACCGCCGTTTCCGCCGGCACCCGAACCGCCTGCGTTCTCGGTGAACTTAATCTCCCAGAGCCTGTCAAGGGGAGAGGAGTAGGGGTTGATGTCCTCGGGAAGCGAGTCGGAATCGATAATATTTGCATTGTATGCGTAGAGCTGCTGTCTCTGGTATACGGGAAGCTCAACCGCCAGGTCAAGAACGTAGCCCATAGCCTGCTCATAAAGAGCGGTACGGACAGCACGGTCATCGGTCTCACGGGCATCGTCAATGATCTCGCTCATCTGATCGAGAATGTCCTGCTCCATCCAATAGCTGTCGTTGGAGAGGATTGCATTGTAGCCCCATGCCTTTACGCTGGATGCGTTGGAGTTCTTGTGATATACCTGATACATATCGGGGTCAACCGTTGTACCCCACGCGGCCGCCCATACTGCCAGCGATCCTGTGGAAAGCTTGGTCAGAGCCTGGGAGTCTGCCACAACCTCAACGTCCCAGCCGCACTCGTTAAGGAGCTTTGCTGCGGTCTGGAATACCTGATAGGTGGGGTGGTCTGTAAGGTTAGAGCCTGCAATGGTGAAGGTAACCTTAAGATCGTTTTCGGAGTAACCCATAGAGTGGCTGTAGGCGTTCTCCATAAGAGAGAGAATGTTTTCCTTAGCCTTTTCCTCTGTGAAGTTAAGGTAGGGATAGGTGTGACCGTTATAGGTCTCGTTGTTTCCGCTGTCATCCTTCGGGTACGCCCAGCTTACAGTGGACATAGGCCAGAAGATCTGCTCTGCGGTACCTGCGTCATAGTACTGAAGCGCAAGGCTTGTATCCATTGCCGCCATAATAGCGCGGCGCAGATAAATGTTGGGAATATAGGATGCGTTGATGCCGATGTAACCGTAACCGAGCTGGCTTACCGAGATCTTCTTGAAGCCGCGGGACTCAAGGTTGTTGAGTGTGCTCATATTTTCCTTGGTAAGCTGAGGAGTTACGTAGTGAACGGTGCCCGACTGAAGCATTGTGATAGCGTCTGTTGCGGGAACGATCTGGTAACGCACCTTATCGATGTTTACGTGATAGTCTATCTCGGAGTCGGAGGGAAGGCTTGCTTCCATGCTCTCCTCGAAGTAGGGGTTGGATTTGAAGTAAACTACGTTGTTGCTGAAGAACTCGGTGCCGGTGGGATCATCCTTACCGGTGTTATCGGTAGCCATATAAGCGCCCGCGCCCATAGGAACGGTAACGTTTCTCTGGGACTGGATAACGTTGGTCATGTAGTCGAAGCTTGCATAATCAACACCGAAGTTGTTGTTCTCAATATCAACCTCATAGCCCTCTGCGTAGTAGTGCTGGGGAGCAACCGCAAAGGAGAAGTTCCATACTGCCTTGGGGTCGATACCGTTTATCTTGATCTGAAGCACGTCGTACTCGTCGTTGTTTAAGGGAGTTCCGTCGGGCTTGTGATCGTGAGCTACGGTGTAGGTGGTCTCACCGATGGTAACGCTGTCTACGTCGGTGGTGTGACCGAGAGATACGATACCTGTGATGTTGGGGTAGAGAAGCTCGCCGTCAGCCATATTCTCCTTAAGGATAACCTCCTTCGCCTGCGCCATATACAGGGTCTGAAGCTCCTGCGCAGTCGCCCAGGCGGAGAGAATAATGTGAAGCTCGGAGTTGATCTTGGAGTCGTAAACGTACTTTACCGCCTGCTCCTTGGTGGTGATGTTAGAGGGGTAGTCACGGCTGACCTCGAGAATTACAGACTTGTCTGCATTCGCCTTGCCGTCCTTTTCGCCGAACTCTACGTCAACGTAGCCCTCCATATACATAAAGGAGGTGATCTCGTCAAAGCCGTGGCTCTTGTAGGGCTCGTCGGTGTAAGCCTCCTTTGCCGCCTCGTAGTCGCTCTCAAGCTCCTTCTTGAAGAGCTCAAGGGTCTTTTCGTAGTCGGCGAGAAGCTGCGCGTTAGTCACCTCGGAGGGATCGGAGGAAACTGCCTCCTTATAGCCGATACTGAGGGTCCAGGCATTGATAGCCGCTCTCATCTTCTCCTCTGTGGTGGAGTAGTTGCCCGAGGGGGTCTGCGCAGTCTGTCTGAACAGGTTGATAAGCTCGGTGATACGGTTAGATGCCTTGGTTCTCGCCTGTGCGGTCAGCTGCTCGTCGGCGTTAACACCGCCGGAGAGGTTCTGCTGGATTCTGTACTGGGAGAGGCCTTGAATATCGGTGGAATACATTGTGGACGAGCCTGTGTAAACGGGGTCGAGGTAAACGTACAGATTGAAGAGAACGTCCTCAATGGTAAGAGCCTCGCCGTCGGAGAACTTAAGCCCGTTCTTGATAACAAAGGTGTAGGTTGTCACACCCTGCTTATCGGGGTTTTCGCTTTTTTCATTAATGTCGTAGGACGATTCGTAGTCCAGAACAACTACCGCATAGTCCGGACCGAAGGCGACTTGAGCGTCGCCATTCTCGTCGGTGTCGGAGCTAAGCATGCCGATCTGGGTCATTGATACGATCGTACCGTCGGATGCGCTGGTTGAGAAGAAGGGATTGAAGAGACCGTCCAGGTTTTCCGTCATAATAACGAATGCCTGATCTCCACTGCCCGAGCAGCTCGAAAGCGCAGATGCGATACCGAGCATCATAGAGATACACAGTATCAGTGAAATTATTCTTTTTTTCATTTTCTGCTCCTTTCGTAATTAGTTGCCGGGGATAATGGAGACTGCATCTCCGTCGATCTCTATACCGAATGAGTTGTTGCCCGAATTAGCCTTTTCAACAGAGATATCATATTCGATGCCCTCTGTCTCGCCTCCACCGACAAGAATGCCGATGGTGTAGTCGGTGTTGCCTATAAGTCCGCTGCAGCTGTCGCCGATAAGAAGTCTACCGCTTACGGTAACGTTTTTGAACTCTGCGCCCTCTGCAACGCTGCCGGCAAGCAGACCAAAGCTTGCGCCGGGTGCAACGCTCATAAGGTTGATTGTGTGTGTGATATTCTCAAGTCTGAGATTTTCAATATAAGCGGTTTCACCTAAGGTGGAGAACAGACCGTTGTTAAGTCTGTTTCTCGAGGTGCTCTCGATCGAAACGTTGCTTATTGTGTGACCGTTACCGAAGATCTTGCCGGTGAACTTGTTGTTTCCGAATGCGCCGGGCCATTCAAGACCTGCAAGGTCAAGGTCGGCGTAGATCTCATAGTAGCCCTCGGCGTCTGCGTATCTGCGCAGATCCTCGGTGGAGTAGATCCTGTATCTCTCGCCCTCCTGCCAGGTGGTAAAGAGCTTGATGGTAGGAGTCTTGGAGGTAGCGGTTGCGGTATCCCACTCACCTTTGATGTACTTCTTGGTGCCTGCCTCGTTGGGGATGCCCTCAACCTCGGTCATATCGTCAAGGTAGTATACCTTGTCGAGAGTGTAGCCCTCTCTTACAGGGAAGTTATCCATATCAAGAGTAACTGCGCCCTCTGCCCATTCGGGAATAGTGAGGTTGATTGCGGATGCGGTTGCGATGAGAACGGTCTCGCCGCTTTCATCCTTTGCATAGATCTCATACTCATAGTAGGGAACCCATGCGGCATAGAGAGTCATCTCGTTTTCGGTAAGTCTGTCGGTCTCAAAGTCCCACTTACCGGAGTAGGTGTAGCCAAGCTCGGGGTTATCGGGATCGATAAGCGACATCTCTCTGTACCAGCCTGCAAGGAAGTAGCCTGCCTTGGTAACGGTAAGAGGATTGTTCTTATCACGTCTTTCGTCCTCGGGGGAGAGAAGCTTGATTCCGTCCTCGCCCATATCCTCGGGCTTGAAGAGGTCAACGATAGTGGAGTCGCTACCCTTGAAGGTACCGCCGTTGGAATCGTAGGTAACCTTTACGGTGTAGCCCTCCTTCTTGAAGTCGGAGTAGTAATCGTTGTTACCGCTTGCGATAGCCCATACGATTCCTGCGATAAGGAAGATAGCGCCTGCGATAGCGGCGATAAGAACGGCAAGATTGATCTTGCTTCCGCCCTCTCTGTACTTCTTGATAAGTTTGTCGATCTCGGGAGCTCTGTTAATAGGCTTCTTGGGAGTCTTGGGTGCGGGAGTAGGCTTTGCCTCTGCCACATATCTTGCGATCTCCTCTCGTTTAGCCTTGATCACCTCGGGATCAAGCTCGGGCTCTTCCTTTTTGTCCTCCTTCTTGAGAAGCTCGGGATGGTTCTTCAAAAGCTTGATAAAGATGATAAGAACAACGATAAAGGCAATAACAACTATTGCAAAGATCACGGTCAGAACGATAACAAGCACAAGATCAGACTCGGTCTTGTCATCAACGATCGGAGTATCTACCTCTTCGTTACCCCCCGAGAGGAACTCAAGGTCGGCGATTCTTTGCTCTGCGTTGGTAAGGATCGAAAGAGTGTCAACCGATACAAGCGCACGCTGCTCGTCGCTTACGATCTTGTTGTATGCGGCTCTTGCGGCATCAACCATAGACTTGTGAGCTAAGGTGATCTCCTTGGTGTTGGTGGGAAGATCGTTGATGGTCTCGATCGCAGAGAGGGTGATCTCATCTGCGGCAGTAGCGCCCGAAACGGTGAAGTTAAAGTACTGGTTCCAGATAAAGGAATCGTAATACTTACCGTTAGAGGGACGGATCATTGTGATTTTCTGATCAACACTGCCAACGTAATCAATAAAGTTAGCGCCGTAGAAGAAGTTGCCGGGCAGGGAGGTAACGTTCCACATGAAGAAGGGAATAACGCCCTGACCCTTATAGGTAATGGGATTGTTGTAGTAGTCTATGAAGTCATAGTCGCCGATAGCGGGAATATGCTCCATGGACTCATAGTACGCGTTATCGTATTCCTCCTCAAGGATGGGCGCCTCATAGCTTGCGAAGGAAACGAACATAAGTCTGTTACAGCCGTAGAATGCCTTATGTCCGATAGCGGCAACGGTGGAGGGAAGAACTACCTGACGTACTTCATTGCCCGCAAATGCCATTGCGCTGATCCTTACGGTATTATCTGCAACGGTAGCAACGTCGTCGCCCATCCATGCGATAAGCTCAAGTCCTTTGGGAACCACTCTGTAAATAGAGCCGTCAATGATCTTAATGCTGTCGTTTAAGTCGAAGGTATATACGGTCTTTACGTGATCCTCGCCGAGGAAGCTGTCGGTCACGGTGGAGGAGAAGGGATCGACGATACAGTTTGCGAAGGGGTTATCACCCATATCAACAATATACTGTCCGAGAATAACGTTAAATTCGGTGGGCTCATCCTTATAGAAGGCGTGAGTGCCAAGGTATCTGGTGTTAAACAGGTCGATCTCTGTTATAGCGGTGCAGGCAAATGCGTAGTCGCCGATATATGCGGCGTTTTCCTCACCTCTAACGCTTGCAAGTTTATCGCAGTAGGAGAATGCGCCCTCGCCGATCACAACGTTGCTCTCCTTAAGTACTACGTAGAGCAGCTCTGCGTTGTAGCAGAAGGAGTAATCGCCGATGATCTGTACGTCATCAAGGGAAGCGAAGTTAAGCGCGCACTCTGCGAATGCGTAGTTACCAACCTCGGTCACCTTGTCAAGATTTACAGCGCTGAGCTTGTCGCAGTACTGGAATGAACAGTCTGCAATGCGTGTAAGCTTATCGCCGAGAGAAACACTCTCAAGGCTCTTACACATTGCGAATGCATAGCTTCCGATGCTCTCAAGAGATGCAAGATCGATCTCGGTAAGAGCAGGAGCATAGTAGCGGTAGGTGTACTCACCCTTGTCGGTAATATCAACGCTCTGATAGTTCTCGTCAGCGTATTCGTAGTGAACGTCGCCGGAGAATGCGTAGTCGCCGATGCTGATAACGCCGCTGAGGTCGATATCCTTAAGGGAGGAGCAGTTGTAGAATGCGCGGTCGCCGATCCTTGCGCCGTCGCCGATGGTAACGCTCTCAAGGTTGGATGCGCCGTAGAATGCGCCATCCTCGAGAACGACGTTGTCACCAATGGTAAGCGAGGTGATAGAGCCGTCGAGAACTACGTAGTAAACGGGCAACTCACGCTCGACCTGCTTGCCGGTCGAACTGTCGTAAACCTTACGTACAACCTTGTAGGATTCTGCGTGGTACTGATCGTTGTAGAATGCGTTTCTGCCAACGGTAACGTTGTCGCCGATTACTACTGTGTTAAGTCTTGTGCAGTTGGCGAAGGCTCCGCTTGGAACGGTAAGGCCGTCGCCGATAGTGATGCTTGTGATTTGGCTTCCGGAGAATGCGTACTCACCGATCTTAACGTCGCCACGGAACTCGAAGGTATTGAGCGCCGTGTTCTCAAAGGCATATGCGCCGATCTCGGCAAGATCGCCAAGGTTTACCTCACGAAGCTTATTGCACTCGGAGAATGCGTAGTCGTCAACACGGGTAACCGAGGGAATTGTAACGCTTGCCAGATGAACGTTGCCGGAGAATGCGCCAACGCCAACCGATACGATAGCTGAATTATCAAGTGTAAAAACGGTAAGTGTGGGAGCTACGAGAGCGATCTCGGTTCCTGCGGAATTGGTAAGATATCTGCCGCCGTCAACCGCCTTGAAGGCTGTATTGCCTTCTGCCAGGGTAAATCTCTCGATTCCCGCATTTCTGAATGCGTATTCCCCGATAACCGATACGTCCTTGCCGAGAGTAACGGTCTTAAGAGAGATACACTCGTTGAATGCGCCGGTGGGAATAACCGCAGAGTTGATGGAGATGCTCTCAAGGGAGGAGCAGTTGGTGAATGCGTACTGACCCAGCTTGATCTTTTCAGCCTTGATCTCTACGCTTTTCAGTGCGGAGTTAGCGCCGAATGCGTACTGACCGAGGGACTGAAGGGTAGCGGGAAGCTTAACGCTCTGAATACCTGCGCACTGGGAGAATGCAAAGTCTGCGATAGCAACCGCATTGTCAAGCTTGATCTCGCCGGTAAGTGCGCAGCCCTGGAATGCTGACTGGTTAATGAACTTAACGTTCTCGATACCCTCGACAACCTTAAGATTGGTACAGCCGTAGAATGCGCCGTAGTCAATGGTCTCAAGGCTCTCGGGAAGAATGATCTTTTCGAGAGCGGTCATATTAGCGAATGCGTAAGGTCCGATTCTGGTAACACCCTCGGGGATCTCAACAGATCTGATGGTGCTGTCACCGATGTACCAAATCTTCATGCTTTCGGGAGCCTCGTCGGAGATCTCGTCGCTGGAATCCTTGGCTACGTAGTCGTAGTTGGAGAATGCGAACTGACCGATCTCGGTGATAGCCAGAGTGGAGGGGAAGCTTACGTGATTCTTGCTGTCACCTGCGCCGTAGTAGTTGGTGAGTGAGGGGCCGGAGGTGATGAAGGGCTCCTTAACGTTTACAGAAACGTTGACGGAGTAAAGGGTGCTCTTGCCGTCCATCATTACCTTTGCGCTGATGGAAGCCAGACCCTCCGCAACTGCCGTTACGGTTCCGTTTGCGTCGACCTTAACGATCTCCTCGTTACCGGAGGAGAATACTACCTCGGTAGCGTCGGGGAAGTATGCGTCAAGCTCGTAGCGGAGCGTTACCGACTCAGAGGGATAGAGAGAAAGCGCGTATTCACCGTCGGTGAACTTCATTTCACTGTCCGTGGTTCCTATATCTCTCTGTGTGTTGTCAAGAATATAGAACGCCTTGTTTACGTAGAAGCCGGAAAGCTTGAATTCCTTGGCAACAGGCTTGGTAAACTCCTGATAGCCCTCGTCGCCTTCCTTAAGAACTGTTACGTAGATCGTAGCCGTCTCTCCGTCGGGAGCTCTTGCGGTGATCTTAGCACCGCCGCTCTTAACTGCAACGAGCTGGTTGTTTACTACGTTAACAACTTTTGTGTTATTGCTGGAGTAGGTGATAAGCTCGCCCCACTCGGTAGCGGGATATACTACGGGAGAGAGGTTATAAACCTCATTGGGGCTGAGTGTGATGTAGATTTCCTTAGAGATGCTGCCATCCTCTGCTGCAAAGCCAAAGGACTCGAAGTTGTCGGGCAAAGCGATCTCATAGGTTGCGGAATTCATTGCGTAGTCGTACGTCGCAATGACAAAGGTGTTTTTGTTATATGCGCCCGAGATTATATCGTCGATATAATCGGTAAGCTCGTACTCAACGTATGTAGTAGAGTTATACTCGGAGTATACAGGAGTTGCGTATTTATCGAAGGAATAGAAAATGGGGTTGCCGGACTCGTCGGTTCCAACGTAGCCTGCCTGAAGCGCCATTGCATAGTGGTTATCATAAACAGCCATCCTTGCAAAGAGACGGTAGCTCTTGGTGGAACGGTCGTACTCGGTGTAGAATTCACAGTCGGAGAGTACGGGGGCAGAGAAGTCTGTGGTGATAGGGAATACAAACTCGTTGTTGAGATTTGTATACTTTCCGCCGTCACCGTAATCGAGATAGCCCTTCATAGATACGGTGTACTTGGTGTTGTTCTTAAGATTCATATCTATTGCGCTGAACTCGATGTCGATATTGGCGGGGCTGATAGGACCGCCGTCACCGTAGGACTTTCTGATATCATAGTCGGTGGTGGTGAATACCACCTCGCCGGTGGAGTCCTCGGTTATCACGATCTCCACACGCTGCGCGTTTCTCAGCATACCTGCCCATACGAAACGGAGCGAGTTGATCTCGTTGTTGCCTGTCTGGTTAGAGAGGGAGATGTACTTTCTGTCAGCCGCGATAAGCTTGTTCTGGGGATTCTGCTCGAAGTAATAGGAGCCGAGATAGCTTACGTAGTCACCGGTAGAGCCGCCTATGGGACGGGAAGCGTATGCGTCGGGCAGAGTCTTATCGAGCATATCGATAGAGTCGTCAAGCTCGTCTGCATTGGTCTCGAAGTAATCAAGGTCAAAGAGGGGAGCCTTTGTCCAATCGCCGTAGAACGCAAGATAGGGAATGTTAAGGTCCTGTGTATCGTCGGCATTGTTAAGCACAACGTAGCCCTCAACGTACATACCGTTCTCGAAATTCTGGTTAAGATACTGCTTATTTTCGGGAGTAAGAGTGATCCTCACGCTTACATTGGCAGTCTGTCCCGCCTCGACGGAGATGGTGTTTCCGTTCTGAGCGCCGCCTGTTACGGAGAGAATATCCACCTTTGCGCCCTTAAGCTCGTAGGCGGTCTCGGTAACCGTGGTTTCACCCTGCGCGGTCTTGGTATCGCTCACACCCTCGGTGAGAACGTAGAGCGAAAGATCGTAGGAAAGCGTATCCGAGCCGAAATTAACGATGGCGAAGTTAAGGGTATAAACGCCCTTCTTCTCAACGTCGTCGCCAAGCTCGAGCTTAGGCTTATCCATTATAGAGCCATCATTGTCGTAAGTCAGTATATAAGCATTTGTTGCAGCTGAGTCAGTAAGGTTGGCAAGACCTGCGCCCTGCTTTCTGACGGAGTAGGGCAATCCGTTTTTACCGATAATAATATCGGCAGTAGACATCATAAGTCTGTTTACGGTCTCGGTGATCTTGAGAGCCTCTGTCTCGGGATCATAGCCGAATTTGTTGATAACAAACTCACGGAGAAGTGCGGTAACACCCGAAATATTGGGGGTCGCCATGGAGGTACCCGAAATTCTGTCATAGCTCTCACCGGGAACCGAGGAGAGAATTGCGCCGCCGTGCGCGGTGATCTCGGGCTTTATCTTAAGGTCGGGGGTAGGTCCCCAGGATGAGAAGTCGGAAATGAAGGGACCGGAGGTCTGGGAACGGCTGATAGTGATCTTGCCGCTGCCGGCAGCCGCAAGCATCTCACCGTCGTTCTGGGAAATAGAGCATACGGGAATGTTGGTCTCACCAACGTTCATCTTGATATCACCCGAAACGTTGTTATAAATAATAACGCCTGCCGCGCCCATTTCCTTTGCGAGAGCTACCTTTTCCTCGAAGGTGTTGTAGCCACGCTTGATAAGCGCGATCTTGCCGGTAACGTCAATGCCCGTATAGTCGGCTGCGGTTCTACCCGCGCCTGCTACAAGCACGTATTCTATTTCCATACTGTCATTGCTCTCGCCGAGAAGCTCACCTACGAAGTCCTTCTCCTTAGAGAATCGGTCGGTGGACTCGATGAAATACATAATAGTATCATTATAGGTAAGGTAGGGAGTCTTAGCGCCCTCGATGGACGCTACGGAAAGAGCGCCGAGATAGGTGGAGGGGGAGCCTACGGTAGAGCTATCGGGGTTGGAGGTAAGGGGAAGGTTACCGTTCTTGTCGGAGGAGTATGCGGAGTTGAAGCTATTGGAGGCGGCAACTACGAGAGAAATACCTCTCTCACGAATACTGTCGTATACACCGGAGATAACCTCCTTATCGGTCTCACGGCTGAAGCCGCAGGCAGTACCGATAGACATATTGATAACATCAACGCCGAGAGTAACGCAGTCCTCAAGAGCCGCAATGATCCAGGAGGTGTGAGAGGTAGACTCGGTATCCGAGAATATCTTCATAGCTGCGATCTGCGCGCCGGGAGCTACGCCAACGAACTCGCCTGTATAATCCTCGCTCTCGATGTAAGGCAGATAGTTACCCGCAATAACACCGGCAACGTGAGTACCGTGGTTGGAGAGGAGAGGGAATACGTCGGAATCGTTGTCCGCGTAGTCGAAGCCGAAGGGAACCTTGTCGCTTATGTAAACGTCCTCGGCTGTAAGACCGGCTTCCTTGAGCTCTGCCGCCATATCGTTGTTGGCAAGAATAGCCGCAACCTGATCAAAGGTAAGACCGAGCTTGCTTCTGTCTGCGGTATAGTTGCTGTCAGCGAATGCGGAGTGGTAGTAGTCAAGACCGGTATCAAGCACCGCAACAACGATGCCCGTGCCGTCGTAGCCGTACTGCTCCTTGAAGCTCTCGCTGCTGAAAATACCGGTGTCATAAACGTTAACCTTGTTTTCAACCAGCTGAGTTTCCTCAGCCTCGTAAACCTCGCCGATGATAACGGTTGCATTTCCGGACATAGCCTGGCAAACGTCCTCGAAATCCGCAGCCTTAATGGTGATCTCAAAGCCGGACATTACTACGTTATAGCTTTCGCCGAGAGTGTAGCTTATGCCGTCGAGCTTTTCACGCAGGACAGAGGATTCTGCGAGAATATCCTTACGTACGCCCTCAGCCTCCTCGGTGAGAACGTATTCGGTGAAGGAAAGCGAGCTTCCTGATTTGTCGTACGCATCAAGAAGTGTGGCGGACTGAGTCTTGATAATGATAGAGATCTCGTCCTCCAAATCGACAGTGTCGGGAAGCTTATACATCACCGTTTTGTCGATCAGATTTTCGGTTCCCACGTCAAGGGAGCCTGTGATGTCACTTATTGACGGGCTCGACCCGTAATAAGTTGTTCCGCTTGCGGTCATCGTTACCGACAGTACGGTAGAGATGAGCATGACCAGTGCGATCACACCCGTCAGCAAACGGATCCTTCTGTTTTTCTTTGACATGTGTTTTTTTGCCTTTCTGACTTTTTTGCAACACATAATTACCAATACAAAATAAAAATAATTATTATGCGCGCATTTTATATGATAACATAAAAGATGAAAAAAAGCAAGAGATTTAGCGAAAATATGCAAAAATTAAATGTAAATAATGTATAAATATTTAACGCAGAACGGATAAATTTGCATTTTTCTATTGATTTTCTTTCAAAAACATGATATGATATAAATGTATGCTGTCGGCATTTTTCGGCAGCCATTGACGGATTATTATTTGTAAGGAGAAAATAAATGAAAAAGATGAATAAAGCAATCGCCTCAGTCCTTGCGGTACTGATGCTGCTTTCCTCCGTTCTGTTCGTCCTCACCTCCTGCGGTGACAATAACGATGGACCGGGTGGTAACGACGGACCCGGCGGCGACGGTGGCGGCGGCGGGACAGAGACCGTGACCTATACCGTTAAGATCGTTACGATGGGCGGTATGCCTATTTCAAACCATCCCGTATATATTTACGAATATATCGACGGATCTATCGGAGAGATAATTGATGGCGCTTATGCGGCAACCGATGCGGAGGGTAAGGCTACCTTTAATCTTCCCGAGGGCAAGTACGCCGCAAAGGTCAATCTCGGTCTTCCTGAGGGCTATGATGCGAAGAGCTTCTATCCCTTCGTTTCCAATGACCTTAATATCACTCTTACATCTTCGGTTATTTCCGATTCCAGCCTTGTTGGTGTAAGCTACTCCACAGGCGACATTATCCACGATTTTACCTTCAACAGCACTATTCTCGTTAAGGATAAGGACGGCAATATGATAACAGAGGATAGGGTATTCACTCTCTCCGAGGTTCTTGAGGAGAAGGAAGCTGTGCTTATCAACTTCTGGTATACCTCATGCTCCTGGTGCGTTACCGAGTTCCCGCTTATGCAGGAGGCTTATGAGAAGTATCAGGATGATATTGCCATTATAGCTCTTGATCCTCCCGAGATCGGAAGCGACACTCAGATCGACGTAGAGAGCTTCCAGAGATCCTACGGTCTTTCCTTTAACGTAGCTCTTGATACCGCAGGCCTTTACTCCGCATTCGGTGTAACCGGCTATCCCACATCTGTTATGATCGACAGATACGGCGTTATCACCTTTATTCACTCCGGCGCAATCACCAGTGAGAGAGTGTTTGACGTTGTATTCGACTTCTTCACTGCAGAGGATTACAAGCAGCAGCTTGTTTACGACTTTGACGACATCGTTCCTAAGGAAAAGCCTGACATAGAGCAGCCCGACAGCTCTGTTATTGCAGACGCATTCGAGAAGGACGGCGAGGCGCCTCTTAACGTTGAGTACCGTAATGATGAGGATGACGAGTACTCCTGGCCCTTCATAAACGGCGTTATCGACGATGGCGACGAAACTATCAACTGTATTTATCCCAGCAACTCCTACAAAGAGGGCTCCTATGCGCAGCTTCTCTTTGATATTCCTCTCGAGGCAGGCGAAGCCCTTGCCTTCGACTACTTCGCATCCACCGAGCTTGGCGCGGATATGCTTTACGTTGTTGTAAACGGCAAGGATATTTATACTATCTCCGGCGAGAGCGAGGAGTGGAAGACCTGTTACGCCTTCGTTGCCGAGGAGACCGACGTTTACGAGGTTGGACTTATATATATGAAGGACTCCAGCGACGACGTTGGCGCAGATACAATTTATCTTAAGGATCTCCGTGTTGTAACCGAGTACGAGATCGAGGAAGAAACCTACATCATCCGTTTCGCGGCTACAAATCCCGATGAGTACAGTGAGTATAAGGACTATGTGGATGTATACCTCGGCACAGACGGTTATCTTCACGTAGACTCTCCCGACGGCCCCATTCTTCTGGCCGATCTTATGGGTTACACCAGATTCAGCGAGGATAACACCGTTTATTACATGGCTACCGAGCTTGTGAACGATAAGAAGATCAGCGAAGAGGAGTATGACAAGATCGTTGAATATTGCAACTACGCATCCAATTCCACCATCTACGGCGCTTGCTCTGTAACTCCCGAGCTTAAGGAGCTTCTTGACAAGATCGTTTACTTCTTCGGTGACAGCAAAAACGAGAATGATTGGAAGCGTCTTTGCTGCTACTATGATGCTTACGGTACAGATGGCAAGCAGCTTGAGGACCCTATCAAGGGACTTTCCTTCTTCTCGGCTTACGAAGTAATCGAGAGCGAGCAGGGAACAAACGATTTCCCCAACTCCTTTACTTACGAAAGAGTAATTATGCCCAGAGGCCTTCTCGGTAAATTTACTCCTACCGTTTCCGGAACCTACCTTATTATGTCCAACACCTATGACGAGGAGACCGACACACACGCAGAGTGCAATGCATGGATCTTCACTAAGGGCGATCTTGGTCAGAGAGAGGCTTGGCTCACCTACGATAACGTAGACAGATTCAACATTACCGACAACAACAATTGCTACATGATCGCATATCTTGAGGCAGGCGTTGACTATTATATCGACATTGCTTATTACGACGTATACGGAGTAGGTACTATCAAGTACAGAGTAGAGCGTCTCGGCGGCGAGGGCTATTACAGATTCAGTCTTGCATCTCCCGGCTTCTTCACCACGCTTGAGTCCGTATCCGGCGATATCACCGACTACATTATTAGTGGCGGTATCGATCTTGAGCTTGGCAACGACGGCATCTGGCGTGAAAAGCGTACCGACGGACGTGAGGGCTCTATCCTTTACGCAGACTTCACTATGAAGACACCTCTCTTCAGCCATACGCTTACAGAGATGATCGAGCTTGGCGCCTTTGACTTCAGCCGTACCGAGAACGATCAGCAGATACTCAACTATATTGCTCTCAATGGCGGCAACGTTGATAAGTGCGATGCTTATCTCCGTGAGTATTGGGGCGAGGATTACGAGGAATACGCGGAGATCTATAAGCTTGAGGAGGTTTACAACGCATACCTTACCGACGGCGATTATCACGGTGAGGGTAAGAACTACACCGCTCTTGCAAGAAGCTATGCGGAAAATGTTATTACCGCCGGCTACAACGAGCAGCTTGCCGAGAATATTGCCGAGGGCGATGAGCGAATCGGTTGCGCTGTTGTAACCGAGGAGCTTGCGGAGCTTCTTCAGCTTCTCATGAACAAGTATACCTTCATGAACGGCGTTGAGCCTAACCAGACTCCTGTTGAAAACTCTTGGGCAAAGCTTTGCTACTACACCCAGTACTTCAACGCGGCGACCCCTAAATAATTAACTGAAAATTGCCGTATGCGGCAAGCAAAAATACAAAAGCATCCGGTGTATCTTTACCTCGGATGCTTTTGCAATAATTCTGAAAAGGGAAAGAAAATGAAAAGAATAGTTAACATTTTGGCTCTTTTTCTCCTGATTTTTACTCTTGCTGCAGCGATGATATCCTGCGGAGATGATACAGACAAAGAGCCTGAATATACCGATTATACGGTTACGGTAACCGATCCTCTCGGACGTCCTACGGAGAGCGTTAAGGTGGTATTCACCACGCCCGATGGAGAGGAAAAGACAAGATTTACCGACGAGAACGGAATTGCGTCTCTTAAGAATGTGATTGAAGGTAACTACAAGGTTAAGCTGGAGCAGGGCTTCAGCAATGCGGTTATCACCGACGGCGAGTTTGATCTAACTGCTGAGAAGACCGATCTTTCGCTGGTTCTCCGTGACGCAACAAACAGCATAGAGATCTTCGGTAGTATTGCCGACGGTCACTTTGCTAGCGGAATTATGGAGGGAAATTACAGCATTCCCTGTGAGGAAGGCAAGACCTCTTACTTTGTTTTCTATGCGCAGAGATCGGGCATTTACAGAATCACCGGCAGCTCGACAGATGAGACCGTGAAGATCGGATATTACGGAATCCCTATGTTCGTTCAGACCGAGCATTGCGACGACGGTGCGTACGACGGAAAGAGCTTCGAGCTTATCATTCGTGACAATACCACTCCTTACGTTTTCGGTATTGATACATCCGAGAACGTAAAGGTTGATTTCACCATTGAGAGAATAGGTGATGCGCCCTTTGATCCTATGTATGCAGAGTGGGTTGAGGTTACCTCTACCGCCACCCTTGAAAAGTGCGATACAACGGGCAAGACCCTTGTTGATGTTGATATTGCAAGTCAGACTCTCAGCGTAAGCCTCGGAGCTGACGGCTACTATTACACAAACGACGGCAAGCTTATATATATTCGTATCACCTCCGCCTCAGGCCACGGAAGAATTGATGAGAGCTTCCAGTTCAATCCTGTTCTGAACGGCTCGCTTGCGCTTCTTGCAGGTCACGTTGACGCCAACGTGGGAACTAATTTCGGCGGATACGTATATGATGCAAACGGCAATTTCGTAAATAAGTACCGTTATAATGAAATGGTAAAGACCTATATGGATTATACCGATTCCACCTACGGTGTGGTTCCGCTCACCGAGGAATTTGCAAATGCGCTAATGGTACACGGCGAGTTCAACGGCTGGTGGGATTCCGACAGCTTTGGCTATCTGTTTGAGGGAATTAACGTAAATCCCGATAACGCTTGGCTCTTCCTCTGTATGGTAGAGCAGTAAAATAAAAAAAGTGCGAATACGGTCTGTCCGTGCTCGCACTTTTTTATATTTATAACTGCTTGTGAACGCTTTTGTACTCGTCGTAATATCTGTAATAGGGACATTCACGGGTGCGTCCACCGAGAAACTCAACCATCTCATCCTCGTCCAGCGACAGGTTGCAGCCGTAGGTGTCGGTCATCTCGTCATATTCGTAAAATTCGCAGCTGTCACAGCTTGCCTTAGGCTTATATCCGTATTTTGAAAAGTCCATTTTGTCGCCTCGCTAACATTCTTTTACACTATTTTATCACAAACATAATCACTTTTCAACCCCAAAGCTAAAAAAACTCAAAATGTAATAAAACAAACAAAAACGCCCGAAAAACCTCAAAATAAGAGAATTTTTCGGGCAGAATTTGTTGTTTTAGCGTTTTGTAAGCAAATAAGAATTAATGCTTCTTGGTTTCGATCTCGTCTACTACCTTTGCGATGAAGTCGTCAACGGTGAACTTACCGCCCTCACCCTCGGTACGGGCTCTTACGGTTACGCTGCCGCTTACCATTTCGTCCTCGCCTACAACGATCATATAGGGAACCTTGGAGAGCTGCGCCTCACGGATACGGTAGCCAAGCTTTTCGTTTCTGTCGTCAAGCTCCGCACGGATGCCTGCTGCCTGCATCTTCTTTGTTACCTCTGCCGCATAGTCGGCGAAGTCGGCAACAACGGGAATAACGGTAACCTGAGTGGGAGCAAGCCAAACGGGAAGAGCGCCTGCATACTTTTCAAGAATGAGCGCAAGTGTTCTCTCATAGCAGCCCATAGACGTTCTGTGAATGATGTAGGGGGTCTTCATTGTATTGTCACGGTCAACGTACTCCATGCCGAATTTCTTAGCCAGAAGCATATCAACCTGAATAGTTACGATAGTATCTTCCTTACCGAAAACGTTCTTGATCTGAATGTCAAGCTTGGGGCCGTAGAATGCCGCCTCGTCAATACCGATAACGTAGTTTTCACGACCGAGATAGGTGTCAAGAAGCTCGCCCATAATAGCCTGAGCCTCGTTCCACTGCTCGGGTGTGCCCTCGTACTTGTCGGTTCTCTTGGGATCCCACTGGGAGAAGCGGAAGGAGCAGTCCTCCCACAGACCGAGAGTCTCAAGACAGTACTTTGCAAGGTCAAGACAGCCCTTGAACTCCTCGGCAAGCTGCTCGGGACGAAGGATAAGGTGACCCTCGGAAATAGTGAACTGTCTTACTCTGATAAGGCCGTGCATCTCGCCCGAATCCTCGTTACGGAAGAGGGTAGAGGTCTCGCCAAGACGCATGGGAAGCTCTCTGTAAGAGCGCTTTTTGTTAAGGAATACCTGATACTGGAAGGGGCAGGTCATAGGACGGAGAGCGAAGCACTCCTTGGTGTAGTCATTAGGATCGCCGAGAACGAACATACCGTCAATATAGTGATCCCAGTGACCGGAGATCTTGTAAAGCTCTCTCTTTGCCATAAGGGGAGTCTTGGTGAGGAGATAGCCTCTCTTTTCCTCAACGTCCTCAACCCATCTCTGAAGACGCTGAATGGTTCTTGCGCCCTTGGGAAGAAGAACGGGAAGACCCTGACCGATAACGTCAACGGTGGTGAAGTACTCAAGCTCACGGCCGATTTTGTTGTGGTCACGCTTAAGAGCCTCCTCCTGCTGCGCAACGTATGCGTTAAGCTCATCCTTTGAGGGGAATGCAATGCCGTAAACACGCTGGAGCATCTTGTTGTTCTGATCGCCCTTGTAGTAGGCGCCTGTGCACTGAGTCAGCTTGAATGCCTTGATGGCGCCGGTGGAGTGAAGATGAGGACCTGCGCAAAGGTCGGTGTATTCGCCCTGAGTGTAGATAGAGATCTCCGCATCATCGGGCAGCTCCTCAATTCTCTCAACCTTGTAGGGCTCGTCAAGGCTCTTGAAGAGCGCAATGCCTTCCTCCTTGGTGACAACCTTTCTTGTAATAAGCAGATTTTCCTTAACGATCTTCTTCATCTCAGCCTCGATATTCTTAAGAGTATCGGGAGTGAAGGATATCTCCGCGTCAAAGTCCTGGAAATAACCTGTCTCGGTTGCAGGACCGATGGTCTGCTTGGTATGGGGGTACAGACGCTTAACCGCCTGCGCCATAACGTGAGCTGCGGTGTGTCTGAAGATCTCCTTGCCTTCCTTGTCCTTGAAGGTAAGCAGCTTAACCTCAGCCTCGCCCTCAATTACTGTAGACAGCTCCTTTGCCTCGCCGTTAACCAGCGCAGCAAGAACGTCTCTTGAAACTCCGCCAAAAACATTTTTTGCGGCTTCGTATACAGAGACTGCTTCGCCACTGTATACCTCTCCTGTTGAAAATACAATCTTTGCCATGTTTTTTCCTCCGTTTAATTCGAAATTCGGAATTCGAAATTCGAAATGTATGTGAATTTTAAATTTGATCTTTTAATGATTTTGTTATCGAAACAAGCAACGCAATTAATTCGGTTGCCTCCGCATCTATACTTTTGAATTCGTCATTGCTTAGAAACTCGGTAGCATTTAACAGCCTTAACCAATAATGCGTCTCGTTAGCTTCTTTTAACGCAATAGTGAGCTTAGTGTAAAAATCAGCAGTGCTTTGTGCTTTTTCTGCCTCTGCAACATTTGCGCCAATGCTCGTGCCACAGCGAAGCAGTCGCTTGGACATAACAAATTCCTTCTTGCTGTCCATCAAATACTTGCGTAAATTGACAATTCTTATCGCAAACTTGAAGCTTTTATCAACAATCGCATTATAGCTCATGGTTTTCTCCACTACAAATAATTTCGAATTTCGAATTCCTAATTTCGAATTAATAAAACAGCCCCACTCCAAAAGCAAATACAAAACTTGCTTTCGGGGTGAGGACATCATTTAAAAAATAATTTCGAATTTCGAATTCCAAATTTCGAATTTTTTTAGTCCCGCACGGTTCCACCCGAGCGTTTAACTCATTAGTATTAAATTTCCGAAGTGTTTTAAAGCGAGAAGCAATGTTCGCACTAATAATTCCGAATTCCGAATTCCGAATTTACTCCGCATAGCTGGTACCTTATGGGCGAATTCTCCGTGCTTTCAGCAACCGACGGCTCTCTGTGCAATCCGTATCCATAAGAC
>CAZUJY010000005.1:0-29585 GCA_964620565.1 uncultured Ruminococcus sp. | reverse complement strand
TCCTCCTTATCAATACCCGCAATGGTAAGAGCGAGCTCCACGTTGCCAAGCACGGTCTGGTGAGGAATAAGGTTGTAGCTCTGGAAAATAAAGCCTATGCGGTGGTTTCTGTATACGTCCCAATCTCTGTCACGGTAGAGCTTTGTGCTCTTTCCGTTGATAATAAGATCGCCCGAGGTGTATCTGTCAAGACCGCCTATGATGTTAAGAAGCGTAGTCTTTCCGCAGCCGGAGGGACCGAGAATGGAAACGAATTCTTTGTCACGGAAGGTAATATCCACGCCACGCAGAGCGTTGACCGTCTCCGACGAGGTTATGTAGTCCTTCGTTATATTGCGTAATTCAAGCATTGTTTTTGATCCTTCTTTAGTTATTTGGAATAATTATAGCCAAAAAATATGAACAAATAACGGTTATATAATAAATTTTTATTTAATACTACTCAACCTTAAGCTGTCTTACCCATATTCCTTTGTTTACGAGGATAAGTCCGGGAACAATCTTCAGATTCTCCACTATCAGAATGATAGGCAGAAGAGTGTAGAAGGAGAGGTCGGTGAAGCTGACGAGAGCTGCCAATGTAGGTATAACGATGACCCAGGCGTACACGCTGTCGAATAGCATGGTAATAAACACACGACCACCCGAACGGATGGTATAATAGGTTGCGGTAGCCAATGCGGCAAGAGGCATGGTAAAGCCAAAGCAAACCATGTTATAGCTGGCAATATCTATAACAGACTCAACGTCGGTATAGATTCTCGGGAACACAGGCGAGAGTGCAAGCTGAATGCCCATCATAATAAAGCCCATAAACACCGCAAAGGCGAGAAGCTTTTTGTCGGTCTGCTTCGCCTCATCAAGCTTGCCTGCTCCAAGCAAATTTCCGACGATTATAGCAATGGAGGAGCTTAAAGCAAAGTAGGCTACGCTGAGAAGATTCTGCAGATTGAAGGAAATATTCATTGCAGGAAGAACCTCAGGTCCAAGCTTAGAGTAAAACATATTTGTTACGGTAATTGACAAGGACCAGAGCAGCTCGTTGGTAAGAATGGGCGCGCCCTTGATGACAACCTGCTTGATAAGCGCCCCGGGAATGTGGAAATTACTGAACAATCCTGTAATAAACGGACATTTCTCTTTGTTTTTGTGTGTCCAAAATACAAGAATAAAAAGCTCAATAAACCTCGACAGAGCCGTTGCTATCGCCGCACCCGCAACACCGAGCGCAGGGAATCCGAGTAAGCCAAATATAAGAAGAGTGTTAAATATGAGGTTGGTAATAATTGATACCGCACTGGCAATCATAGGAACGACGGTCTGACCCGTCTCACGAAGAGTCGAAGCATACGCCTGCGACAAAGCAAACGGAATAAGCCCGATTACAATATATGCAATATAGCTCTTTGCCGAGTCAAAAACCAGCTGAAGGTCCAGCTCCTTCTCTCCCTCCCCCTCGTGAATAAAGCTGTTAATCAACCCATCCTGAAGGGTGCAAAGGATAACGACACCCAGAATACCGATTATCAGGGTGCTGATAAGCTTGATTCGCATAGTATTTCGCACGCCGTCGGTATCTCCACGACCGTTAAACTGCGCAGTGAAAATACCTGCAGCAGATACTGCGCCAAATATGGCAAGGTTAAATACGAAAACGAATTGGTTAACGATCGAAACGCCCGACATCTGCTCGGTACCCACCCAGCTTACCATAAGGTTGTCAAGTAGGTTAACGAGATTTGTAACGGTGTTCTGGATTATCATAGGTATTGTAATGGCAAGCACACCCTTGTAAAAGGCCCTGTCACCTATGTAATTCTTAAAAAAGTTCTTAAGCTTCATTTTTGTCCTCTGAAAATTTATTAACATTTCATTTTATCATATATAAAAGAAAAAAGCAACAAAAAAATCAATCACAGGAAGAAGGTCACGGGAAGAAGGGTAGAAAAACAAAACGTTTTTTGTATCGCAAAAGCAAAGAAAAAACACCAAATTCCTTGGAAAATGGTGTTTTATGTAATGTTTTATTTACTTTTTAGATCTCAAAGCCTACAAGCAAACCGCCCTGCTCTGCGTAGAACGAGCATAATCCGCCTGCCATTCCCAGGTCAATTTTTGCCTCGGGGTAGGCCTCTTTTATCTTTGAGATCAGCAGCTCCGCCGCAGGAAGATTGTTTGCGTGGTGGATCTTCACTCTGCCACCCTTATATCCGTCGCCTATCATATTGGCAAGAACATCTCTTGCGCTAGCCTCGGGGCCTCTCGACTTACATATCATCTCAAGCGTTCCCACGTCACTTGCTCTGCCGATGGCACGTATGCCAAGAAGTCCTGCCATCTTGGCAACTATGGGACTTACTCTGCCGTTGTTAGCAAGATTGTGCATTGACTCAAGAGCAAACAGAAGCCTTGTGTGATTCAGATTGTAGTCGGTGATCTCGGCCTTTACGGTGTCAAAATCCTTGCCCTCAAGGATCAGATCACGAAGTCTTTCAATAACAAGAGCGCTTTCTGGGCCTGTGGAAAGGCTGTCGATCACGTGAACACGCCTGTCGGGATGATCTGCAAGATAGGTCTTTGCCGCCACCGACGCCGCATTGAAGCTGCCGGAAAGATTGCTGGTGATGGTGATGCAGAAAACATTTTCACATTCACCGAATGCCAAAAGAAATTCCTCGGAATTAGGACAGGACGTGCGGGATTTACCCTTGTATTTTTTTAAGTCTGAGAGCATACCTACAACGTCAAGGCTTTTGTCGTCGACATACTCCCTCTCGGAGGTGATGATCTTAAGCGGAGCGCTTTCAAAGTCAATTCCCGACAGCTCCTTAATATCGGAGGATGAGTCGGATACGATTTTAAAATTCATATTTTTTCTCCTTCTGCAAAATGCAGCTTAATTATACCATATTTTTTCTGCTATGTCAACAATTCGTGATCTTATTGTACGTTAGTCACCAAAAGCCGACATGTATTTTTCGCCTCCATCGGGAAGGAGGATAACTATATTTTTGTCTTGAATCCCCTCTCTTTTTGCTACCGAAATTGCCGCAGAAAGCACAGCTCCCGAGGAGATCCCCGAGAAAATTCCTTCGGCGCGGGAAAGCAGCCTTGCGCAGAACATTGCCTCCTCGGTTGACACAGTCACAACCTCATCCAAAAGAGAGAGGTCGAGAAGCGGGGGCACAAAGCCTGCGCCAATACCCTGTATCCCATGACTTCCAGCCACACCTCCCGACAGCACCGCTGACTCGGAGGGCTCGACACCGATAAGCCTTACCGACGGTATTTTTTCCTTTAAGCACTTTCCCACTCCGCTAAATGTTCCGCCTGTACCCACTCCGCAGATGAAAATATCCACCAATCCACCCATATCAGAATATATTTCGGGACCCGTGGTCTTGTAATGAGCCAGCATATTATTTCTGTTTGAAAATTGCCTCGGCATATAGCTGCCCTTTGTATCAAGTGCCAGCTGCTCCGCCCTCTCTACGGCGCCTGCCATACCCTTTTCCGCAGGGGTGAGAATTACCTCACCGCCATAGGACTTTATCAAAGCCTGTCTCTCCCTTGACATATTCTCGGGCATAACTATAAGCGCAGAGTAGCCGAAGATCGCCGACAGCATGGCAAGAGAGATACCCGTATTTCCGCTTGTCGCCTCGATCACTCTGCTTTTTTCATCTATCAGCCCCTCGCAGAGAGCTGACTTTATCATAAAAAGCGCCGCCCTGTCCTTTACCGATCCCGAGGGATTTAAGCTCTCAAGCTTTGCAAAAATGCACGACCGAAGTCCAAGACGCTCTTCGATTTTTCGAAACCGCAGTGTTTTGGTTTTTCCTATAAGCGAAGATATATTCATAATTTTTCCTCCAAAAGCTTATTGACAAGAAAGTAATCTATGATATAATATATTCACAGAAAATAAATATAAGGACAAGTCTTATGAAAATAATCAAGAGAAACGGAGCCGAGGCTCTCTTTGACAAGAGCAAGATATACGCCGCAGTGTGCAAGGCAAACGAGGCCGTTGAGCCTGTTCACCGCATAAGCTGCGAGCAAATACAAGCCATAACCGACAGCGTTGCCTCAAGGTGCGAGCGTCTTGGCAGAGCGACCGAGGTTGAGGAAATACAGGATATGGTTGAGAGGGAGATAATGTCGCTTGGCGCATTCACCCTTGCAAAGACCTATATCACCTATCGCTACACCCGTGAGCTGGTACGTAAATCCAACACCACCGACGAGCGCATTATGTCGCTTATCGAGCGCTCAAACGAGGATATAAAGACCGAAAACTCTAATAAAAATCCCACCGTTAACTCCATTCAGCGTGACTATATGGCGGGCGAGGTGTCAAAGGATCTGACACGCAGAATACTTCTGCCCCCCGATATTGTCAAGGCTCACGAGGAGGGTATTATTCACTTCCACGATGCAGATTATTTCGCACAGCACATGCACAACTGCGATCTTGTCAACCTAGAGGATATGCTTCAGAACGGTACGGTTATCAGCGGAACGCTTATTGAAAAGCCGAGAAGCTTTGCCACCGCCTGCAACATTGCGACGCAGATCATTGCGCAGGTTGCGTCAAATCAGTACGGCGGACAGTCTATAAGCCTTACCCACCTTGCTCCCTTCGTTGACGTCAGCAGAAGAAAGATCAGAGCGAGAGTTATTGAGGAGCTTACCGAAGCGGGCGTTGAATTTAACGAAAAGCAGATAGATTCCATCACAGAGCAAAGACTCCGTGAGGAGATAAACCGTGGCGTTCAGTGTATTCAGTATCAGGTGGTTACCCTGCTTACCACCAACGGGCAGGCGCCCTTTATCACCGTGTTTATGTATCTCGGCGAGGCGAAGGACGAGCAGACGAAGTCCGACCTTGCGCTTATTATCGAGGAGGTGCTTAAGCAGCGCATCCAGGGTGTCAAGAACGAGGCGGGCGTATGGATAACCCCCGCATTCCCTAAGCTTATCTACGTGCTCGAGGAGGATAACGTAAACGAGGGCTCGAGATTCTATCACCTCACCCGTCTTGCGGCAAAATGCACCGCAAAGCGTATGGTTCCCGACTACATATCCGAGAAAATTATGCTTCAGAACAAGATAGACAAGAACGGAGACGGACAGTGCTATACCTGTATGGGCTGCCGCTCCTTCCTCACCCCCTATCTTGACAAGAACGGAAACCCCAAGTACTACGGCCGCTTCAATCAGGGCGTGGTTACCGTTAACCTGGTCGATATAGGTCTTTCCGCCGAGGGCGATATGGACAGATTCAGAAAGATCTTTGACGAGCGAATGGAGCTTTGTCACAGGGCGCTCCGCTGCCGTCACGAAAGGCTTCTCGGAACCCCCTCGGATGCCGCTCCCATACTCTGGCAGTACGGCGCTCTCACAAGACTTAAGCCGGGCGAGAGGATAGACGAATATCTCTACGGCGGCTACTCCACCCTTTCTCTCGGCTATGCGGGTCTTTGGGAATGTGTGCTTGCTCTCTCGGGCAAGAAGCTTACCGAACCCGAGGGCGAGGCGCTGGGTCTTGAGATAATGAAAATACTCAATTCCTATACTGCAAGGTGGAAGGCCGAGGAAAATATCGACTACTCACTCTACGGCACACCCCTTGAAAGCACGACCTACAAGTTTGCAAAATGTCTGCAGAACCGCTTCGGCATCGTCAAGGGCATAACCGACAGAAGCTATATCACCAATTCCTACCACGTGCACGTGACCGAGGAGATAGACGCCTTCGAAAAGCTCTCGCTTGAGGCGAAGTTCCAGGCACTCTCTCCCGGAGGAGCAATATCCTACGTTGAGGTTCCCGATATGCAGTCCAATATCGAGGCTGTGCTTGATGTTATGCGATACATCTACGATCACATTATGTACGCCGAGCTTAATACCAAGAGCGACTACTGTCAGATGTGCGGCTTTGACGGTGAGATCGGCATAGTCGAGGAAAACGGCAAGCTTATCTGGGAGTGTCCCAACTGCGGCTGCCGTGATCAGAGCAGGATGAACGTGGCAAGACGAACCTGCGGATATATCGGCACACAGTATTGGAACCAGGGCAGAACAAGTGAGATAAAGGACAGAGTTCTGCACCTTTAATATGAGTTTTTGTAAATCATTATTAGCATTTCAGCATAAAAGCTCCCGCTTTTTTCGGGAGCTTTTATTATTTTGTTTTGTCGTATCTTGAGATCAAAAATATAAAAATCAGAGGGTGTGCTTCATATCATTCATCATACTCTTGACACTCGGCATTTTATCTGCGAAAAAGCCCTTTACCTTATTGCCGATAGTCACAGCGCCCGCTGTTGCAAGACCTATGATCGCAAGAGCTACGTAAGGATGTCGCACCATTCGTCCTTTTTTGTTATTAAACATTCTTTTTCTCCTTTTTGTGAGTTAATTATATTTTAACCGCAGGAGTAAAAATTATTTATATCATTGACAAAACTTCAATAATGTTGTAAAATAAAAATAGAAAAAGGCGGTTAATATTGGATCGTCAAGGCGATTCAAGGAAAGGACCTACACAATGATCAGATGCAAAAAATGCGGATACCGAAACCCGAGATACGATACGGTCTGTCCCGAGTGCTCCACCATATATGAGCTTACCGAGAGCGAATGCTCCGAGCTTATGACAGAGGCGGAGAGACTTCTTGACAGAAACGACTTTATCCGTGCGGTAAATATTTACAAGCTTTTGGCTTCGGTTGGTAACAGAGAGGGTGAAAGAGAGCTGGCTCTCGTTCTGGAGCGCGGTATTCTGCTGCCCAGAGATTACGAGGCGGCAGTACAGTACTATGCCTCTGCGGCCGTTAAGGGCGATGCATATTCCGCATACAAGCACTCACGCACGCTGGTCGGCAACGATTCGCTTGCTGATTTCTGGCTTGCTTATTCGGCTCTTATGGGCTGTAAGGAGGCATACCCGGATGCCTTTGCTCTCTACTCACGTTATAAGGAGAGAGGCACTGCGGCGTATTATTGCTCGCAGATAGCCGAGGAGGAGGATACCGACGCCATAATCGAAATGGCAAGACGCCACCTCTACGGTGACGGTGTTGAGCAGGATGAGAGAATGGCGAAGTGGTATATGGAGCGCATCGACCGCGTTCCTCTTCATGCGCTGAAGCTTCAACGCAGACTTCAGGCGGTTGCGGGCAGAGCGATAAGACCGGAGCTTCCCAGATTTACAGAAAAGAACAGAATTATAGAAAAGCTTATCGCCGCGGCTAAAAAACAGGGCTTTAACAAGGTTCTCCTTTCTCTCTGTCAGCTTTACGCAGAGAACGGAACTAAGAATTCGGGCGTTTTCCTCGCCCTGCTTCACATTGAAGGCATCGAGTTCCAACAGAACGTTGAACTAGGTATCTCCATGCTTGAGGATGCGGTCCGTGATGGCTCGGTGATCGGCTCCAAGCTTCTTGGCGATCTTTATGCCGGCGGAGAGTACGTGGAGACGGACAATCGCAAGGCTGTTCACTATTACAGGCAGGCTGCCTCGCTGGGCGGCGAGGGTGAGTACGAAAGCCTTGGCGACATTTTCCACCACGGCGTCATCACCGAGCCTGATTATGCTCTCGCGCTCTCGCTTTACGAGAAGGGCGCGGAGGCAGGCAGCTTCGGCTGTCAGAGAAAGCTCAGCATGATGCACGAGGAGCGTGAGAGATTTTACATAGACGCCACAAGGCTGGAGCGTAGCGCTCCCGATGAGGCATTTCTCCTCTTCAAGAGGTCGGTCGAGGCAGGCTATCTGCCCGCACACGCAAGGATCGGCTGGTATTACGAAAGAGGTATCGGCACTAAGATCGACCGCAAGGCAGCCTTCAATCACTACAAGGCGGCATATGAAGCGGGCGATAAAAGGGCTATTGAGAGTCTGGGCAGATGCTATGCGAGAGGAATCGGCACAGCATTTAACTTTGATAAGGCGTCCGAGCTTCTGTCGGTGGCGAGAGAAATGGGCTCCCACTCGGCAGACAGAGAGCTGTTCAGGATCTACGAAAACAAAAAGCGTCATATGATCCGATCGCTCTACTCCACCGCAACAAGACTTTACTATCAGAGAAAATACGACGTAGCACGCAGCATGCTTGAGGTATGTATGCAGCTGGGACTTGGCGAGGCCACCTATTCCATAGGCTGCCTTTATGAGTTCGGTATCACCACCGAGCCGGACAGAAAGACAGCGCTTCGATTCTACAAGAAAGCCTATGAGCAGGGCTATTCCGACCCGAGACAGTATCACAAGCAGAGCATGCTCCGTATCTGGAAGCAGAGCTGAACATAAAAAGAAGGCAGGATTCCCCGCCTTCTTTTCTTTTATAAAAATTACTTATCAAGAGGATATGCGCGTCTGTCGTTAAGAGTGCTTACCTTAAGGTCGGGCCAATCAACGATAATTTCGGAGAAAATGCTCGTATACGCGCGCATAGTGAAATAATCTTCATCATAGTAGCTGAACAACTCGCCCTTGCAATTCTCAACAAGCTCCTTATACTCCTCATCGGAGTAGTCGTCTTTCTCCTTGCCCTCGTAATCCATATACTGAGCGATATATTCGTCAAGATATTCCTGACGGATCTTCTCGATTTCCTCAGCAAGTCTTTCATCGTTAGGAAGAAGGTTTTCTTCTCTCATAATATAGAACATTACAAGTCTCTCTCTGGTGTTATCCTCGGCGAGAGCGGTGATGTACTCCTGCCAATTCTGAGTGGAGGAAAGACCCAGGTATGCGGGAATGTAGGTCTCAAGGGTATCGTAGGTGGTGTAACTGTTGGCAGAGCTGCTGTAAACCTGTCCGCCGGAGATAATGTACTGCATTCTGAGCTCGTCTATAAAGCTCTCGTATATCTCGTCAACAATGTAGCCGGGATATTTCTTACTGTTGGAGATCTCGTCGTAGTAATTCCAAACGGCATCCTCAACAAGAGAGAGATAGGTGGCCTCATAGATCTCGTCAAGGGTCTTGTTTACAAAGTCATAATATTTGTCAACAAGGGTATCGCCCTCGTACTCGTTAAGCTTCTCGAAAGTAAGAGCGATCTCCTCATCCTCGATCTTCTTGGTGATGTATTCGTCGGTGAATTCAGGGCAAATGTAGTCAATGATTCCCTCAACGTAAACCTCGAAGTATGCGGTCTCGTTACGAAGATCGGTCTTGGAGTAGTCGTAGGGGAAGTAGCACTCGATCACCATAGGATTGGTCTCGCACTCGGTAGCGAAGTTGATGGTAATATCGGAGTAGACAACGTTCTCGCCGTTAAGAACAACGATAGCGTCCTTCTTGTCGCCGAAGTCTAACGCAAGGAGCGTCTCCTTGAAGCCAACGCCGTAGATAGCGTCAAGATCGGTGGAAAGATCCATTCTTACGTACTCGAATTTCTGAGTATCCTCATCACCGGTCTCGGAGCTTACGGAATAGCTGACGTAAGCGATCTGATCCTCGGTAATCTCACCGTCAATGATCTTCTCAAACTTGGAATAATCGCCTGTGTTAAGACCTACAAGTCCAAGCTCGAAGCCGGGAACGAAGCTGTTGGAGCCGATATTGAGCGCATAGGTGCCTGCATCGTCGAAGTTGCACATACCGTCAACGGTGATCTCCTTCCCCTCCTCATCAAGCAGATAGCCACGGTACCAGATATTTACGGTATCGCCTGCGCTGATGGTATAGGCAGAGGTGATGGTAGAGCCTGCATACTTCTCGTTAAGCTCTCTGTCGGAGTAGATAAGATTAAGTACGGTAACGTCTGCATCGATCTCGTGGGGTCTTGCAATGTCGATCTCAATCTTAAAGTCCTTATAGCTTCCGTCAAACTCAACATACTTATCAAGATCGGACTTAAGATAATCAAATCCATAGTCCTTTTGTACCGCCCGGATGATCATTACAACGGCAGCAGCAACAAGCACAGCGGCAAGCAGAGCCGCTGTAATTATAATGGCAAGATTCTTTTCGGAAATTCTCTTCTTGCCCTCTTCGTTTTCTTTAGTGATCTTCTTTACGTTTTCACTCATTGCGGTAAAAACCTTTCATTATTAATATATTAATATAATCAGACGAAGGAGTCGGCAAAGGCGGTAGCCAGTCTGTCGCATCTTTCGTTATAATCGTGACCGTTATGTCCCTTTACCCACACAAAGCTGACCTTGTGTATATTGGTAAGAGCATAAAGTCTTTCCCAAAGGTCGGGATTCTTAAGCGCCTCACGGCCACGGCGCCAGCCTGCAGCCTGCCAGGAGTCCACCCAGCCGTTAAGATATGCGTCAACAATATATTTTGAATCCGAATATAGCGTTACCTCACAGGGCTCCTTAAGCGCGGAAAGACCCTTTATCGCTGCGGTAAGCTCCATACGGTTATTTGTAGTTTCCCTCTCGCCGCCGGACAGTTCCTTTTCGTAAACGCCGTAGACGAGTATGGCTCCCCAACCGCCCTTGCCGGGATTACCCCTGCAGGCGCCGTCGGTATAAAGCTGAACCTTTTTCATAAGCTAAAAGGCCCTTTCTTTTTTCTGTAGTTACAAGAAAACGGACGAAGTGTATTCGTCCGTTCTCTTTTAGTCCTTTCAGGACGGGTAGTGTCTATTACTCCGCGTCGGTTTCCTCGGCAGCGATAGTGTACTTAACGGTTCTGAAGTCAATGAAGCAACCGTCGTCGGTGTACTTGTACTCGCTTACACCCTCAGTCTCATTAAACTGAACGTTTGCACTGGTAAGGTAGTAGAAGAGTCTGTTAACCTGGAAGGTCATACGAAGGTTGATCTCGCCGTAATCTTCGCAAAGCTGCTTATAGTAGGTAGAACCAACTTCCTTCTTGTAATCCTTCATGTAGTCGTCATCAACAAGGAACTTATCTGCGTCAGCGCGAGCGGACTCAATGTTCTCCTTAGCGGTCTCCTCAAGCTCAGCGATCTTCTCGTCAGCCATATCGCCGTAAAGCTCTCTGACGGAATCTTCGTCTACCTCGTAAACGCCGCCCTTGATGTCAAGCTCAACGTAGCCGTTTTCACCGGAGAGAGCCGCAACAGCCTCATCCTTACACATCTGAGCAACAAGGAAGATCTTGATTATGGGCTCGAGCGCTTCCTTAGCTTCCTTCTCAATAGCCTCATTGATCTTATCCTTGCCGACTACCGAAAGAGTAGTCTCAAGATAGTTCTGAAGAGTGCCGTACTCGTCACGGTTAGAGCTGTCAGTATCAAAGTCGCCCTTGTAGAACTCGTACTCGTAGGTCTCGTAGATGTGGTCGCAGTACTCCTTAAGGAGATCCTCGGGATAGGAGATAACAGTTACGGACTCATCGATAAGCTTCCAAACTGCCTTCTGAACGTTCTCTACGATCTCGCTGTCGTAAGTGGTCTTGAGAGAGTAGAAGGTATCGTTAAAGTACTCGTTACAGATCTCGGTACCAAGGTTCTTATCACCGCTGGTTGCGGCAGCGATCTTAGCAATAACACCCTTGAGAAGCTCGGTCTGAGCGTCCGCAAGAGCCTCTTTAGCTTCGTTAATAGCGGTCTTCTGATCAGTTGTAGGACTGTCTCCGCCATCCTCAACCGCCTCGTTGTAAGCGTCAAGGAGCTTCTTAAGATCGGTATCCTCGCCGTAGAACTCGTTGTTCTCCTTATTGGTATCGTAGATGTCTGCAATATCAGCAAGAAGATCGTCTATGCTCTCCTCGCCGTTCTTAAAGGTTTTATCCTCAAGAATATCAAAGGACTTAGCGGTAAGAGAATTGCCGTATACATAGTAGAGAAGCTGGTAAGCGGTGATCTCCTCGTATGCGGGAGTATTGATAGCGTATACAGGATATACGTAGTAGGTGAGAGCCTTATCCTTAAGGTCTACCTTTATAGCGGAGCTGTAGCAGCTGCTGGGAGAAACCTCCTTGCTGTCATCCTCAATATCAGCATAGGGAGCGTACTCGAAGGTTGCAATAGGCTCGCAGTCACCCTCTACCTTCCAGAGAATAGTAACGTCGCTGTAGGTATAGGTGATCTCGTCCATAGTAACATTGAAGGTCTTCTTGGTCTTAACGGTATCATCAACCTTGCTATCGAACACCTCAAGAGCGGAGCCAACGTTTGCTACGGAATCGCTTGCGAGGAAGTAGCCGTGAAGAATGTTCTCGGGATCAAGAGTGATAAGCTCATAGGAAGCCTTCTCGGTAACACTGGTCTCTACGCCCTCATCGCTGGTTTTGGTGTAGGTACGGGTGTAGGAAATGTATATCTTATCGCCCGCCTTAACCTTGATAGCCTCAGCCTTTGCATCGCTGATCTCATCATCGGTAGCATCGGGATTGGATTCCTTAAGGTCCTCCTCTGCCTTAGTCTGAAGGTCAGAAGCGGTAAGCATGGTGTATACGCCGGTAAGAGCGTTAGTGTTAAGATTGTCCTTAATAAGCTTAATGAACTCGCTGTAATCCTTCTTCTCGAAGAAATCACCGAGGTTAATCACGTGGTTAGCCTTAGTGGAGGAAGCGGTAATGCTGGACTTGTTCATCTGATCAACGAAGAACTGGTTTCCGTCGCTGTCAACTGCGTAATATACGAAGTAAAGAACAGCGCCCGCGGAGAGCTCGCCGCTCTTAACCCAATCCTCCTCGTCGGTGTCTGCTATGATCTTGTTAGCAACAGTGTTATAAATATTAGCGGCAACGATACTGTTTCTGGTAGCGGCATCGGCCGTAAAGCTGCCATCCTCAATCTCAAGCTTTTCAAGCGCTGCCTTGAATTCAGCATAATTGAATTCGGCGTAATCGTTGAGATTCTCCTCGGCAAAATCGAAGTCACCGCAGCTTGTCAGCGCGAGAAGAGACATCACAACAGTAAGAATTAATGCAACAATTCTCTTTTTCATGTCTTTCATCCTTGTAAAAAATGTATTTCAAATTCCGTGCCATACAACACGATTAAATTGATCAAAGTTTGCGGATCTTTTTGCTTATCGTACAATCCGCTGAACTATTATAGCATACAAAATATGAAAATGCAAATGTTTTTTCGATTTTTTTAAAATTTTTTTATTTTATTAATATTTTATAGTTTTTTTGCATATAAAAAGCATAAAAACCGAGCTATAATTCCTAACTTTGACCAAAAAGCGATTTTGTTCTTGACAAAACTCTCTTAACATTGTATAATTCTTTAGTAAGAAACAGGATATTATACACCAATTTGGAAGGATATATTATGAACGGCGATAAAAAAATCGTTTTCTCGGGTGTTCAGCCCTCAGGAAACCTTACCATAGGAAATTATCTCGGAGCGATCAAGAATTTCTCCCGCTTCAGCGAGGACTACAAGACCTTTTACTGCGTTGTTGACCTCCACGCCATCACCGTAAGACAGGTTCCCGCAGAGCTTCGCAGAAGAACCTACGAGGCCCTTGCTCTTTACATGGCTTGCGGCCTTGATCCCCAAAAGAATACGCTTTTCGTTCAGTCCCACGTGCCCGCTCACGCAGAGCTCGGCTGGATGCTCGACTGCTATACTATGTTCGGCGAGCTTTCCCGTATGACGCAGTTCAAGGATAAGAGCCAGAAGCACTCTCAGAACATCAACGCAGGCCTCTTTACCTACCCTACTCTTATGGCGGCGGATATTCTCCTCTACCAGACCGACGTGGTTCCCGTAGGTGTTGACCAGAAGCAGCATCTTGAGCTTGCCCGTGATATTGCCGAGAGATTTAACCAGATCTACGGCCCAACCTTTACCGTTCCCGAGGGATATATGTCCACCGACACGATGAAGATCATGTCGCTGGCAGAGCCCACCTCCAAGATGTCAAAGTCCGACACCAATCAGAACGCTGTCGTATATATCCTTGACTCCAAGGATGACGTTATGCGTAAGTTCAAGAAGGCGGTTACCGACTCCGACGCTTGCGTAAGATATGCCGAGGACAAGCCCGGCGTATCCAACCTTATAAGCATCTACCGCGCCTTCACGGGCAAGAGCTTTGAGGAGATTGAGCGTGAGTTTGACGGTCGTGGCTACGGTGATTTCAAGCTTGCTGTCGGCGAGGCCTGCGCAGACGGTCTTGCGCCTGTAAGAGATGAGTTTGCACGTCTTATGGCAGACAAGGCTCAGCTTGAGCAGATTATGAAGGCGGGAGCAGACGAGGCGGCTTACTACGCTCGCAAAACTATGTCTAAGGTACGCAGGAAGATAGGTTTTGTAAATTAAAGGTTACAAAAATAAGGCAAAAAGCGATTGTTTTTCCAAACAGTCGCTTTTTTGAAAGGTATACAAAATGAGATATATTCTTGCATCAAAATCACCGAGAAGACGTGAGCTTATCGGTGAGATAATAGAGGATTTTGAGATCATTACCCGTGAGGTGGACGAGAGTCTACCCGAGGGTATCCACCCAAGAGATGGTGTTAAAATATTGGCTGTCAGAAAGGGATCTGTAATTGCCGACGAGGTCGGCAACGACGCCGTTGTTATCTCCTCCGACACTCTTGTTGAGATAGACGGTATTCCTCTTGGAAAGCCCGTCGACGAAGCAGATGCCTGCGCTATGCTCCGCTCGCTTTCAGGCAGAGCGCACAACGTTCACACAGGAGTTGCTGTTCATTACAAGGGCAGATGCTTCAGCGGTGTTGCCACCACTGCGGTTTACTTCAGAGAGATGACCGAGGGAGAGATCTCCGACTACGTGGCATCCGGCGATCCTATGGACAAGGCGGGCAGCTACGGTATTCAGTCTGGAGGTGGTAAATTCGTCGAAAAGATCGACGGGGACTACGATACGGTGGTTGGTCTGTCGGTCAGGCTGACAAAAGAACTTATTAACGAGGCGTTAAATGACTAAGGCAGAGAAAAGAAAAAGGCTTTCCGAGATCGTGGAAAGACTAAAGGAAATTTACCCCGAGGCGGAGTGCGCTCTGCACTATGGGGGCGATCCCTGGAAGCTGCTTATTATGGGCAGACTTTCGGCGCAATGCACCGATGCCAGAGTGAATATCGTCTGCGAGGAGCTTTTTGAAAAGTTCCCTACACCGCTTGATATGGCAAACGGCGACATTGCCGAGATCGAGCGCATTGTAAAGCCCTGCGGACTTTATCGAATGAAGGCCGACAACATCCGCGAAGCGAGCCGTATGCTGATCACCGACTTTGACGGCAGGCTTCCCGATAATATGGATGATCTTCTGAAGCTTCCGGGTGTGGGCAGAAAGATTGCGAACCTTCTGCTCGGTGACGTATTCGGCAAGGAGGCGATCGTTTGCGACACTCATTGCATACGCATTTGCGGAAGGCTTGGAATGTACCCCGAAAAGGAGAAGGACCCCACCAAGATCGAGAAGATTCTCCGTGAGCTTATTGACTTGAAGGAGGGTAGCGATTTCTGTCACAGAATAGTGCTTTTCGGCAGAGAGATCTGCAGCGCAAGATCGCCTATGTGCGATAGCTGTCCCCTCTCCGATCTGTGTCAGAAATACATAAAAGAGCATGGAAAAGATTAAAATTTCGCTGCCCATAATAGTCGAGGGCAGGTATGACAAAAGCACACTTTCGGGCTTTGTTGACGCTACGGTGATCACAACGGGCGGCTTCTCTATATTTAATAATAAGGAAAAGCAGGCTCTGATAAGACGTATCGGCAGCGATGGAATCATCATTCTCACCGACTCCGACGGAGGCGGAAAGCAGATTAGAAAATTTCTCTCGGGAATACTTCCAAAGGAGAAGATCCACCACCTCTATATACCTCAGATCGAGGGCAAGGAAAGCCGCAAAAGAAAGCCCTCCGCTTCAGGCAATCTCGGCGTTGAGGGCATGGAAAAGGATGTGCTGATCAGACTGCTTTCCCCCTTCATAGACGGTGAAAAGATGCAAAAAAACAGCAAAATGATAACTAAAGTTGACTTTTTTGCCGATAAACTCACCGGGTGCGAGGGTGCTGGCGAGAACAGGCGTATAATTTGCGAGGCGTGTGATCTCCCACAGGATATGACCCCCAACGCACTTCTCGAGGCGTTAAATCTCCTCTATGGCTATGAGGAATACAAGAGGTTGGTTGAGAGATTTATTGTAAAATAAACCACAAACAAAAAGAGCCCTTTGGTACACCTGCTTTATCGCGGGTGCGCCAATTGGCTCTTTTTTATTATAACTCTAACTAAGCTTTTTATTACAGCTCAACCGCGCGGAAGGGCTCGAGGATAAGCTTGTCATCAAAATCAAATTCGTCAGGGTTAGTATCGTCGGTAGTGCCGTAGTGAACGGGGATAGCGCGCTTTGCGTCGATCTCATAGGCGAAGTCGGCGGCATCGGGAGCGTTCATATTATTACCTCTGCCGTTGATGGGCAGGAAGGCAAAATCAACTCCATCGGGCGCAAGGTCAAGCACGTCATCGATCACGTCATAATTATAGACAGTGTCGCCACTGATATAGAAGGTCTGTCTGCCGTCGTCAATAATAAAGCCCACAGCCTCTCTGTCAGAATGCTCTGCATGAACCGAGTAGAAGGTAACGCCTCTCTCGCTCCAGACCGAGTGAGGAGCCATAAGCACGCAGTTGTGCTGACCGAAGGCATTTTCAATACTGCCGTACACCGAGGGAGCCGCAAGAATAAGCGCGGGAGAGGCGTAGCCGGCAAGAACTCTCTCAAGGGTCGCCATATCAAAATGATCGATATGAGCGTGGGTGATCAGTATAACGTCGGGAGATACGTTAAAATAGCTCTCGTCTGTGGGGATACGTCTTTTTTTCTCGGGCTTTATCTCTCCGAGGGAATCGGTAAGGTAGGGATCTACCATTATTTTTATATTATCATTCTCAAGCAGAAGCCCTGCCTGTGTAAGCCAAGTAACCTTCATATTTTTTCTTCCTTTATATATTATAAATAGGGAAAGCCCTTAAATATTATGGCACAATTTGACCTTAAAGTCAAGTTTTTTTATTCTTAACATTTATTACATTGACATTTGTCACTTTTTATGATATTATTTACTAGGAAAATAAAGAAAGGGGTTTTAGTCTAATTAATAATATGAGTTCAAAGAAAAAAAGCGGCGGCTTTTCTGCCTTCGCTAAAAAATATGAAAAGATCACGAGAGCTTTGCTGATGCTTCTGATATTCGTTGTCATCTCACTCGTGTCTGCGCTCCTGCTCTATGCCTTTGGTGTGATCTACTACGACGAGGGCATCCAGATAAACAAGGAGCTGTTCCTCTACTTCTCTACCACCTGGTACGGATGTATTGTAATAATCATTGCGCAGGTTATCATAACCTCGCTGCTCTCCTTCGTGCCCGGAGCATCAATGGCATTCATTATTTTACTTCAGTCGCTGTATGAGGAATCCTGGGTAGCGTTTATCGTCGCATTCTCGGGCGTAATGCTCTCCAGCCTCATAATGTATCTGATCGGAAGATTCGGCGGATACAGTCTTGGTAAAAAAATCATAGGTGAGGAGGATTGTAAGAAGGCCTCCGAGCTTCTTAACAACAAGGGCCTTATCTACTTCCCTATGATGATGATGTTCCCTGTCTTTCCCGACGACGCTCTTGTAATGGTTGCGGGAACGCTGAAGATGTCGCTTAAGTGGTTCATTCCCTCTATCGTGATCGGCAGAGGAATCGGTGTTGCGACAATCGTATTCGGCTTCTCTATCGTGCCCTTCGATAAGTTCACTTCCCCCTGGCATTGGGTACTCTTTATCCTTGCTTGCGCCCTTTTAATTGCGGCTGTATTTTTCGCTGCGAACAGGTTCAATAAGTACATGGAAAAGAAGAGAAATTCAGGCGAAAATTAAACCTCAAAAAAGGCAAAAATCCAGCCTAAAAAAATGTAAAAACGGCTTCAAAAATGAGCCGGAAAAGACCTGATTTTCACCCTAAAAAAATCAAGCAAAAAAATAATAAAATATGCGGAAAATATGAGCAGTAAAGCATAGAGAAAATTAGCAAAATTTTAACCTAGAAAAAGGACATTTTTTCATGGAAATGATAGTTGTTTTTTACTCTATAAGAGCTCGGTATTTGTTATATTAAGGGATAAAAAAATTCACTAAAAAGCATCCAAAGATTTAAACAAAAAAACCGACGAATTAAACGGTAAAATCAGAGCGGTTTCGAAGGATAAAAAGTCCTCTGAAGCCAATCAAAACAATTAACAATCAAGCCTCTCGAAAAGATAATTTTCGGGAGGCTCTTTTTTTAAAAAAACGAGGACAAAGCATTGGGTGGTTTTTATGATCAAAAAAGAGCCGTTTTTGCCCTTTTCCAGCCTTTTCGGAGTTTTGAAAAAATCCAAAATTTTAGCAAAAAGTTGGTTTTTAGGTTTAAAAAAGTTGGTTTTTTCAAAAATCTTTTTGAAGTTTTTCGGATTTTTCTTGATTTTTTTGAAAAATCCTTTGATTTTTTAAAATTTTTGCTTAAAATTTTGAATTTTTGCGTGATTTTTTAAAAAAACTTCATTTTTGCACTTTGTAAACTTTAGTTACATGGATTTTCACCTTTTAAACCGCTTTTCCGGTTGCTTTAACGGTAATTTTTAAGGTGCTTTGCTGATAAAAATTGCTAAAAAACAATCTGATTTTTATTCTCTTTTCCCTTGTAATTTTGCTTCTTTTTTTAAAAATAAAAGGAACATTTTTTATTTTTCTTTTTTGTTTTTCCTGTACCTTTTTGTCGTTTTTTAAGGGTAAAATTTTGTCCGATTTTAAGGTGTTTCTTCATACCTCTTTGAGCTGCTTTTTATCTCTTTTTACATAAAAAACACCTCTGAATTTTCCTTCGTTCAGAGGTGTTTTTATGTTTTTTCTTCTACCGATTTTTGAGGTCAAAATTTCTTTAATTTTAAGTCTGATTTTCTTTGGATTTTTAAGTTAAAAATCGGTGTTAATTTTTTGTCTTTTTGGGATGGGATTTTTCCTTCTTTTCAGGGGGTGATTTTGAGAGTTAAAACATGCCGATTTTTGACCTCGAAATACTCTGATTTTTGATGCATTTTTTACGTAAAAATCAGCCCTCGTTTTCACCTCTTGCAAGCTCCCGAATTACCTCGCCTGCGATGATAAGACCCATCACCGAGGGCACGAAGGAAATGCTTGAGGGAACCCTTTTTCTCTCCCCGTCTGACACCTCGGGAGGTATGACCGGAGGCTCCTTCGAGTAGACTACCTTAAGGTGATTTATCCCTCTCTTACGGAGTGCTGTGCGCACCGCACGGGCGAGAGGACAAACGGTTGTTTTCGATATATCCGACACCTCAAACATTGTAGGATCAAGCTTGTTACCTGCGCCCATAGCCGAGATTATTTTACTGCCCGACTCCTTTACCGAGGCAATAAGTTCCACCTTTGCCGATAGCGAATCGATAGCGTCTATTACGTAGTCGTAGGATGCAAAATCAAAGCTCCCCTTGGCATCCTCATTAAAGAAAATATTGTAGCAGCCAACCGAAGCCTCGGGGTTGATGGATGCGATACGATCACGCATAGCCTCGGTCTTATACATACCAACTGTTTCGTGAGTGGCAATTATCTGTCTGTTGATATTGGAGATAGCAACTCTGTCCGAGTCGATAAGGTCAATGTGACCCACACCTGCCCTTGCCAGAGCCTCGGAGGCATAGCCACCTACTCCGCCAACGCCAAAAACCGCAACCCTGGAAGCCGCAAGTCTTGACACGCCCTCGACTCCGAGTAGCATTTCAGTACGGGAATGTTGTTCGTTCATTTTTTCTTCCTTTATATTTATAAAGAGGTAACTGCAATTATTTACCAAGATAGATCAGCAAAACGCTGATGTCAGCAGGATTAACTCCGCTGATACGTGATGCCTGGCCGATATTCATAGGGCGGATCTTGTCAAGCTTCTCAGCTGACTCAAGACGAAGGCCTACGATCTTCTTATAGTCTATGTCGGCAGGCAGGCGCTTATCCTCAAGCTTGCGCTGTCTTTCCACCTCGGAAAGCTCACGCTTGATGTAGCCCTGATATTTTACCTTTATCTCCGCAGTTCTGATTACAGAGGACGAAAGATCGGGTCTGTCGGTATCAAGGCCGCAAATAGCCTTATATGACAGCTCAGGGCGGCGAAGAAGCTCGGAGAGCTTAATGCCTGTGCTGATCTCGGCAGAGCCGAGAGCTCTTAAAATTTCGTTATTCTTGTCAGAGGGAGGAACGGTGGTCTTTTCAAGCCTTTTTATCTCAGCCTCTATCAGCTTTTGTTTTTCAAGGAATTCCGCATATCTCTCCTCGCCGATAAGACCCACTCTGTGACCGATGGGTGTCAGTCGCTCGTCAGCATTATCCTGGCGAAGCAGAAGCCTGTACTCGCTGCGTGAGGTCATCATACGGTAGGGCTCGGCAGCTCCCTTGGTTACAAGATCGTCTATGAGAGTACCGATATACGAGGATGATCTGGGGAGAACCATAGACTCCTCGCCCTTTTCCTTAAGCGCCGCATTGATTCCCGCCACAAGCCCCTGCGCAGCAGCCTCCTCATATCCCGAGGTGCCATTAAACTGTCCTGCGCCGTAAAGGCCGCTTACAGCCTTAAATTCAAGGGTTGGATACATCTCGGTAGGATCGGCGCAGTCATACTCGATAGCATAAGCATAGCGCATTATTTCGGCATTCTCAAAGCCCGAAAGACTGTGAAGCATCTCATACTGCACGTCGGTAGGCATAGAGGTAGAGAAGCCCTGAATGTAAAGCTCGTCGGTGTCAAGGCCGCAGGGCTCAATAAAGAGCTGATGACGTTCCTTGTCCGCAAAGCGAACCAGCTTTGTTTCAATAGAGGGACAGTATCTTGGGCCCTCGCCTGTAATATTGCCCGAATACATAGCGCTTCTGTCAAGATTTGAAAGAATAATGCTATGGGTATCCTTATTTGTATAAACTATATGACAGGGACGGATATTAACCTGACAGGCAGGCTTTTTCTCGGTTCTTACAGAGTAAGGAACAGGCTCGTCCTCCCCATCCTGGATTTCAAGAGAGGAAAGATCCACCGAGCGCAGATGCACTCTGGCAGGAGTTCCTGTCTTAAAGCGCTGAAGGGTCAGACCAAGCCCCAGAAGCGCCGAGGAAAGACCTACGGCAGGCATAAGACCGTCGGGACCTGCGGAAAATACCTTGTCGCCTACAAATATCTTACTGTCAAGGAAGGTACCGGTAGCGATAATTACACTACTTGCCTGCCACACCTCGCCAAGAGCGGTAGCAACGCCTGCGACGCATCTTACTCCGTCACGATCCTCGGTGAGAATATCAACGATCTCCGACTGAATAAGGCGAAGATTCCTTTCAGACTCAAGAGTCCTTTTCATCTGTCTTTTGTACTCTACCCTGTCAGCCTGCACTCTCTTGGAATGAACGGCTGCGCCCTTACCGAGATTAAGCGTGCGTGACTGTATGGTGGCAAGATCGGCAGCATAACCCATCTCACCGCCAAGAGCGTCTATTTCAAAGACCAGATGACCCTTTGCGCTACCACCGATAGAGGGGTTGCATGGCATATTTCCAACCGCATCAAGGTTGGTAGTAAACAGAACGGTGTCAACACCCATTCTGGCAGATGCAAGTGCAGCCTCAATGCCTGCGTGACCCGCACCGATAACAGCGACAGAAGTTTTAAGCTCCATTTTTCCAACCTTTCTTTACATTTTTAGTATTTTTATATATTTTAGAAGCCAACAGGCGTAACCTCAGTTACCCTGCCACAAGAAGTGTCGAGAGTAAAAATGACTCCGTCAGCATGGCATTTGCCGCTTGAAGCCTTAAAGGGATGAGGGAGATTTGAGCGCATACGCAGAACCACCGTGTCGGGATCCATACCAAGCACGCCGTCACCCTCGCCGCACATTCCCACGTCGGTAATATAGCCTGTACCGCAGGGCAAAATACGGCCGTCAGCCGTCTGCACGTGAGTATGAGTGCCAAAAATTATATTGATCTTACCGTCGTAAGCATAGCCGGTAGCAAGCTTCTCACCGGTCGCCTCGGCGTGAAAATCAAGGATCGAGAAGTCATACCGTCCCTCGGTCTCACCGAGAACCCTGTCAATATGGGTAAAATGAGAGTCGAGAACAGGATCGATATGCACCCTGCCGAGAGCGTTAATAACAAGTATACGGTAGCCGTTGCAATCGAGAATAGTATATCCACGGCCCGGCGCACCGTCGCCAAAATTTACAGGGCGGATCATCTCCGCCGTGTCATCAAGACAGGTATAAGCTTTTTTATTGCGCAGGGTGTGATTTCCACCCGTGATGCAATCTGCTCCCGAGCGAAGCAAAATTTCGGCAAGCTCGGGGGAAATTCCTGTGATAAAGGAGGCGTTCTCGCCGTTTACAACACAGAAATCAATTTTGTTTTGCTCTCTGAATTTCCAGAGATTTCTCTTGAGATGCTCAATTCCCGAAGGGCTTGTCACATCTCCGATTACGAGTATTTTCAAGTTTTTTCTCTTTTCTATCCCGTATAAACGAGTAAAATATTTAATTGGACTGCCACGTTTCCGCAACAGTCCAATTTTACGCAAACAGCGTTGTTATTAATTATTTTGTTAATTTAAATTTTGATGAAGTGCGAAGATTTTCATGCGATAGGCGTAGTTACCTACGTCGAGCGTGAAAACTCTGAAGCAATTCGCAAAATTTATTTCGCATAGTCTACGTGACGGGATTCTCTGATAACCGACACCTTAATCTGTCCGGGATAATCAAGTGAATCCTCAATCTTCTTGGCAATGTCACGTGCGAGGATCTTCATCTTGTCGTCAGAGATAACCTCAGGCTTAACCATGATTCTTACCTCACGGCCGGCCTGAATTGCGAAGGTCTTTTCAACACCCTCAAAATCGCCTGCAACCTCCTCAAGCTTCTGAAGACGCTTGATGTAGTTCTCCACATCCTCACGGCGTGCACCGGGTCTTGCGGCGCTGATAGCGTCTGCAGCCTGGATGATAAAATCAAGTGTGCTTTTAGGCTCTACGTCGTTGTGGTGAGCCTGAATTGCGTGAATAATATCCTTGGTCTCACGGTACTTGGTAGCAATATCAACGCCAAGCTGAACGTGGGAGCCGTCAACCTCAGCAGTAACAGCCTTACCGATATCATGGAGAAGACCTGCTCTGCGAGCCTGAGTTACGTCAACGCCCATCTCCTCAGCCATAACACCTGCCAGCATAGAAACCTCTATGGAGTGGCGAAGAGCGTTCTGACCGTAGGAGGTACGGTACTTCATACGGCCGAGCAGCTTAATAAGCTCGGGATGGAGTCCGTGAACACCTGTCTCAAAGATAGCCTTCTCACCGGCCTTCTTGATCTCAAGATCAACGTCACGGCGAGCCTTTTCAACCATCTCCTCAATTCTTGCAGGATGGATACGACCGTCGCTGATAAGCTTCTCAAGAGCGATTCTCGCAACCTCACGTCTTACGGGATCAAATCCGGAAACGGTGATAACGTCAGGAGTATCGTCAATAATAAGCTCAACGCCGGTAAGATTCTCAATGGTACGGATATTTCTACCCTCACGGCCGATGATACGGCCCTTCATCTCGTCGCCGGGAATCTCAACGACGGAGATAGCGATCTCGCTTACGTGGTCGGCAGCGAAGCGCTGAATTGCGAGAGAAAGAATATCACGGGCCTTATTATCAGCCTCGTCCTTAAATCTCTCCTCGTACTCTGCGATCTTAAGAGCGGTCTCGTGTTGCATCTCGGAATCAAGACGTGCAACGAGCTCAGCCTTTGCCTCCTCGCTGGTAAGACCCGCGATCTTTTCAAGCATTGCAAGCTGTCCCTGTAAAGTTTTATTTACTTCCTCACGGGTTTTGTCAGCATCAGCAAGCTTTTCGGTTAATGTTGCTTCCTTCTTTTCGATCTTCTCGAGCTTTGCATCGAGGGTCTCTTCCTTCTGGGTAATTCTACGTTCCTGTCTGGAAACCTCTTTGCGGCGCTCATTGAGATCACGGTCAGCTTCTTTTTTAAGCTGGAAAATTTCTTCCTTTGCGGAAATTATGGATTCTTTCTTTGCATTTTCTGCATTTTTGATAGCATCTTCAAGGATCTTCTTTGCCTGTTCTTCGGCAGATCCGATTTTCTTCTCGGCAGAGAGCCTACGAAGTATAAATCCTAACGCCAGGCCAACGGCCAGGGCGACTACAATCAAAATTATAGCAAGTATGGGATCCAATTTACACCTCCTTCTGATTACGTTTTGTAATCTATATACATTGAATAAGATTTTATTGATATGGCGGGCGGTTTAACCAAAAAATAATAAAGATATATTATTAAATGCGTATACGCACACTCATACGTATATAATTATATAATATATTTATCGTAAAGTCAAGCGAAAATTTAGTAAAATAGTTTAACGAAAGGTAAATTAATCCATAAAAATCTATAAAAATAGCTAAATTATATGCTTTGAGAGAGTATTTTTTCCGTTTTTTACACAATTTTAGGCGGTTTTTGAATTTAAAGTAGATTTTAGCACTTTACTTGGTCTTTTGCTGAATGTTAACAAAAAGTTCATAAAATAATAACCAAAAGTTCTTGACTTGTGGGGCAAAATAGGGTATATTATATACGTAAACGTTAGCACTCCACCGCATCAAGTGCTAAAATCCAGAGAGAAAGAGGTATTAAAATGGATGATTCCCGACTTACCCCGAGAAAAATGCAAATACTCAAGGCCATAGTCGACGCCCATATTGCAGACGGTGAGCCTGTAGGATCAAAATACCTTTCAAAAGAGACCCCGATCTCCTGCTCACCCGCTACCATCCGTAACGAGATGGCAGAGCTTGAGGAGATGGGCTATCTCCTTCAGCCTCACACATCTGCAGGAAGAGTTCCCTCAGAGCTTGCATACAGATATTACGTTGATACCCTTGTGCATCAGTACGCAAACACCAGAGCAGAGATCGATGAGATCAACGAGTCGCTCCGTTACAAGCTCAGCGAGATGGATGAGATTCTCTCCGAGGTTTCAAGACTTGCGGCATTCTTCACGGACTACACCGGTATTGCTTTCAAGCCGGGCGCAGGCAAGGTAAGGATAGTTCAATTCAAGAGCGTGTTGCTCTCGCAAAGAGATTTTCTTCTCATCATGACCTTTGAGGGCGAGATAGTCAAGACGAAGAACATTCGTCTGCCCTTCACCATCGGCGAGGATATACTCCGCAGATTTACCGAGGCGCTGAATATCTACCTTATAAATCTGTCAAGCGATGCGATCACAATGCCTACCATTATGAAGCTTGAGGCTATAATGGGCTCGGCAGGTGCGATGGTTCATCCCACCATCAAGGCCATATACGAAACGATGAACGAGCTTGACACGGCAGACATTAAGCTTGACGGTATAACCAAACTCCTTCAGTATCCCGAATATTCGGATATTTCGGATTTCAGAAATCTGATGGGTATGCTTGAGGAAAAGGAGAAATTTCTTGACGTTATCTCAAAAGAGGCCGACCGTGACAGCGATATTCACGTTTATATCGGTACCGAAAACGAGTCCGACGCCATGAGAAACACCGCCCTGATTTTCAAAAAGGTTAATATCGGCGGCAAGGAGCTGGCGGTTGGTGTCATCGGTCCGAAGCGAATGAACTATTCCAAGGTTATCGAAATGCTCAACGGTCTTGCAGGCAGCATCGATAGAGTCTTTAACGAATCTGCTCTGCCCCCGAGATATGAGGATTAACCGAAGCTATTACAGAAAAACAGCCGAAAGGATATTTTTAAAGTGGAAGAAAACAAGAATATTCCCGATACCGCAGAGGAAGCGGTAAAGGCGGATAAAAAGGATAAAAAAAGCTCAAAGCAGGACAAAAAGCTGCTCGCAGAGATCGAGGAGCTGAAGGCAAAGCTTGCCGAGATGGATGACAAGTATCTCCGTATGGCAGCTGAATACGACAACTTCAGACGCAGATCCAGAGAGGAAAAGGATGCGATCTACGAGAACGCAATGGCAGACACCGTAAAGGAGCTGCTGCCCATCATCGACAACCTTGACAGAGCGGCGGGCTACACTGAGGGCGACAAGATCCTTGAGGGACTTGTGCTTATCGCAAAGGCGACGAGCTCGGTGTTTGAGAAGCTTGGAGTTGAGGAATACGGTAAGGTTGGAGAAAGCTTTGATCCCAACATCCACAACGCCGTTCTTCACATAGACGACGACTCCTATGGTGATGGTGAGATCGTTGAGGTGTTCCAAAAGGGATACAGAAAAGGCAAGCATATAATTCGATTTGCAATGGTTAAAACAGCAAATTAAGGCTGTTTTGGCAACTTATATTTACAAATAATAAAAAAACATCTATAAATTGGAGGAAACAACAATGGGAAAAATTATCGGTATTGATTTAGGTACTACCAATTCCTGCGTAGCAGTTTTTGAGGGCGGCGAGCCCATCGTTATCACTAACCCCGAGGGTGCGAGAACAACCCCTTCGGTAGTTGCATTCACTAAAACAGGTGAAAGACTTGTTGGTCAGGTTGCAAAGCGTCAGGCTGTTACCAACCCCGACAAGACCATCAGCTCTATCAAGAGAGATATGGGCTCTGACGTTAAGGTTACGATCGACGGCAAGAGCTACACACCTCAGGAGATCTCCGCAATGATCCTTCAGAAGCTGAAGGCAGATGCAGAGGCATATCTCGGCACAAAGGTAACCGAGGCGGTTATCACAGTTCCCGCATATTTCACCGACGCGCAGCGTCAGGCAACAAAGGATGCAGGTAAGATCGCAGGCCTTGAGGTTAAGAGAATTATTAACGAGCCCACCGCAGCAGCTCTTGCATACGGTATGGATAAGGAAGAGAGCCAGAAGATCATGGTATTCGACCTTGGCGGCGGTACCTTCGACGTATCTCTTCTCGACATTTCCGACGGTGTATTTGAGGTTCTTGCAACCGCAGGTAACAACCGTCTTGGCGGTGACGACTTCGACGAGAGAATCGTAAACTGGATGGCAGACAGCTTTGCAAGAGAGAACAGCGGCATCGATCTTCGCAAGGATAAGATGGCTGCACAGCGTCTTAAGGATGCTGCAGAGAAGGCAAAGATTGAGCTCTCCGGCGTTATGTCCTCTAACATTTCCCTTCCCTTCATCACCGCTGATGCAAGCGGCCCCAAGCACTTTGAGGCTACTCTTACCAGAGCTAAGTTTGATGAGCTTACCCACGATCTCGTAGAGGCTACTATGGTTCCCACCAAGAAGGTTCTTTCCGACTCAGGTCTTTCCGCAAGCCAGGTTTCCAAGGTTCTTCTCGTTGGTGGTTCCACCAGAATCCCCGCAGTTCAGGATGCAGTTAAAAAGTTCATGGGCAAGGATCCCTTCAAGGGCATTAACCCCGACGAGTGCGTAGCTATCGGCGCTGCGATCCAGGGCGGTGTTCTTGGCGGCGACGTTAAGGACGTTCTTCTTCTCGACGTTACTCCCCTTTCTCTCGGTATCGAGACTCTCGGCGGCGTATTCAACAAGATTATTGACAGAAACACCACCATTCCCGTAAAGAAGAGCCAGGTTTACTCCACCGCAGCAGACGGACAGAGCTCTGTTGAGGTTCACGTTCTTCAGGGTGAAAGAGAGATGGCTGCAGGTAACACCACTCTCGGCAGATTCATTCTTGACGGTATTCCCGCAGCTCCCCGTGGAGTTCCTCAGATCGAGGTTACCTTCGATATCGACGCAAACGGTATCGTTAACGTAACCGCTAAGGACAGAGGCACCGGTAAGGAGCAGCACATCACTATTACTTCTTCTACCAATATGTCTAAGGAGGACATTGATAAGGCAGTTCACGAGGCAGAGAGATTTGCCGAGGAGGACAAGAAGGCTAAGGAGACTGTTGAGGTTAAGAACATGGCTGAAAACACCATCTTCCAGACCGAGAAGTCTATGAACGACCTCGGCGACAAGATTACCGAGAGCGACAAGGCTCCCGTTAACGAGGCTATCGCAAAGCTCAGAGAGACTCTTAAGGGCGGCAACATTGACGCTATCAAGGCTGACACTGAGGCTCTCCAGAAGGCATTCTATCCCATCGCTGAAAAGATATACAACGCTCAGGCTGCTCAGAACGGCTCAGACACTGATGCAGGCGCGCAGGGCTCTCAGGGTGCTGACGGCAACTACTACGACGCAGGCTTTGAGGATAAGACAAACAGCTAATATCAAAAAAGCGATTATCCATCAACTTAAAATGTAGGGCGACTCTTGGATCAAAACTCGGGTTCGCCCTACAAGTTGTATTAAACAAAAATCAAAATTTATACTTTTTGTAAACTATACCTTACATTTAGAGAGTAAAGGCAGTAAAATGGCAGAAAACAAAAGAGATTATTATGAGGTCCTTGGTGTCTCAAAAACCGCAAACGATGACGAAATAAAGAAGGCATATCGCTCTCTTGCAAAGAAGTATCACCCTGACATGAATCCCGGCGACAAGGATGCTGAGATGAAGTTCAAGGAGGTCAACGAAGCCTACGCCGTTCTTTCGGACTCTGAGAAAAGATCCAAATACGACCGCTTCGGACATAACGCCTTTGATCCCTCCTCGGACGGAGGATTCGGCGGATTTAGCGGCGTTGATTTTGATTTCGGTGACATATTCTCATCCTTCTTCGGTGGCGGATCCACTCCCCAAAGATCAAGAGCAAATGCTCCCGTTGACGGTGATGACGTTGGCGCACGTATAAATATTTCCTTTGAAGAGGCAGCCTTTGGTTGCAAGAAAGAGGTTAATTTTGCCAGGATCGAAAGCTGTCCCGACTGTAAAGGCAGCGGCGCTGAAAAGCAATCTGATATCGAAAAATGTCCCGAGTGTAACGGTCTCGGCCGTGTCAACGTAAGACAACAGACTCTACTTGGCTATATGCAGACCCAGCGCACCTGTCAGAGATGCGCAGGCAGGGGCAAGATCATCAAATCCCCCTGCAAAAACTGTAACGGAAAAGGCCGTATTCGTATCAACAAGAAGCTTGAGGTAAACATTCCCTCCGGTATTGACGATAGACAGAATATAGTTCTTCGCGGACAGGGCTCTGCAGGAATCAACGGCGGTCTGAACGGTGATCTTATTATTGAGGTCAAAGTTAAGGAAGACAAGATCTTCCAGCGTGAAGGCAACAATATCTACTGTGAGGTTCCAATCAGCTTTGCAGAGGCGACGCTCGGCGCAGATATTGACGTTCCGGTTCTTGGAGGAGGTACTGAAAAGTTCAAAATTCCCGACGGAACACAGAGTGGAACGAATTTCACACTCAAGAACAAGGGTATTCCAGATATCAACACCAAGCGCAAGGGCGATCTGATCATTACAGTAGCGGTTGAAACTCCTAAAAACCTTAATTCCAAGCAAAAGGAGCTGCTTAAAGCATTTGCTGAATCGCTGGGCGAAAACAACAGCACAAAAAAGCAAAGCTTCTTTAAAAAATTTTTTAAGTAAAGAAAATTAAACTGATTTAATCTGATCAATTTAAATTGGAATATAAAAAAACAACCTGTGTTCATAGGTTGAGGTTCTTAGCGGAGAATTTGAAAAGCACCGCTAAGTGCGAGCATCG
>CAZUJY010000004.1:0-29674 GCA_964620565.1 uncultured Ruminococcus sp. | reverse complement strand
GCAATGGATAAAAAAATTCGACAAGTCGAAACTTGTCGAATTTTTTGGCAGGGGCGGAAGGACTCGAACCCACGACCCATGGTTTTGGAGACCAGTACTCTACCAACTGAGCTACACCCCTTTGCACCAACCTATTATACTAAACTTTTTTTCGTTTGTCAAGGGCTTTTTTAAAAAAACTTCAAAATAGCTTTTTTCTAATTATGATTGATTTTACGATCGTAGTATGATATAATGTATTCTATAACAAAACAAACATAAAGGATGCAAAATGTTATGATTTCAAGGGAAACGGTGGAGATCGTGACAAATTTCCGTGACGAGCGGGAGTGGTCGCAATTTCATAACCCGAAGGATCTGGCTATATCATTAAGCCTTGAGGCTTCCGAGCTGCTGGAGGTTTTTCAGTGGAGCGGTAATGATCTTATCTGCGAAGACAAGATGGACAAGATCAAGGAGGAGCTTGCGGACGTGCTCTGCTACTCCATTCTCCTCGCTGACAGGTGCGGTCTTGATATGGATGAGATCATCAGAGATAAAATGAAGAGAAACGGTGAAAAATATCCCGCTGAGGTCTCCCGTGGACACAAGGAAAAATACACCGAGCTTAAAAATATACATAGGGAGGGTAGGAAATGAAGGAAAAGCTTCTGATCATTCTGCTTGCCTGCCTCGGCGGGCTGTATCCCATACTGCTGAATCTGTTCAAGCGCAGATCGGCTAAAAATCCCATACCCGAAAACGTACGTGATGTATACGACGAGGAGACCTATCAGAAATGGCGAAGCTATCAGGCGGAGCATTCAAGACTTGATCTTATCTCGAGCATTGTATCGCTGATAATCACGGCAGTTCTGCTTTTAACCAACGCATTTTCGGCATTTGCCTCACTCTTCCCGCAGACTATGATGTGGCAGGTGATTGCTGTGATCCTGCTTGAATCGGTGGTTAGTCTTATCGGCGGTGTGGTATTCAGCTACTACTCCACAATGGTAATCGAGGAAAAGTACGGCTTTAACAAGTCTACTGTCAAGACCTTTATTATTGACAAGATAAGAGGCTTTATCCTTTCGCTGTTTTTGTCGCTCTTCCTTGCCTTTCTTATGGCCTGGCTTCACACCCGGCTTAAGGATTACATTATTATATTGTTTACCGCAGCGCTCTTTGTTTTCACGCTGCTGGTTTCATTCCTCTACCCCATATTCAGCCGTATCGGAAACAAATTCACCTCTCTTGAGGAGGGTGAGCTTCGCACAAAGCTGATGGATCTGCTTACAAGCCACGGCTACAAGGTGCGTGACATCAAGGTTATGGACGCATCAAGACGTACAACAAAGCTTAACGCCTATTTCTCCGGCTTCGGCGGTACGAAAACTATTGTTCTTTACGACAACCTGGTGAACGCAATGACAACCGACGAGATCTGCTCGGTATTTGCTCACGAGCTGGGCCACGGCTTACATAAGGACGTGCTGAAAAGACAGATAATGAACATCGGCAACCTTCTGCTTATGGCGGTTGCGGTATGGATCAGCGTTCGTGAGGGAGCATTGCACACGGCATTCGGCTTTAGCGAGGTCAATTACGGCTTTGCTTACATTCTTACCGGAGTGTTTATCTCGCTTATTCAGCCGCTTACAGGTATGGTTATCAACGCATACAGCAGAATGGCAGAATTCCGCGCGGATAAGCAAGCAGTCAAAGAGGGCTACGGTGAGGCGATGATTGTCGCCTTAAAGAAGCTGGCAAGAGGGAATTTTGCCGAGCTTGCGCCCACCAAGGTAAGCGTTCTTATCGAATACAGTCATCCGCCTCTTTCCGACAGAATTGCTGCTGTGGAAAGGCAAATTAACAGTAAGGAGAGCTAAAATGAAAACCAGAGTTTACTTTTCAAGAACAATAACACCCGAAAAGGTGCTTGAGCTTTATAAAATGCTTGGCAAAAATCTGCCGGGAAAGGTTGCCATAAAGGTACATTCCGGCGAGAAGGGTAACCAGAACTTCCTTCGCCCCGATTTCTGGAAAATCGTGGTGGATCACGTAGGCGGCACGGTCGTTGAATGTAACACCGCATACGAGGGCGAGAGAAATGTGACGAATAGACACATCAAGCTCTTTGAGGATCACGGATGGACAAGATACTTCCCCCTGGATCTTCTGGATGCTGAGGGACCCGACCTTAAGCTTGAGATCCCCGGCGGCAAGGTCATCAAGGAAAACTACGTAGGTAAGAATCTCGCAAACTACGACTCTATGCTTGTGCTCTCTCACTTCAAGGGGCATCCTATGGGTGGCTACGGCGGTGCCCTGAAGCAGCTTTCTATCGGTGTGGCATCCTCCTTTGGCAAGGCTTACATCCACGGCGCAGGCGTTCCCGAGAATATCTGGACTGCAGACCACAACTCCTTCCTCGAATCTATGGCAGATGCGGCAGGCTCGGTGGTTGAATACTTTGGCGGCAACATTCTCTACGTTAACGTTATGAAAAATATGAGCGTTGACTGTGACTGCTGCGCGGTTGCAGAGGACCCCTGCATTGCGGATATAGGTATTCTGGTGTCCGATGATCCTATTGCCATCGACCAGGCTTGTATCGATCTTGTTTACGCCTGCTCCGACCCCGGTAAGCCCCACCTTATCGAGCGAATCGAGTCAAGAAACGGCATACTCACCATCGAGGCGGCTGCGGCTCTCGGCTACGGAAGCCGTGAATACGAGCTTATCGAGGTAGAGTGATTTTTGCCGTAAGACTTGACAGACGGCTAAAATTAGTGTAAAATAAATACACAAATCTCACTAAATTCTTACAGGAGATCGTCTTATGTACACCGACAACAATCAGACTATTATGACCAAGAGGCAGAATCTTCCTCTGCGTGTGCAGAGAGGTCACTTCGCCACAAGCCACAGCCATATTAACTACTTTATCGACGTTACTATGCTGAAGACCCGTCTTTCCGAGGCGAAGGCTGTTGCCGAGGAGATACTTTCCTACTACCAGACCACTACCGTTATCGACTCTATACTCTGTCTTGACGGAATGGAGGTCGTAGGCACCTGCCTTGCAGAGCTGCTTACCGGCAACAACTTTATGAACCTTAACGCACACAAGACCATATACGTAGTTACTCCCGAGCATACCTCGGGCAGCCAGATCATCTTCCGTGACAATATTGCGCCTGCCATCACAGGTAAAAACGTGCTTATTCTCGCAGCGTCGGTGGTAACAGGCTACACCGCAAAGTCGGCGATCGAGGCTATCAGCTACTACGGTGGACGTGTTGCGGGTATTTCGAGTATTTTCGCTACCGTTGACAGCTATCTCGGTTATCCCGTCGTATCTGCATTCAACCCTAACGACCTTCCCGGCTACGGCTCCTTCGCTCCCCACGAATGTCCTATGTGTAAACAGGGAGAAAGGCTTCAAGGTCTTGTAAATAGCTTCGGATTTTCAAAATTGCATTAAAAAGCCGACAAAAAGCAAACTATCGTTTGCATTTTGAAAATATTTTGAATTTAAAAAGCCGATGGGCGCTTGCTCATCGGCTTTTTGTTTATCTTTTCGTTTTTGTTGTTTTTTTGAAGGCTTCCTGCTTTACAATGTACCTTGAATAAAAGCAGGTCGTGAGTGCGTGGAGGGTGGCAAGGACAGTAAAATAAAGTCCGAAGCCGTTAGTTAAAAACGCCGCCATCATACCGACGAGGAGCAAAAGAGCTATGCTCTCGTGAAGAAAGCTTCGCTCCTTTTTAATAACCGTGAAAAGTCCCAAAAGGAATACGGATATAGCTAGGCAAAGGCGAAGGAATATCTGGATAAATGCTAAAAACTGCGACTCAAAGAGAAGAAAATCGCCCGAGAAAAGAAGGTAGCCCTCAATAACTGTAAAGATTAGGCCTATGAGCATAAGCAGAGCGGAGGTGATCAGGTTAAGTATACGTGCTGTCTTTTTCATTCAAGGTTCCTCCCTATTATAGTTTCGCAAAGCTCGGAGGTTATGAAATCGCAGAGGAATACGCCGCTTGCGTCACCGTTATTTTCAAGAAACTCTATAAGCCAAGGATTGATCTCGAGAGCGGGCGCGCCTGCATAGGTGGGCGGAAATGGGTTCGGAAAATAGCAGCTGGTGAAATTAAGCACAAGTGCGTGCTCGTTTCTTTCCGCTATCTGCATTGCCTCCATAATGTCCTCTTTTTTTGTTTTTGCATCGTCGACCTGATAGTGATCCTGAACGTAAAGCTCGCCAAGCTCAAAGGAGGAGGAATCCTGCCAGCCCTCATAGGCGGGATAGCCTATTGTAGAGCCGTAGTACCTTGAAATTACGTGAAGTTTGCCTCTCGCCTCACCCACGGTTTTGGGAATGGCGGTGCTTTGGCTTACGGTTTTATTCGCCTTAAGCATACCCTCAAGCGTTTCTCTGAAATCAACGTCGGAATTTTTCGGATCGCTGTCCTCCTTAAAGGAAACCACAAGGAATTCGGTGGGGTTTTCCTTAAGAAAATCGGTCATACATCTTAAAACGCCGTCAAAGTCGGTCGACTGATCAACAAAGCTGTGAACGACCACAAGCTCGTTGCCTTTAAGCTGTAATCTTATGTCGAAAAATCTCACTCCAAGCTCAAGCTGTTCGCTAATACTAAGCGACTGGCACTTACCCGAAAGGTCGGCTATGGAGTGGGTTGCGCCCGAATCGTGAGTGCCCGGAATGGCAAGGGTATTTATTTCCCTTGCGTCATCAAGCTCCGCCATCCATCGACTGTTGTCGGCTCCCGCTGTCTGCATAGGAAGAACAGCCAAAAGCCCGAGGGCAAGAATGCCCACAAGACAGATGATCTTTACTGTAAATTTTCTGTTCATTTTTCTCTCCTATCAAGAAGATTTTTCTGCTCAAGAAGTGCGTGGTATATGCTGCTCTGAATATCAAGATTTCCCTTGCCCGCCCCGAGAGCAACGCCCGGCTTGATATCGCCGTGATAGTCGCTGCCGCCGCTCTCAAGAAGTCCAAAGTCCTTGGCTATCTGCTTTGCAACGGCTATATCCTCATCCGAGTAGGATGAGTGCATGGTCTCCATACCGATAAGACCTGCCTTTATAAGCTCTGGCAGAATCTCACGAAGCCGCTCGGATGATACCTCCTTCATCGGATGGGCAAGAATCGGAACGGCAGAGATCTCTCTTAAAAATCCGATAGCGTCGGTAAGCTGAAGTCGGGGCGGCGGTGTGTAAAGACCGCACCCTTCGTCAAGAAGCCTTGAAAACGCCTCCTGAACGCTACCGACATATCCCCACTTCATAAGCTCGGCGGCTATGTGAGCACGGTTGGCATTGCCCTTGATATTTCTCGCCTTTACGGCGGAATAGTCTATCGAATAGCCAAGTTTGTTCAGCTTATCGCAAAGATCGATATTGCTATATTCCTTAAGGCTGATAAACTCGCGGCAAAGGCTCTCGACTCTTTCGTAATGCTCGGGGTCGATAAAAAGACCCAGCAGATGAAATTCCTTGCCCTCGTATTCGGTGGAAAGCTCTGTACCGCCTATGGCGGTAATTCCCTCCCTCTCTGCCTCGCGGAGAAATTCGGTAAGGCCGCTTACGGTGTTGTGGTCGGTGAGGGCGATTATGAGATTTTTCTTTTTCGCCTCGGCAACCAGCTCTGTCGGAGTGCTGCTGCCGTCGGAGTGATTCGTATGTGTGTGAAGATCGCAGTTCATTTCTTTCCTCTTTTTTATGTCAAAGCATTGATACACAGCTTTATATTTGCATAACCCATACCGAGAATAAAGGCAGCTGCAAACAGATCTAAAGCAAAGGAATCAATGCGCCTTGAAAGTGGATGGCGACGGAACAGGACTATAGGCTGACCGTAGCTCTCTATGTTATACATAACGTTTGCCGCAAAGGACGTAACGGCAGTCAGAAGATACAGTATCATCTGCAAGGTACATATTGCGGGCAGGAGAGATTTAATAAATCCCAAAAGCAACAAAACGACCAGCGAGAAAGGATAAACAAGGGTAAACACACGGTTAAGATGATAGATGAAGCCTATATCATGCTCCTCGTGTATGCCCTGATACCACCAGAAGTTCTTGAACCCCTTCATTTTCCTTCTGAGAGCCCTTTCCCGTCTGTCAAGCTTGTTACTCAGATAGTCGATAACGTTGAATCTGAAGTTAAAATAGTAAATCGGCGGAACTAGCATAAACAGAAGCGAAATAAAATAGTACATAGATACGTCGGCATCGTAAAGCTGAGGGTTTTCTATCATAAAGACAGACAGCAAAACGATAAGCCCGCCGCCACCAAGACAGATAAGAGTCAGAAGATGGCCCAGATATTGCTTTATTATGGCAGCCACTATGTTGAAAAGTCCAACGCCCATAACAAGACAGCCGATTATCGTAAGTATGGGCCAACCGCCAACAAAGGAATCGTCGCCACGGATCAGCGTATAAACGAGAAAGCCTATCAGCGGCAGAAGAAACGCAATCACGCCCAAAATGACGAGAAAAACATAGCCTATCGGATGCTTTTTCTTAAACGCTCTGTCAGACTCGGGGGTAAAATAGCTGAGGATCTCAGCCTTTGATTTACGCTTTTTGTCTTTCATATTATTTCTCCATATTATTCCTCGGGTCGATCACTTAAAAGATAGGGCTTTATAAGCTCGGTCCAGACGGCAAGGCCTGTGGGATTCAAGTGAAGACCGTCATCGCTGTATTCTTTCATAAGGTGATTATTTTCATCTGCGAGATGAGGGAAAAGATCGATATAGGTAGCCCCCTTTTCCTCGGCAAGACGGCGGATATTTGCATTAATGCTCAAAATCTTCGGGGTGGTGTCGGCTATCTTTACATGACCCGATTCCTCAATGTCGGAGTTCTGGGGAATTATGGACATACAGTAAAGCTCTGCATCGGGCAGATTGGTGTTTATATCGTCGATTATATGTCCGTATCTCTCCACTATCCCCTCCTCGTCAAGTCCGCCATTAATATCATTGGTGCCGATCATCAGCACGACCGCAGAGGGAGCGATATCGTAAAGCGAGAGCTTAAGTCGCTTAAGCACGCCCGAGGTGGTGTCTCCGCCAATACCGCGGTTGTAGCAGGCGAGAGGCAGATCGGCATAGTGATCGTCAAGGATGTAAAGGTCGGTTATGGAGTCTCCGATAAACACGATCTGTCCTTTGGCAAGATTTACGTTCTGCACCGAGTAGGACTGACATTTGTTGTCGTAATACTTCTGCATCTCTGTACGGGTGTCCTCGGGAGCGGCATTGCCGCTCGCAAGTATGATAACGACTACGCTTAACGCAATTATTACCAAAAGCAGAAACAGGATTACGGTTTTGCCGTTCTTTAATATCATTTCTTTCATTGTCTTCACCTTTTTGCCTTGATTTTAGTTCGTGTCAGGTCATAGCTTACGGAGAGCAGCCAGAATACGGTATCAGGATCACAGCTGCCGTCAAGGGCGACGGTAAGCCAATGGGTCTTGTTCATATGATAGGCTCGGAAGATGCCGGGCTCGATGCCGGCTACGGATTCGATGACCTCGGGAGCGCATTTCATATTCACAACGTCCACGCTTCCCTCACGGCCGGGGATGATCCTGCTGTATGAGATATTCATGGCGATAGCAAACCACTTTTTGCTGTCCTTATGGCGAAAGACGCCCGTCTCGAAGTCCTCCTCAAAGGGATAATCTGCCCTGATGTTATATTGGTCAAGCACAAGCTCTTCAAATTCTTTTCTGGTCATAGCCCTTAGTCCTTTGGTCTTTTTCTTAATTATATCACAAAGGGGATTTCTTTGCAATGTTTTTTTAGTCAGAGCTATTGAGCTATTGATTTTAGGTAGCATCGAGGAAAAATAAAAATATTTTTCGTCAATTATACTTGACAATAAAGCCTTATTTTTCAACGGATTTCGCTCCTTTCGGTTTATATTCCACCAAAAAAATAAGCCGTTTTAATTTACATTTAGGCGAAAAATGTTGCAAAACGTAAAAATCTGTGATATAATATAGTTTAAAATAACTTAAATAATTAAAATTGTTCAATAAATACGGAGACAGAAATACGGAGACAGCTATGAAAAAATTCGTTATTTTACCCGACGTTACCTGCGAGCTTAACGCAGAGCTTCGTGAAAAATTCGGCGTTGTGGATTACCTCACCGGCCACGTTAACATTGACGGCGAGGAGATCACCACCACTCTTGACTGGGAGAATATCAGCAGAGAAAAGTTCTATGCCACCCTCGGCAGCAAGTCGCATACAGTTTCCAGCGCACCTGCAAGCCCCGAGGAATATTATCAGTTCTTCAAGAAGTACGCAGAGGCAGGATATGACATTATAAGCATGTCCATCTCCTCCAAGATCAGCTCCACCTACGGCATTGCAGTAGGCGCCGCAGATCGCATCAAGGCAGACTATCCCGACTGTAAGATCGTGTGCATCGACACACTTCGTATGTCCGGCTCCTTCGGTCTTATTCTCGCTTATGCCTGCGAGCTTGCAGGTCAGGGCAAGAGCTTTGATGAGGTGGTTGAATGGATCGAGACCAATAAGCATAGAGTTCATCAAATGGGTCCTATCGACGATCTTATGTTCATCGCACGCCGTGGAAGAATCTCCACAGGTAAGGCGTTTATGGGCAGCCTTGTCGGTATCAAGCCTATGGGTGACTCCAACACCGACGGCTACGTTTCGGTTCTTGCAAAGGTTAAGGGTATTCCCAAGGCTCTTGAAGCAACCGTAGCATATATCAAGAGGGTTGCAACCGATCTTGAGAACCAGTACATCTTCATCATGCACAGCGACCGTGAAAAGTACGCAAATCAGCTCAAGGCGCTTATTGATGAAAGGATCAACTGCAAGGGCGTATACGTTTGCGACGTATTCAGCGGATGCGGTACAAATATCGGCCCCGGTATGATCGGCACCTACTTCATGGGCGATCCCATTTCTGAAAACAACGAAAAGGAAAAGGAAGCGCTCCTTGCAGCAATAGAGGACATTTCAAAAAAATAATTATGGAGAACGACCTACGATGAAAGAAATCAACGGTACCAATTACCTGTTGGCGTTGCAGGGCGGTATAAAGAATCTTGACAATCACAAAAAGATTCTCAACGACCTCAACGTCTTCCCCGTCCCCGACGGAGACACAGGTACAAATATGGTAATGACGCTCAGATACGGCATGGAGACTGTGCGTAATATGACAGACGAGCCCGTATCGAAAATCGCAGCATCCTTTGCTTCCTCTGCCGTTTACGGCGCAAGAGGAAACTCGGGAGTTATCGTTTCGCAATTCTTTAAGGGCATATCCGAAGCACTCTCCGATAAGGAGTGCGTTGATGCCCAGGCGCTGTCGCAGGCCTTTGATAAGGGCCGTGACGTTGCATACAAATCGGTTCTTAAGCCTGTTGAGGGCACTATGCTTACCGTTATCAAGGATGCCTCTCATGCCGTTTCCGCAGCGCTGCCTCTGGATAGCGTTGTTGACGCCGTGAAGATCTTCCTTGAGGAAGCAAGGCTCTCGCTCGCCAGAACGCCCCTGCTCCTTCCCATACTGAAGAAGGCGGGCGTTGTGGACAGCGGCGGATCGGGAATCGTATTCTTCTTCGAGGGTGTGTATAAGCAGCTTATCGGCGAGGAGATCGAGGCTCCCCATGAGCATCAGCAGACCGAGATAATCGATCTGTCCCGCTTTAACACAAGCACGAAGTTCAATTACGGCTACTGCACCGAGGGGCTTATTCAGCTTTGTCAGCCGCCCGAGAAGTTTAATCTCTCGGACTTCAGCGCAGAGCTTGGACGTATAGGCAAATCGGTAGTTGCCACTCTCGAGGGCGACAAGGTGAAGATCCACGTGCATACAAAGGATCTTGGCGCACTTATGCGTCTTTGTCAGTCCAAGGGCGAGTTCCTTACTATAAAAATTGAAAATATGACCGTTCAGAATATGCAGCTTCAGCCTAAGCCCCGCGAGCCCCAGAAATTTCTGGTAAGCGAGCTTGACGGCGAATGTGATTTCGGCGTTGTTGCTGCCACTACCACCGAGACGGTTCAGAAAATGTTTGCGGATATGGGCGCTGATGTTGTAATTCTCAGCGATATTGCTCCCTCCTCCCAGGACTTTATGGACGCATTCGCACTTGTAAAGAAAAGGGATATTGTCGTATTTCCCAACAGCTCCAATTCCATTCTGTCCTCCATGCAGGCGGCAGGATTCTATAAGGATGCAAGGGTTGCGGTGCTTAATTCCCGCTCTGTGTCCGATTGCTATGCGGCGCTATCCACTATGACGTTTACCTCTACCTTTGCCGAGGCTCTGTCTAATGCGAAGGATTCTATCTCCGAGCTTTACGGAGTTGGAATCTATCACGCTACGAAGGACACACGCTTTGGCGATAAGGAGATAAAGAAGAATCACTTCTTCTCTCTTGCGGATAACAGCATTATCTCCGTGGCGAAGAGCCTTGAGGAGGTAACTCTTGAAACGGTTAAATCCGCTTGCGGCTCGAGTGAGTACAGTCTGCTTAATATTTTCTGCGGACAGGATATGTCCTACGAGTACATAGAGCATCTGAAGTCTAAAATCGAAGGACTCGGCTATGACTTCGAGATCGCATCGATTCATACCGACGAGGTAGGCTACAGCCTGCTTCTCTCCTTCTCATAATACACCGGGAATGTGACAAAATGAAAAAAATTACTAACAGAAAGCACCTTATACTTTACGGCGCATCCGGTATGGGTGTAAACATGCTTAATATTATCGTGGGCTCTTATCTCTGCTCGGCTCTTATGACCGGCGGATTTGACGCTCACGTTGAAAACTGGACCTATATTAACAAGACCCTGGTCGTTGCGGGTCTTTGGGCAGTTCTCCGCTTTATCGCCAAGGCCTTTGACGGAGTTATCGACCTCCCTCTCGCAGCCTTCGCAGATAAGATCCACAACAAGTTCGGGCGCAGAAAGACGGCTATCCTTATCGGTCTTATCCCCACCGTCGTTTCCTACTGTCTGTTCCTTGTTCCGCTTAATCCCTTCGAGAGTATTCTTAATACCATCTGGTTCGGCGGTCTTCTTATAATCTTCTATGCGTGCTACACGCTGACGATGCTGACCTACTATGCAACCTTCTCGGAAATTTGTAAGGATGAGAGCGATGCGCTCTTCCTCTCCAACACAAAGTCCATCTTCGACGTTGTATACTTTGCGCTCAGCTTTGCTCTCGTTCCTCTCTTCGTATCTCTCGGAATCAATATCCGCATTATTGCCCTGATATTCCTTCCTCTGGTGCTTACAATGCTCATTCCCTTCTTCCTTCTCAAAGAGGATGAAAACGTTGAGAGAGAGATCGAGCCCCTTACTCTTGGAAAATCCCTTGCGGTATCCTTCAAGAACAAGACCTTTATTTATTGGATGCTCACCATCTCTATTATGACTATCGGTCTTCAGCTCTTCCTCGGCGGTATCAACGAGCTCTTCTCCACCACAGGCCTTAATATGACCGTGGTTATGGCATCTGCCTTTGCGCCTGTGCCTCTGACCATTACGATCTATAACAAGCTTGTTAAGAAGTACGGTCTGGGTCTTGGATATAAGGTTGTACTGCTGGTATTCTCCTTCGGTATGCTGGTTATGCTTCTCTGCTACTATCTCAGCAAGATAGGCGTGGATATGCTTATCGTAACCCTTATCGCAGCAGTAGGCGGCGCTCTTATTTCGGTATCTATCGGAGCATTCTTCTCTATCACATACACAGTTCCCACCAACCTTGCTCAGAGAGAGCTTGAGCAGAACGGAAACAGCGTTTCCGGTATGTATTTTGCAGTTCAGGGTCTGTTTGAGGGTATTGCGGCAGGTATTGCAACCGGTCCCATTCTCACCTTCCTTAAGGATAAGGACGTTATCTATCTGCTTCCCATAATAGTTATCGTATGCTGTATCGTGGCATTTTTCCTCTCCTTCAAGTTCCCCGATTCTATCAAGTACATGAGTAAGAACGTGGAAATGTCCAAAAAGGCAAAGGAATGAAGCAAATCATATATGAAATAGCCAGAATTATCGGCTTGATAACGGGATATCCCGCACAGCTTCTACTTTTCAAGCGCAGAACATATTATGAATACGGAGAGGACGGAGGACGCACAAATCTGTTGGGGGGCGGAAAGCTTATTATAAGCAATCACTTCAGCCTGCTTGATTACGTGCTTACATCCTTTATCGTTTTCCCGAGAAAGCTTAATGCGGTCTGCGGCGAGGATGCGTATAGGATCCCCTTCTTCCGATGGGGAATGAAGTTCTTCGGCGCTATCAAGGCCGACCGCATCAGCAGAAGCATGCGCTTTATGGACGAGTGCGTTAAGGTTATAAGGGACAAGGGTCAGCTCTGCCAGATCTTCCCCGAGGGACGAAATACCCCCGACGGAAGGATTCACGAATTCAAGCACAGCTATCTTGTAATTGCCTACCGCGCGGGCGCTCCCATAGTTCCTGTTGTTACCGACGGAAATTACGGTCTGTTCAAGCGTGCCAGCGTTATCGTCGGACAGGAAATAGATATTTCGGGCTTCTTTACGCCCGACTTACGTACACCGCCAAGAGCAGAGCTTGAGGCGGCAAACGAGTTCGTATTCAACAAGGTTCTTGAGCTTCGTCAGGAGCTGGAGGACCGAAAAAATAAGAAAAAACGGAAAAACAAAAAATGATTGAAATAATTACCCATCCCGCCTTTATCTGGACGGTGGTTGGTCTGGTTGCCGCAGGGCTTCTTCTGATCCCGGTTACCTTCGTTGTAGCATCCTACCTTGTCTACACCATGACTCTGCGTAGGAACAGCGAGGATCAGTGGTCAAGAGATCTGCCCAGCAGCCTTGATCCTCTGTCGGTGGCAATGTATGAGACAGGACAGGAGTGGGCTAAAGAGAACGCCCACCGTATGTCCGAGGTACATACTGTAAGAGACGGTCTGAATCTCTACGGCGAATATTACGATTTTGGCTCGGACAGATGCACCGTTATTCTCTCGGGCAGAACCGAAACGCTCAAGTACGGATATTACTTCGCAATTCCCTATTCAAAATACGGTACAAATATTCTCGTGCTTGACCCCAGAGCTCACGGAAAGAGCGAGGGAAGGTTCAACACAGTAGGCTTTGAGGAGAGCGAGGATCTTCTCGTCTGGCTCGATCATATCAAAAAGGAAAAGGGTGTCAAGTCCTTTATCCTTCACGGCATCTGCATCGGTGCGGGCGGCGGTATGCTGGCTCTTACCTCCGGCAGAGCGCCCGATTACATCGAGGCTATCGTAACCGAGGGAATGTTCCCCAATTTCAGCGAATCGATGAAGAATCATCTCATCGAAAGAAAGAAACCTGTATTTATAATGAACGACCTTATAGACCTCTGGATGAAGCACTATACGGGTCATTCGATGAAGCGAGGTCCCATAGACGTTATTTCCCGTCTTGACCGCCCCCTGCTTATGCTGCATAGCAAGGAGGACCTTTATTCCACTCCCGAATATGCGCAAAAGCTTTTTGACCTTGCCGGATGCGAGAAAAAGAAGATAGTCTGGTTCCCTCACGGCAAGCACTCCATGCTTCGTATCACCGATACAGAGAAGTATGACAAAGCAATCGAAGAATTTTTAAATGAAATAAATAATCTAGTAAAGGAGAAATAATATGTTTTGCAAACATTGCGGAAATCAGCTTGATAACGATGCGAGATTTTGCCCCAACTGCGGAAAGGTTATAGGCAACGACTTGTACGGAGAGCCCACTTACACAAATACACCTCCTGCATACCAGGCGGTAGTTGACGAGCAAAAGGATAAACTTAGCGGAGCGGTGCTGAAGAATGCTATTCTCGGTCTTGCCTTTTCATGCACACTGTTCCTTTCCTGGTTAGGCCTTATATTCTCCATCAAATCGAGATCCAGCCTTAAGAATTATCTCAATATATACGGCAAGACCGAGGGACGCGCAACCGTAGGCAAGCATCTCGGCAAGGCAGCACTGATCGTAAGTATCGTTATGCTTGCTCTTCTTGTTTACTACATTCTCATAATTATTCTGGCTGTTATCGGGTCCGGAGATTTAGTTTACGACAGCGGTATATATTTCTGATTTTTCGTCAACAGTAAAGGCATAATATTTTTCCACGGCTGAAGGAGCAAAAATGATTGAAGCATTACTTGCGTCCGCCGTGGGTGTGGGAGTCGCAACCGCGACTGCTACGGCTGTTACGTACAAGCGCCTGTTTGTGCGATGCAACCGTCCCGATTATGCTCTTACACCCGGCGAATATTGCTATTCTCGCGTGAAGGACAGACTTTCACGCGAGAAATTTTTTTATAATATAAAAGGTAAAAAGCTTTGCGGATATTATTATCCCGCAAGAAAATGCTGGGGTATTGCTGTCTTTTGCCACGGAATGAGATCGGGGGCTGACGACTATATCCCGCTTATCGAGCAGCTGGTGCTTTCCGGATTGAACGTTTTTGCCTACGATTGCACGGGAACCTATGAATCCCCCGGCAAAAACACCGTGGGAATGGGTCAACAGGTGGTGGATCTTAAATTCACCCTGGAATATATCACATCACACACCGAGCTTTGCGGCCTCCCGATCTTTCTGATAGGTCATAGCTGGGGAGCTTATGCTTCGGCGGCGGTGCTATCCCTGGTGAACTGTGTCAGCGGCTGCGTAGCCATTGCCGGAATGAACAACGGAACGGATATTATGGTGGCAAAGGCGAAGGAGATGATAGGTCCGCTGGCGGTCGTTTCAAGGCCTGTGTTTCTCGCCTGCCAAAAGCTCACCTTCGGTGATTACGTTAGCCTGACGGCTGTCGACGGAATAAACAGATCGGGCGCTTCTACCCTTATCGCTCACGGCATTGGCGATCGGGTGGTGAAGTTTAACGGGCAGTCGATAATCGCAAAAAGAGACAGAATAACCAATCCGTCCGTTAACTATTATATTGGCAAAGGACTGAGGAGCGGTCACAGCGATATTATGTATTCCGAGGAGGCGATTGCCTACCGAATGGAGATACAAAGTGAAATTTCGCTTCGTAAGATGAGGAAGGGGCGGCGGCTTTCGGAAAATGACAAGGCAGAGCTCTATCGCAGCATAGATCACAGGCTTTACAGCCGTCCCAACAGAGAGCTTGTGGATATGATTATCTCCACCTTCCGTGAAGGAATATAAAAACGTCAAGAGGCTGTCTCAAATGCAAATTTGAGGCAGCCTCTTTTTGGGGATAGTCAGATTTAGGCGAGAAGCGTCGCTTTGCGACCCGAAGGCACCTATTACCGTCTCATTTACAATTTTTGTTCGGTTAAAGGTTTTTTCATATCCTTTTCGTTTTTTTCGTTCTCGTCAAATGTGACAGCCCCTTTGCTTATTAAGTTTACTATTGCCAATCGGTTCGTTATGTGATATAATTGAATTGTTTTAATAAGAAAAAATTCAAAGAAAGCGGGCAAAAGCAGAATGAAATACAAATTAAGTAAAGAATACTTTCCATTTTCCCACTTCAAGCCGCCTATCAGCAGAGGCTTTCTCAAGCTGGCGGTGCCATTTATGAAGCCGCCGAAATACTTGTTTAAAAGTCCGTCGGTAGACGTGAGCAGGCATTCGGTGAAAAGCTTTGACGGAGAGGAGATTGAGTGCCTTCTGATCTCTCCAAAGAGTATCGGAGAGGGTGTTCCCTGCCTTGTTTATCTGCACGGCGGAGGCTTTGTAATGGGAGCTGCCGATTACCACTATAAGAATTCTATCCTTTATGCAACCGAGCTTGGCTGTAAGGTTTTGTTCGTGGATTACAGACTTGCGCCCGATCATCCTCATCCAATATTCTTCGAGGACTGCTATGCGGCGACCTGCTGGGCTTATGATAATGCCGAGAGGCTTGGAATAGATAAAGCACGTATCGGTGTGGGCGGCGACAGCGCAGGCTCTGCTCTTTCGGTCGGCGTATGTATGATGGCGAAAGATCGCTCTCATCCCATAAAGCCCGTCTTCCAGATGCTTCCCTACCCCTTTCTTGATGCGAGGAATAACAGCGAATCCTGTAAGAAATATACGGATACGCCTATGTGGAATTCAAGGCTGTCTACACGGATCGCACCTCTGACCAACGTTAATAGAGATGATCCAAGCTATTTCTATTACTCGCCTGTGGAGGCTGAGAGCTTTGAGGGATTGCCTCCAGCATACATAGAAACCGCAGAATTCGACTGTCTGCACGACGACGGAATTCTATATGCAGAAAAGCTTCGTCAGGCGGGCATTGAGGTCACGCTCAATGAAACGATAGGCACAATGCACGGCTTTGACATTGCGCAGAAGGCAAAGGCCACAAAAGAGGCGCTTGATGAAAGAATAAAGTTTATGAGGAAACATTTTTGAGTCTTGAGCAACAGACAGTTGCTTGAAAATCCCCTTGATCTGTGGTAGAATTGAGTCATAAAAAGGGAGGAGTGGCGAATTATGCAAACAAAAGATGTCATTTTAAGCCTTAGAACGCAAAAAGGAATGTCTCAAGAGGACCTTGCGAAAAGAGTTTTTGTAACAAGGCAGGCGGTTTCCCGATGGGAAACGGGAGAAACGGTGCCCAACACCGAAACGCTGAAGCTGCTCTCAAAGGAGCTTGATGTTTCAATCAACACTCTGCTTGGTTCACCGAGAGAGCTCGTATGCGAATGCTGTGGAATACCGCTTGAGGATCATAATATCAGCAAGGAAACTGATGGATTTTTCAACGAGGAATACTGTCGCTGGTGCTATTCGGGAGGCGAATATACTCTTGATTTCTGGCGTATGTATGACGGAAATCCAAGGAAAGAGGACTTCGAAGCATTCAAGAGTCGACTTGTTCGTGAGTTCAATGAGCTTTTATGCAACATGAAATTGCCGCCTGTGAAAGATCTGAACGTACTGTCGGGTGAATTTATAAATATGGAATACACACTGTCAAACGGACAGAAGGTGAAATTTCTCGATGATAATGCCACCTATCTCGGCAGTCAGCTTGAGGGGAATGACGGGCGATGCTATGGAATCGCTGCAAATATGGATTTTCTTCTGATCTGCTCTTACGGTGAAGACGGAGAGGATCCAAGGCTTGAAATGTATAAGAAAAGATGAAGGCATTGGAAGAGGTGAGTGAGGAGTATTCATCTTTGATGAAGATTTTTCGCTCCGTGCCTGAAGAGCAAGCTATTCGATCTTCGGGTGGGGTTGCAGCATACCGACAAAGTCGGTATGCTGCCTGGCGAGGAGATAGTAGCATGGTCAGTGGTCTTTCTACTTACTCGGTAATAGTAATAGAACCCAACAATTCTCCAACGGTGTCAGTCGTTTTTCCGAGACCGTTTGGATCCTTTATCGTTATGTAATAATAAATGTCGTTACAATCCTTTAGTGTTATCAGCCAAGTTGTATTGTCGAAGTGAAGTGCAAATCCATAAATGCGCATCGTGTCTCCGCTCTCTGTCAGCCCGCCACTTATGGCATAATAATCAGCGTTCTGTCCGGCACATAATTGCTCGCGTATAAGCTGTGCTCCTCCGGCTAAATGCAGTTCTTCTATTGAAGAAAAGATACCGAGCTTTGGCAAATCATTATACATAGCCGCTCTAGCCATGTCCATATATGAATGATATCCATCGGCTTCATAATATGAATAATAATCTGTTCCAAAGAGTGGATTCATAACATTATCTGAATAATCCGCATTAAACTTGATAAAGTTTCCATTTTCATCTGTATAGAATCCGGGCCTCTCTGTATCGGCAACAAATCCTTCTGGTAATTCGCATATTATTATTGGTTTGTTTTTCTCGCTAAATACGATTGTCTCCGCACTGCCTTTTTCAATTCTGATAGGATCTTTTCTAGCAATAACAACATTTCCTTCTACCCCTTCCGGATGCAGAATTTGCGATCGCTGAACGATACCAAAAACGCCAACCAATACTAAACAGATAAGTAACACTACGGAACTAATTACAATGATCTTTTTCCAAGGTATACTATTCTTCTTTTTGCAATCATGTGTGATAATAACAGATTCCTTTGTACCATTTCCGAGCATCTCATCTAAACTTACATTGAAAATCTGTGAAAGCATCAAGGCTTGCTTAATATCAGGCGCGGTTTCACCTAATTCCCACTTTGAAATTGTCTGCCGGGCGACACCAACCTTTTCTGCAAGTTGCTCCTGCGATAAATTCTGTTTTTTTCTTAATTTGTGAATTTGATCTCCCAAACTCATGTAATCACCTCCTTACGCTATAAATTATAGCAATGCAATGTGCATTTTTCTACCAATTTGCAACGGAAGCTCCGCCCGTTTTCTTAACATTTGAATTTTTTCACATTTTTTGCTTCACCCCCGTAGTCTGCTGTTTTTCCAACTTCTTTGCCCGACAAAGAAAAGCGAAAAGCAAAACACATTTTTGCTACCGTCAAACGAAAAAACAGGGGCTGGCGCGGTCTGATTAACCGTTCCAACCCCTGTTTTGAGCTATTTTTACTTGTTTTTGCTGCATTTTGCCCCTAAAAGCAAGAAAAAACCTCTCTTGCCTTGGTAGACAAAAGAGGTTTCTTTCGTGGCGCAGGCTGAGGGATTCGAACCCCCGTGGCTTCTCAGCCTAACGGTTTTCAAGACTTTTTGAGAACTCCGACATTACCGCAAAATAATCGAACTTAAAAGACGATAGAAAACGCTGAAAACCCAGTAAAATCAAGGGCTTTCTGCGTTTTGTCATTCTCAAAACCCGAAACCTCAGACGGTGCAAGAATTTCCGTATCTAAAACAATTTCTAAAACTTTTTTGGAAAAATCTTTAGATAAATCCGCCCCATATCCCTCGTGGAAAGCCACATCCTGTCCGCCAAATCCGCCACAACGGATTACGGTCAAAATCAATTATACCCCCATTATACCCCTCCGCAAAGGGGTATAATGAAGCGAAAGTGTTACTCTCCGATAGCAGCCAAGATGGCATTTATCTTTTTGAATGTCTCAATGGCTTTATCGAAGTCTTGTTTTTCATCCGTGTACAACAGTTCCTCATGGAGATGTTCGTAATTATCCCTTGCAGTATCATCAAATTTGGCTGCCCACGTATCGAAATCGTATGCACCCACAGGATCATAATCTACAGAGATATTACGCTTTCCAAGGTAAAAGGAATCCGTTTCTTTTGTGATCGACACAAGACGCTTCAATTCTTCTGTATTATTCAAAAATGCTTGAATATCCGGCAGAGAGAACAAACGAACCACATCATAAATATGACGAACTTTTCCTCCGAGTGTACCGCATATTGCATGGCGCTTTACAGACATAATCTTATCGATAAAAGTACGCTCGATGTTCAGCACGTTCAAGGCAACCGCCGAAAGCTCAAACAAAGCGATATCATTATTCAAGCATTGTTCTTCGAGATATTCTTGTATATAAGTTTTGATCTCCTTTTTGCTATAAGGATCAGGACGAACTGTGCTTCCGATTTCAAGCTTAACCTGATTTGCTTTGGAGCCGAACCAAACATAGGCACTCTTGTTGCGTTTGTTTCTTTCTGTGGTTACAGGCTCGATTTCCGCACCCTCGGACATAAGCGCTTCGATCTTCTTTAATGCCTTCTCGCATTTTTTATCGTCCTCAATGCCAAGCTCCATAGCGAGAAATGTCAAATCAATATCCTCCGAGAACCTCTCGATTGATCTCGGATAACACTTACTGAGGGATGTCCCTCCTTTGAATACGCACTTGTCGGCATACTCGCTCTGCTCGAGCTTCTGGAGCATCATAACAATATAATAATCGCGCTCTACGGCAGATTCAGAAATATGCTTTTGTCTTGCGACAATCGATATCAGTTGTCTAAATTCCTGTTCAAACTCGTGCAGTTTCATATAATGCTTCCATGGATGGGATTCGATACTCGGATAACTCCGAAAGGTGTCGATTCAAATTATTCGGAACATTGTGATATTCCAACATTTTTTGAAGGAATGCGATAGTACGCTTTAAATACTTGATTTTTGTCAATACATATTCGCATGCTTCGCTGTTATAATTCGATGCATATTGTTCGCACATCTTTAAAAACTGCAGTTGATTCAGGTCTTGGATCTTATAGTAGTTTTGCAAAACTTCAAGTATCTGAATAGTGCGAACAACATCTTCCTCAAAATTCATTTGATAATTTTGCAAAGAAACACTACCGACTTGTTTCTTTTGTTCTTCCAAACTGGAAGAATACACATGAATGTTTTTGGATACTTGTGTTGTCAATTGCATGGAGTTATACAAAGTGTAACCCACAACCATTCCCGTTGAGTTTTGAGTGAATGCTTTTATAATTTCTTTTTCCGACGGTAATACAGTGCCAAACCTTGTTTTTAACGGTTTGCAATAAACACCTTTGGCAATCTTGGTTAAAGCTTCTGCTTCGCACATGCGCTGAAGGCTCTTATAATAAGCAGCCTCGCTCATACTGTCGGCACAATGCTCACGATAAAATCTACTCGCAAAGATCAACTCGTTCTCGGAATACCGAGCAAGTCGTTGTTCGATAATAACTCGACTGTTCATTTCATAGCCTCCTTTCTTTTTCTGATATCATTATACTACATTATAACCAATTTGTCAAGTAAAAATCATTTTTACTTGACAAATTATTTTTTGTATTAATAAAATGAGTTCCGATGAAGATTTTAAATCACTTTTCCGCACTATTCCGCAATAACACTTGATTTTTGTCAAAATTTGTGATATAATTGAAAATGTATTATTATATCTATCAGGAGAGTTATAAAAATGCAAGAAATGAATCAAATCCCTGAACGTTGGTATTCCACCAAAGAGATGTGCGCCTATCTGGGCGTAACACGCGATACTCTGCTCACTTGGATAAACGAAAAAGGTATGCCTGCCCACAAGGTCGGTCGCGGTTGGAAGTATAAGCCCAGCGAAGTTGATGAGTGGATTAAGAGTGGAAAAGCAGCTGATTAAAAGAAACGGAGGATAGCAAATGGGCTTTGCGGAAAGACATAAATTCATCCCACAAAAATCCATACAGTTAAATGATATGGATAGTGCGTTAAGGAATCGTCTATATAACGTTATACATAAATATTTAGAGCCATCTCCGTTTATTCAAAAAGAATTGGCCTATGTTGTTGATAAATTAGGGATGCGAGTTGAAGATTCCAACCAAAAGAATTGGGGTAAAATTGATACATTGCTGTTAAAAACGATTTCTGATATTTCGTGGTATATGCCGTATGAGATAATAGAATTGTTTTTTGAAGCCAAACGTTATCATTGTCAAACGTGTGAGTATGATTGCCACGAAAAAGGTGGACGTTGTGAAGAACTTATTTGGTTTGATAACGTTTCAGCACAAATTAATAAAATATTGGAAGACGAAAAATCGGGTTATCGGTTTGTTGAAGATAAGTTTATAAATATTACGAGTGATGAAGAGATCAAAACAATAAAAGATGCTTCCAATACTGCTTTTTCTTCTGTTAATACTCATTTAGAAAAAGCATTGGGATTATATGCTGACAGACAACATCCCGATTATGAAAATTCAATCAAAGAATCTATAAGTGCTGTTGAGGCAATGTGCTGTATAATTACAAACATGACTGGAGCACAAGCAACTTTAAGCAATGCATTGAAGAAGTTTGAAGATAACGGGATTGTCCTTCACGGTGCACTCAAATCAGCTTTCGATAAATTGTATGGATACACATCAGATGCAACCGGTATTAGACATGGTGGTATTGATTTTACAAATGCATCTGCAGAAGATGCTAAATATATGTTGATATCGTGTTCTGCATTTGTTAACTATCTTGTCGAGAAATACAGTCAAATTAGCAAAGGCACAACCTAAAGCGAGTAGTTCTAAACATTGTTACTCATGTAAAGAAGAAACGACGAAAGAGGAAAAACATGGAAAATCAAATTCATAATCAGATAGTAAGTTTTATTTGGGGTATCGCAGATGATTGTCTTCGCGATGTTTACGTTCGTGGTAAATATAGGGATGTTATTTTGCCAATGACGGTTATTCGCCGTTTGGATATTGTTCTTGAGCCTACAAAAGAAAAGGTTTTACAAACCAAGAAGATGCTCGATGCAAACAAGGTTGTAAATCAGACCGAAGCGTTATGTATGGCAGCAGGTCACCCTTTTTGCAACAGTTCGCCATTCTGCTTGAAAGATTTGACCTCTCGTGCAAAGAAGCAGACTTTGAAAGCTGATTTTATTGCATATTTGGATGGTTTTTCTCCCAACGTACAAGAAATTCTGGATAAGTTCAAGTTCCGCAATCAGATTGATACAATGGTAGATGCTGATATTCTTGGCGCAGTTATTGAAAAATTCGTATCCCCCACAATCAATTTGAGTCCCTTCCCGGTGCTTGATGATGTGGGCAACGTAAAAATGCCCGCTTTGGATAACCATAGCATGGGAACGGTATTCGAAGAACTCGTGCGTAGATTTAACGAAGCCAATAACGAAGAAGCCGGAGAACACTGGACTCCCCGTGACGTTGTTGAGCTTATGGCAGATTTGGCTGTTGCGCCTGTTGCACATTTGATTAAGGATAGCACCTATTCTTGTTATGACGGCGCGAGTGGCACCGGAGGTATGCTTACGGTTGCACAAGACCGACTGAATGCCATTGCAAAGGAACAAGGTAAAAAAGTATCCATTCACCTTTTCGGTCAAGAAATAAACCCCGAAACCTATGCTATTGCAAAAGCAGATATGTTGTTAAAGGGTGACGGCGAAGAAGCCGAACATATTGCATATGGATCAACTCTTTCTTCTGATGGTTTTTCTTCCAATGATTTTGACTTCATGCTCTCCAATCCTCCTTATGGAAAGTCGTGGAAAACAGATGCTGAAAAGATGGGTGGTAAAGATGAAATTCTTGACACTCGTTTCGTAACCGTATTTGGTGACGATCCCGAATTCAGTATGATCCCGAGAACAAGTGATGGTCAATTGCTGTTCTTATTGAATAATATTTCCAAAATGAAGGAAACCACCGAAATGGGTTCTCGTATTGTAGAGGTTCATAATGGCTCCTCCTTGTTTACCGGTGATGCTGGATCAGGAGAAAGCAATGCTCGCCGCTACATGATTGAGCGTGATCTTGTTGAAGCGATTATTGCTTTGCCGGAAAATATGTTCTACAACACAGGCATCGGTACTTTTATTTGGATTCTTTCCAATAAGAAAGAAGAACGCCGTTGTGGTAAGATTCAGCTCATTGATGCTACTGCTATGAAATCCTCTCTCCGCAAAAATCTCGGTAAGAAAAATTGTGAGTTTACCGAAGAAATTCGCAAAGAGATTCTCGATTTGTATTTGAACATGACCGAAAATGAAATCAGCAGAATGTTCAATAATAACGAGTTCGGTTATTGGAGTATCACTGTCGAAAGACCTCTCCGTCTTCGTGTATTCCCTGATAGGTGCATACCTGTAGATACATTCAAAAATGATGAGGAATATTTAACAGTTACACGCACTCTTGCAAACCTTCCTCAAGACATTATTTTGGACGATTGGACTGCATTTGCCAAAGCAACAAAACTCAAGGCAGCTCTTCTCAAAAAAATCCGTCCGTTCATAACGGAAGTAGATCCTACAGCAAAAGCCATCGATGAAGCAGATCCCGATTTGCGCGATACAGAAATTGTTCCGTTTACTTATGCAGGAGGCATCTCTGAATTCATGAAGAATGAAGTCCTTCCGTTCGCCGAAGATGCATGGGTGAATGATAAGAAAACGGTAATAGGTTACGAAGTTAGCTTTACTAAGTACTTCTATAAACCTGTAGATTTAAGAGCTATGGAGGATATTATTGCTGACATCAGCTTGTTAGAGCAAGAAACCGCTGGATTGCTTGAAGAAATTATTGGAGGTAATAAATAATGACTGCCCGTTATAGTTCATTAAAGCCTTCAAAGAATAAATTTAATGGACAAATACCTTCGCATTGGAATGATGTACCAATTAGATCTGTATGCAAATTTAAGAGCATACAAAACAATATAGGCGAAGAATTGCTATCTGTTTTCTTGGACAGAGGTGTGGTACGTTACTCAGATACATCTGGTAAACAAGTCCACAAGCCAAGCGAGGATATGTCGAAATATCAGTTGGTAGAACCTCGAGATATAGTCTTGAACAATCAACAGGCGTGGCGAGGATCCGTGGGTGTATCACAGTATCGTGGCATTGTAAGTCCGGCTTACATTGTTATGTCATTGGACAAGTCAATAAATGATCGCTTCGTAAATTATATGATTCGTAATCAAGCCTGTGTTGCACAATTTGTTTTGGCATCTAAAGGTGTTGGTTCAATTCAGCGTATCCTTAGTCCAACGAAACTCAAAAGTTCATATTTTACATTACCGCCGAAAGAAGAACAAGATCAGATAGTAAGATATTTGGATTGGCAAACATCTCAAATCAATATGTTGATAAACGCCAAGAAGAAGCAAATCTTACTGTTAGAAGAAAAGCGGAATTCATTTGTATTTGAAACAGTTACTAAGGGAGTATCTCCTAACCACCAAACAAGCGCAAGCAACATCTATTGGCTCACGGAAATTCCAAGTTCTTGGGATTCAATAGCCCTCTCGAGAATTTTCACACAGGTTAAGCACAAAAATGTTGGAATGGAGGAAACAAATCTTCTATCGCTTAGCTATGGCCGTATTATTCGAAGGGATATTAATGCTACAGAAGGACTATTGCCTGAGAATTTTGAGGGATACAATGTAATTGAACCTTATGATATCGTGCTTCGTTTAACGGATCTCCAAAATGACCAAAAAAGTTTAAGAACAGGAATAGCAACAGAAAAAGGTATTGTTACATCCGCATATCTTACCATAAGGAATAAAAGCGAAAACGAATCAGAATATTTGCAATTTGTTTTACACTCTTTTGATTTGATTAAAGGGTTTTATAATTATGGTGCTTCTGGGGTTAGGCAAGGTTTAAATTGGGATGCCTTGAAAACATTACGCATACCGCTTCCTCCCATTCCAGAACAACGAGCAATTGTTGCTGCCATAAAAAAAGAATATTTTTTGACAGATACAGCAATATCTTCGATAAAAAAAGAAATTGAAGTGTTGTTAGAATATCGATTCAGAATCATTTCCGATGTAATAACAGGCAAAATCGATGTTCGAAATATTGAAATTCCCAACTATGAAAAAGCAGAAGAAGCCTTGGATGATAACTTAGCAGTTAGTGAAGAGTTAGGTTTGTCGGAGGTGGATTGATGGCAATTGATATTAAAGAATGGACATGGGAAGCTGTCAAGAAAAAAGATGCCCCCAGCAAAACGATTGCTTGTCCATATTGCAATGTAACAGTTAAAGCCACATCTAATACGCGAATTGTCGACGTAGCAACAGGTGCTATAAAATACCATATCCACAAATGTCCCGAATGTTTTATGCCGGTGATCATAGGTCTTGATGGCAAAATTATTCCTCAATCTCAGTTGTTACCTTTTGAGGATGTGCGCTTTTTGCCTGCAAGCATCGAAAAGTTGTATAATGAATGCAGGAAATGTTACCTCAATGAATGCTATCATTCTGTAATTATGGTTTCTCGTTCTTTGCTAATGCATGTGGCGGTAGACAAAGGCGATGTTGCCGGAAATTCTTTTGCCGCATACATAGACTACTTGGAAAATAACGGCTTTATAGGTAGTCAAAACAAGGCGTGGGTAGATAAAATCAGAACTATTGGCAACAAGTACGTTCATCAATTAGACGAAGCTACTGAAGATGATGCCAAAAAAGTGATTTTATTTATCAAGCAGTTACTGGGCAATCTATATGAAATGCCTCAATTAGCAATATAGGAGGTCAATAATGGCAAGTAACACAAAGGAAATAGGCTTTGAAAGTTTAATCATCGAGCATCTTTGCAGTGTTAATGGATACGAACAAGGAACAAACGATGATTATAACAAAGAATATGCCATAGACGAAACAAGACTTTTCCGCTTTTTGGAGTCCACACAGCCCGAAGAAATGGAAAAACTCGGTATCAGGAAAAGTCATCAGAAATACGCACAGTTTCTCAATCGTTTACAAGGCGAGATAACGAAACGCGGCGTTATTGATGTTTTGCGTAACGGAATAAAAATATACCCGGCAAACCTCGTAATGTTCTACATGACTCCTTCTGATAAAAACGAAGAAGCTAAGAAGCGCTTTGAACAGAATATATTCAGCGTCACTCGTCAGCTGATGTATTCGCGTGATAATGGCAAGTTGGCGTTGGATTTCGTTATTTTTATCAACGGTTTGCCTGTAATCACTTGTGAATTGAAAAATCAACTCACTAAGCAAGATGTGGAGGATGCGGTATATCAGTATAAAACGGACAGAGATCCCAAGGAATTGATCTTCCAATTCAAGCGTTGCATGGTTCACTTTGCGATTGATGATGTGAGAGTGAAGTTCTGCACGAAGCTTGACGGTAAGAATTCGTGGTTTTTGCCTTTTGACAAAGGATATAATGATGGTGCAGGTAATCCTCCGAACCCAGATGGTATCATAACGGATTATATGTGGAAAGACATTTTCACAAAGACGCGTCTTGCTATTATCATTGAAAACTACGCACAGGTTACCGAAGAAACCGATCCTGAAACCAAAAAGAAAAAATACAAACAAATCTTTCCTCGCTATCACCAACTGTCGGTTGTTACAGCACTTTTGCAGAGCATCAAAGATAATGGTGTTGGCAAGAGATATTTAATTCAACACAGTGCAGGTTCGGGAAAGTCCAACTCTATTGCTTGGTTAGCGCATCAGTTAGTTGGACTTGAAAAAGACGGTAAAACGGTTGTAGATTCAGTTATCGTCGTTACTGACCGTGTAAACCTCGATAAGCAGATTCGAGATACGATAAAGCAGTTTATGCAAGTGTCGAATACAGTTGCATGGGCGGAACATGCCGGAGATCTTACTCGTTTCATTACAGAAGGAAAGAAAATCATTATCACTACTGTGCATAAGTTTCCCCTTGTCCTTGATAGCATTGGCACAGAGCACAAGGGCAGAAAATTTGCTATTATTATTGACGAAGCGCATTCGAGTCAGAGTGGCGATATGTCCGCAAAAATGAATGTTGTTCTTTCTGGTGAGTATGATAAAGACGATAGCAACGAGGACAAAATTAACAAGATTGTCGAAGGAAGAAAACTCCTCAAAAATGCCAGCTATTTTGCATTTACTGCTACTCCCAAGAATAAAACGCTTGAGTTGTTTGGCGAAGCAATTCCTCAGCCTGACGGTACAGTTAAGCATGCACCATTCCATCACTATTCAATGAAACAGGCTATTCAGGAAGGCTTTATCATGGATGTGCTTAAATACTACACACCCATTTATAGCTATTATAAGCTCACAAAAACCGTTGAAGATGATCCTTTATTCGACAAGAAAAAGGCACAGAAGCGACTTCGTGCATTTGTAGAAAGCAATGAGTATGCAATTTCTCAAAAAGCAGAGATTATGGTTGAGCATTTCCATACGCAGGTTATCTCCAAAGGAAAAATTGGGGGCAAGGCTCGCGCAATGGTTGTTACAAGTAGCATATTGAGAGCTATTGAATATTACTATGCTTTTCAACAAGCGCTTGAATCTCGGCATAGCCCTTATAAAGCAATTATTGCTTTCTCAGGTGATAAGGAATATAACGGTAAAACCTTAAATGAATCTATTATCAATGGATTCCCGAGTAACCAGATTGAAAAGGAATTCAAAAAAGATCCGTATCGCTTCCTTATTGTTGCTGACAAGTTCCAAACCGGTTATGATGAACCGCTGTTACACACGATGTATGTTGATAAAATTCTGACTGATATCAAGGCGGTTCAGACTTTATCACGTCTTAATCGTGCACATCCGCAAAAGGTGGATACCTTTGTGCTTGATTTTGCTAACGATGCACAAAGTATCGAAGAATCCTTCTCTCGTTATTATCGTACTACGACGCTGTCAGGCGAAACCGATCCTAACAAGCTGTACGATATTATTTCCTCTCTGGAGCAGCATCAGGTATATACCCAAGATCGAATTGAACTGTTCATCGACTTGTATTTGAATAATGCCGAACGCGACAAGCTCGATCCGATTTTGGACGAATGCGCAAGTCTTTATAAGGGGCTTGAAACGTCTGATCAAATCGAGTTCAAGAGCTCTGCAAAGGCCTTTGTTCGAACCTATGGATTCCTCGGAGCTATTTTACCGTATGGTAATGCAGAATGGGAAAAACTTTCGATTTTCTTGAATCTTTTGCTTCCCAAATTGCCTTCTCCCAAAGAAGATGATTTGTCGGAAGGAATTATTGATGCAATAGATCTCGAAAGTTATCGTGTAGAAGCACAAAATATGATCTCAATTCAACTTGAAGATTCTGATTCTGAAGTTGATCCTGTTCCTAATGGAACACCGAGAACTCCTTCTACGCCCGAAATGGATCTGCTCACAAGCATATTAAACACTTTCAACGATTTGTTTGGAAATATCGATTGGACTGATGCAGATAATGTCAGGCGCCAAGTGGCAGAAATTCCTGCAATGGTCGCAAGAGATGACCGCTATCAAAACGCCATGAGGAATTCTGATAAGCAGAATGCAAGAATTGAAAGCGATCGCGCACTTCAATCTGTTATTTTTGGAATCATGGCAGATAATATGGAACTTTTCAAACAATTCCAAGATAATCCTTCATTCAAAAAATGGTTATCTGATATGGTCTTCAGTTTGACATATAATGCTGGGGGTAGCTCAGATACAACAACTACAAATTAAAGAGGTATAAAAATATGGAAAATGCAAAAGGAGTCATTTATATTCTTACGAATCCGTCTTTTCCCGAATATGTAAAAATCGGATATGCGGATGATATCAACAAACGATTAAATCAACTGAATAGAAGTGAATGCATTCCTTTTGCATTCCGCGTATACGCTACATATGAGGTTAACTCTCGTCTGTCAGATTTGAAAATTCATGCGATTATCGATAAGCTGAATCCCAATTTGCGCTCAATTGACAACTTTAATGGCCAAAAGCGCGTTCGCGAGTTTTATGCTATGTCGCCCGAGGATGCCTACTCCATTCTTGAAGCAATAGCCGAAATTCACGGTTGCGCGGATAAGCTTACTCTTGTTCAGCCAAGCGAAGATGAAATCGCAGCCGAGGATACCGCACAAGAAATCGTTGCCGAAAGAACCGAGAGAATGGCTCCGTTCTCGTTTGCTATGTGTAACATTCCTGTAGGAGCAACATTGGAATTTTACTTAAATGCCCGAGAAGCAACAGGTATCACTTGCACTGTGGCAGATGAAAAACATGTAAACTATCAGGGACGCATTCTCTCCCTCTCTGCTCTTGCATGTGAGTTGAGCGGTAAAAGTCCTTTAGCCGGACCGCGCTATTTCAAATATAATGGCGAGTGGTTGAACGACATTAGGCACAGATTAGGCGTTTGATATAACCTCAAATAGAGATAAAAGTCAAGGGAGAACTATGAATTCGGCAAGAGAATATTTAAAAGAA
>CAZUJY010000003.1:7133-30669 GCA_964620565.1 uncultured Ruminococcus sp. | reverse complement strand
AAAAAACACCTAAAATGCAAACAAAAGTTTGCAAAAGAAAGGAAAAATCACCATGATAAACGTAGGAATAGTTGGTATTGGCACATACCTTCCTAAGAAAATAATGACTGCTAAAGAGATCTCCGACGCAACAGGCGGCGTATGGAGCGAGGATGCTGTAAGAGCTAAGCTCGGTATTAACCAGAAGTTCATCCCCTCCAACGATCCCTGCGACGGCACCCAGGAAATGGGCGCTCTTGCAGCTCTTAAGTGCCTTGAGAATTGCGGCGTTGATCCCCTTGAGATCGACGTAATTCTCTGTATCACCGAGGAGTGGAAGGAGTATCCGCTTACCACATCTGCCTGCTACGTTCAGGACAGAATCGGCGCAAAGAACGCATGGGGCATTGATGTTCAGAACCGTTGCTGCACATGTGTATCGGCTATGAAGCTTGCTAAGGATATACTTATCGCAGACGACGAGGTTAACACCGTTCTCGTTTGCGGCGGTTACCGTAACTGCGATTTTATCGACTACACCGACAGCGGCGTATCCTTTATGTTCAACCTTGGCGCAGGCGGCGGCGCAGTTCTTCTTAAGAAGAATTATAACAAGAACGTTCTTCTCGGTACTCACCTTATGTCCGACGGCTCTGTTGTTCACACCTGCGGATCTAAGGTTGGCGGTATCCTTGAGCCCGTAACTCCCGAGAACTATAAGGAGTTCGGTATGCTTCGTCTTATGGATTCTCCCAAGATGAAGGGCCTTCTTAACACCGTTTCCATGCCTAACTGGTATCACTGCATTGACGAGGCTCTCCGCAAGTCCGGTATGACTCGCTCTGACATTGATTACCTTGACATTCTTCACATTAAGCGCTCCGGTCACAAGGCTATGCTTGCTGATCTCGGTCTTACCGAGGATCAGTCCATCTACCTTGAGGACTACGGTCACATCGGTCAGATCGACCAGATCCTTTCTCTTGAGCTTGCTCTCAAGGAGGGTAAGGTTAAGGACGGCAGCACTGTATGTATGATTGCTGCAGGTATCGGTTATACCTGGGCTGCTAACATCATCAAGTGGGGTGAATGTTAATGAGCACGCTAATTGATTATCTGACCATATTAGTTGGCACCCTGCCTCCTATGTGCGCCGGTATTCTTGCTGCGTTTGCCGTTACTTTAATATTCAAGACAAGCTACACTACCAACTTTGCCCAGGGCGTTATTTCCGCAATCGGTGCATACGTTATGGTAGAGTTCTCGCTGGTATGGGGCCTCGAAATGTGGCAGGCCGCCATACTTGGCGTTATAGTAGCCTTAGGTCTTGGAGTTCTCATCGACGTCGTTATCTTCCGTAACGGTAGATACGTTAACGTTCTTGGAAAACAGATTATTTCGATGGGTCTTATTACGATCATCATTGGCGTAATCCCCTTCGTCTTTTCTGTCTCCTACCTTGAGTCTATCCCCGCACAACCCTTCATTCCTATTACAGAAAAGCTTGTTATCGGCAGCTTCTCCATTCCTTACAACACACTTCTTTCCGTTGGAATAACTGCTGTTCTTATTTCAATAGTATTTATTCTGCTTCAGAAGTCCAAGTGGGGTCTTTCGGTTAGAGCTACCGCCAGCAATGAGATCGTTGCAGGTATGATGGGTATTAACACAAAGGTTATTACAGCAACCTCTTGGGGTATTGCAGGTGCGTTCGGAGCTGTTGCCGCTATCATCTTTATCGGCACTAACACACTGAATAACGGTTACGTTATGACGACCGTTCAGATCAACGCATTCCTTGCAGGAATTCTCGGCGGATTTGCGACCTTCCACGGCCCTATCCTCGGCACGATAATCATTTATCTGCTTCAGGTAGTCGTAGGATGTGTTGCTATACATCAGCCCGGAGTTTCAAAGTGGAAGTCCGCGATAGTTTACGCTATCGTAATGTTGCTCGTGCTCTGGAAGCCCCAGGGCCTGTTTGGAAAGAAAATGGTTAAGAAGGTGTAAAGTATGGCTAAAATTAATAACAATTTACTTAAGCCTCTTTTCCAGGAAAATGAGAAGGATATGCCTCGCTCATTACCACTTAAAGACAGGCTTCGCAAACACCCTATCTTGGGCTTTGCTTTATTCACCGTAATACTTATTCTTCTGAATGTGCTGGCAGGAGCGGGAATTATCCAGTCTACCTTCGTTAGTGCAATAGGTGACACTCTTATTTATTGCATAATGGCGGTCGGCTTCTGTCTGCTTCTCGGATACTCGGCACTTGCATCTCTCGGTACGGCAGGATTCTTCTGTCTTGGCGCAAACATCGCCTATATGTGCCTTGTAGAATGGGATTTGTCCATTGGATTTACGTTTGTTATCGGAATACTTGTTGCTATCGTAGTTGGAGTTGCGGTAGGATATATCTCGCTTCGAATTGAGGGTATTTATCTTGCGATCGTTACTCTCGGTATTGCCGAGATCATCGTTGAGCTTTTCAAGGCCATCAACGGAGATGCTCTCAGAGTAAAGAACGAGCATACCACCTGGTTTAACATTGAGTACATAAAGGGTACCGATTTTGATGTAAGACTTACCTCCGATCACAAGTATCTTCTGATCGTAGTAGTTCTGTTTGTTCTTCTGGTTATTACACATAACCTTATGAACAGCCCTACAGGACGTGCCATGCTGGCTATGAAGAACAGCACCTCTGCCGCACAGGCATTTGGTGTTTCTCTTCTTAAGTACAGACTGCTTTCCTTCATTATTTCTATAATCTATGCGGTTATAGCAGGTATTCTGTTCGCCATTGCACAGCCCTACGTATCCCATTCCTCGTCAGTTCAATTTAAGTTAAGCACCTCGCTTAACATTCTGGCGATAGTTATTATAGGCGGTATGAAGTCCATCTGGGGAGTAATCTTCGGCGCATTTCTTCTTTACGGACTTGAGCCTATGTTCCTTATCAACATTCCCTTCTTCAGGGAAAACTCCGACCTGATCGACCTGATCAGCGGAATTCTTGTTATTCTTGTAGTTATGTACTATCCCGGTGGCGTATCTCAGCTTATGCTTGAGGCGAAGTTCAGGATAGCGAAAATCCGTACAAAGATAAGGGAGGCAAAGTATGGCAAAGATCTTGGATAAATTATTTCCCACAGCCTCCGATAAAGCAATAAAGCTACACAGCAAGTACGACTGGCTCGTAACCGAGCGCAGCATGCTGGAGGATTTGTACGAGGACAAGAAAAACAAAGCACTTGCAAGGTTTGACAGCAAGGCAAATAAAAAAATCGCCTCTGCATCCTATGACGCATGCGACAAGACTCAGTATGCAAACGATCTTATGGTGCAGAGAATCAAGGAATATGACATTAAGTCATATCTCTCACACAGAGCTGTTAATCACAAGGCGGCAAAGGGCATCTTCAAGGCCGTGAAGCGTGGTGAGGATTTCACCGCTATTCTTGAGGCTATGAAGAAAAGCGACCGTGAGCTTCTTCAGAAGAGAGCTGATGCGGTGGACTCCTTTGAGAAAAAGAGAAACAGCGCTCTTTCGCAGAATCTCGGTTCGGATTCCGAAAAGTATAAAAAGCTTTCCGCACAGCTTCAGGCAGAGCGTAAGGCTCTTGCAGATAAGCTTGACGCAGAGTACGGCAAGCTTCTTGAGCGTGATAAGATCAAGCTCACAGAGAAGATCACCGCACTTGAGGCTAAGATCGCGGATGCGGAATCCAAGGTAACCACAGAATATTCCAACCCCGACGACGTTATCCTTTCTGTAAAAGGACTCAAGATGTATTTTGGCGGTCTTCGTGCCGTTGACGATCTTGATTTTGACGTTAAGAAGGGCGAGATATTCGGTCTTATAGGCCCTAACGGTGCCGGTAAGACCACAGTATTCAATTGTATCACTCAGTTCTACAAGCCTACCGCAGGCCAGCTTCTCTTTACTGCCGGTGACGGAAAGACCATTTCTCTTACGGATTATAAGGTACACGATATAATCCTCAGAGGAATTGCAAGAACCTTCCAGAACATTGAGGTAGTTAAAGAGGTAACCGTTCTCGACAACCTGCTTATCGCAGCTACGAGAAGCTACACCAGTAATCTGTTTACCCAGATGCTCCATCTTCCTCTTCTCAATAAGGAGGAGAAGCTTATAAGAGCGAGAGCAGACAAGGTTCTTAAGTATATGGGACTTGCCGCTTACCGTGACAGACTTGCATGGGGCTTACCTTACGGTGTTCTTAAGAAGATCGAGATTGCCAGAGCTCTTATGTGCAATCCTCAGCTTATCATTCTTGATGAGCCTGCAGCAGGTCTTAACGAGTCGGAAACCGGCGAGCTTGCCGACCTTATCAACAGAATCCGTGTGGATTTCAACTGCACAGTTCTTCTGGTTGAGCACGATATGAGCCTTGTTATGAGCATTTGCGATCATATTTGCGCTATATCCTTCGGTAGAAAGCTTGCGTACGGTACTCCTGCCGAGGTTCAGTCCAGCAAGGAAGTACAAGAGGCCTACTTAGGCGCAGGAGGGGAATAATGGCATTACTTGAAATTAGAGATTTAAGTGTTTCCTACGGCTTTATTTCCGCTCTTAAGGGTATCAACATTAACGTTAACCAGGGGCAGATAGTTGCGCTTCTCGGCTCTAACGGAGCAGGTAAAACAACCACTCTTCGTGCGATTTCCGGCGCTATCAAGCCTGCCGGCGGCAGCATTGTCCTTGATGGCAAGGAGATCGTTGGTCTTCCTACCTATAAGATAGCGAAGGCAGGCGTTACCCAGTCGCCCGAGGGACGTCTTCTGTTCCCCGAGCTTACAGTTGAGGAAAATCTCAAGGTCGGAGCTTACGGACTTAAGACCAAGGTTATCGACGGAGTAAAGGTCAGCGCCAAGACTCAGCTTAAGGAGAACTTTGAAAGAGTTTATAAGCTTTTCCCCATACTTGAGGAAAGACGCAATCAGACAGCAAATACCCTTTCGGGCGGTGAGCAGCAGATGGTAGCGATCGGACGTGCGCTTATGTCTGATCCCAAGATCCTGCTTCTCGACGAGCCCTCCCTTGGACTTGCTCCCCTTATCATTGAGGAGATCTTCAAGGCATTCGTAAAGATTCGAGAGGAAGGAACGACCATCCTTATCGTTGAGCAGAACGCTCTTCAGACTCTTAAGATCGCCGACTACGCATACGTGCTTGAGCTTGGTAAGATCGGTCTTGAAGGACCTGCAAGCGAGCTTATCTCGAACAAAAAGCTTATTGACGCCTACTTAGGCGGCAAAAATGATGATTAAGGCTTAGGCTTTAACATAAAAAATATAAAATAAGGAGAAAAAACATGAAACAGACACTCAAACTCATCCTCGCACTCGTTCTCGTTGCAAGCATGGCTTTCGGTATGATCAGCTGTGGCCTCTTCGGCGACGAGCCTGCAACTGCAGCTCAGGGTATCGACACTGAGAACCACATCATCCACGTTGGTAATACTGCAGCTACCTCCGGTGCTTTTGCAGCAGTTGGTGTGCCCTTCAACTATGCACAGGAGGCATACTTCTGGTACTTCGAGAACCACACCGACGGTTACAAGGATGCAGACGGCAACAAGTATACCATTCAGTTCCATCACTACGACGATGGCTTTGATGGCGTAGTTGGTAACAACTATACTCAGAAGCTCGTTGAGGAGGATAAGGTATTCGCACTTGTTGGTCACTTCGGTTCCAACACCGTATCCGCTACCGTTGACTACCTTGAAGAGCAGGGTATTCCTATGGTTTACGGCGTATGTGGCGTTTCCGATCTCTATGACACCGAGAAGAACGTTATGACCGTTCAGCCCATCTACGACACCGAGGGTCAGTCCATGATCGCTACCGCTTTCGCTTCTCTCGAAGTAGGCGGCCTTGGCGGTACTAAGGTTGGCGTTATCTCTACCACCGACGAGGCTGGTAAGGGTATGCTCAACGGTATCGAGATCGAGGTTGAAAAGCTTGGTAAGGGCTCTTCCGTTGTATATCAGGAAGCAGACGCAGCAGCTACCTCTTACGTTGCCGAGGTTACCGCTCTCAAGAACGCTGGTTGTGACGTAGTTGTTATCGCTGCTAACCAGGCTCCCTTCATTAACATCGCTAACACCTTCACTGCTGTTAACTATGAGAACGTTAAGATCATCACCTCTTACGTTTCCGCTAACGCAGCTGCAATGAGCGGCCTTGTTACATCCGGCGCTATCACCGAGAACCGTGAGGTTTATGCAGGCGCATGGCTTGTTACCGGTTCTGTTCCCACTGAGACCAAGGGCTGGAACGATTTCGTAGAGTACACCAAGATCATGACTCTTTACGCTAAGAGCCAGGGCGAAACTCTTATCGCTATGGACGACCTTGTTTGGGGTCCCTACGTACAGCTTTACTTCGGTTCTTACGATTGGGCACAGGACGGCGTAAGCTCCTACTTCCTTAACAGCTACGCAATGGCTGGTTACGTTTCTGCAAACGTATTCTGCCAGGGCCTTACCCGTATGAGCGGTGAGGTTCTCACTTGGGACGGCTTCATCTCCGCTATGGAAGAGGCTGACATCAACGTTCCCATGGGTACTTCCGTAAGCTATGCTAACGGTCAGCGTATCGGTATCGATGCTCTTGCAGTTAACAAGTACACCGTAGCTAACGGCGGTGTTGGTGAGGTTTACCGTGAAATCACCGGTCTCAAGACTCTTGAGGATTCCGTTAAGTAATTTCCTTATTAGTTTTTTAAAATAAGCCTCGGTTATTAAACCCCGGCTTAAACACACAAAGTGCGATGGAGGGCTTCGGCCCTTCATCGCCAACAAAAAATACTCTTCTGTTAATTAATTCAAAAAAACACATCTTAACTTTGAAAACAATCTCGCTAAATGCGATTAACTATAAATTTATTCAGCTAAAAAACAATTTTATGTAAGAATACATTAGAAAAGGAGATATAAAAATGGCAAAGTATGTATCTGTTAACGAGGCTCTCGGCCTTGTAAAGAGCGGTGATTACATTGTAACCGGTCTTGGCTCGGCGGAGGGTAGAGAATTTATGACCAATCTGCACACTATCGCAGATAAGGTTAAGGGAGTTCTGGTTTCCAACTGTCTTCCTATGGGTGCTTATGAGTTTATCGTAAATCCCGAGTATAAGGATAGCTTCGCTACCGAGGGTTGGTTCTACACTCCCGTTATGAGAAAGGGTCACAAGAACGGAAACGTTTCCTTTATCCCCAACCACCTTCACCTTGCGGCAAAAAAGAGAATTTTCTTCCGCGAGCCCGACATTTACGTTGGTATCGCTTCTATGCCAGATAAGCACGGCTTCGTATCTCTTTCTCTCTCCAACACCTATGAGATGCAGATGATCAAGAAGGCTAAGACGGTTATTCTTGAGATCAACCCCAACGCTCCCAGAACCTTCGGTGACGTTCAGCTTCACGTAGACGACGTTGACTATCTCATTGAGGTAGATTATCCTATGCCCGAGATCGCAGACGCGGAGCCCAACGAGAAGGATCTTGCGATAGGTAAGCTTATCGCGGATATGATCAATGACGGCGACTGCATCCAGCTCGGAATCGGAGGTATTCCCAACGCAGTTGCAGCAAGCCTCTATGGTAAGAAGAACCTTGGCGTACATACAGAGATGCTTACCAGCGGAATGGTAAAGCTTGCTAAGGCGGGGGTTATCAACGGCAAGTGCAAGCAGATAAACAACGGTAAGATGGTTGCTGCCTTCGCTATGGGCACCAAGGAGCTTTACGACTATATCGACGACAACCCCTCCGTTGAAATCCTTGACGGTGGTTACGTAAACGATCCCTATACCATTATGCAAAACGACAACCAGGTATCCATCAACACCACCCTTGAGGTTGATATTACCGGTCAGTGCGCATCCGAGTCTATCGGCTCTACTCAGTTTTCCGGCACAGGCGGACAGTCCGACACCGCGGTAGGTGCGCAGAAATCCAGAAACGGTCGTTCCATTATCGCTCTTTACTCTACCGCTATGGTTAAGGATCCCGCAACCGGCGAGAGAGTTGAGACCTCCAAGATTGTTTGTCAGCTTAAGGCAGGCGCCGCTGTTTCTCTTTCCAGAAACGACGTTGACTATCTCGTTACCGAGTACGGCTGCGTATCCCTTCGTGGTACAAGCATCGCAGAGCGTGCAGAGCGCATCATCTCCGTTGCTCATCCTAAGTTCAGAGATCAGATCCGTGCTGAGGCTCTTGCTCTTGGCATTATCGCTAATAAGTAAGGTATATTGCTATGGCAGAATTTCTTTTCGAAGGCAAAAAGGTTTACTACGAGGTTCACGGCGATCACGGTCAGCCTCTTGTGATCCTTAACGGAATTATGATGTCCACCGCCAGCTGGAAGTCGTTTATTCCCAATTTTTCAAAAAACAACATTACTATTCTCGTTGACTTTCTCGATCAGGGACAGAGCGCCAGAATGACCGAGTCCTACGATCACTCCATTCAGGTACGAGTGCTTGAGACCCTTCTTGACAATCTTCCCTATGAGAAATATACCGTTATGGGTATTTCCTACGGCGGTGAGGTTGCGATTCAGTATGCCGTAAAGCGTCCCGACAGAATAAGAAGCCTTATTCTTGCAAACACCTGCGCACGTACGTCTGATTGGCTCAGAAAAATTGGTGACGGCTGGAACGCAGTAGCTAAGACCGGCGTTGGCGAGGCTTATTATCTTACCACTATTCCTGTTATTTACTCCACCGCCTTCTATGAGAGGGAGGCCGCCTGGATGGAAAGACGTGAGGGAACTCTTATCCCTTACTTCTCCCGTCCCGACGTTCTGGAGAGCCTTATCCGTCTGACCGACTCCTCCCGCGATTACGATTACACCGACAGGGTAAGCGAGATCAAGTGTCCTACACTTATCATCTCCTGCTCCGAGGACGGTCTTGTTCCTCCTACAGAGCAGATCCTTCTTCACGAGAAGATCAAGGGTAGCTGCTACGTAACTATCAACGGCTCCGGACACGCAAGCATGTATGAGGATCCCGCATCCTTTACCGCGCTTGTGCTCGGATATACCAACCTGCTTGACGAGCAGATAAAAATCTAATTTTTTTGGAGAACCGATATGGAAAAGAAGTTTATATCTATTGGCGCAGAGACTATCGCATATCTTGATGAGGGTCAGGGTCCTGCAGTAGTGATGGTACACGGAAATATGTCCTCCTCCGTTCATTATGAGCCCCTCATCTCCCGCATCAAGGACAGATACAGATGTATCGCCATTGACCTTCGTGGATTTGGCGATTCCAGTTATAACAACCGCTTTGACACCCTTGAGGAGCTTGCTGACGACGTTAACCTCTTTACCGAGGTTCTCGGTCTTGACAGCTACTACCTTGTTGGTTGGTCCAACGGCGGCGGCGTAAGCCTCAGACTTTGCGCAAAGTATCCCGAAAAGATCAAGAAGTTCTTTGATATAGAGGGCGCAGGCCTTAAGGGCTATCCTCTCTATAAGAAGGAAAATTATCAGTCCACCGGCAAGCCTTATGCAAATAAGGAAGAAATGGCGACCGATCCTATGCAGGTAGCTCCCGTGCTTAGTATTTTCGAGAAGGGCGATGCGGCTATGATGACTTCAATCTGGGATGCCACCATTTACACCGTTAACAAGCCCACCAGAGAGCAGAATGACCTTTGGATGAGCGAGACTCTTAAGCAGAGAAACCTGGTTGATCTTGACTGGGCTCTTGCGACTCTCAATATGTCCGATGAGTTCACTCCCTACGGCCCCGGCGACGGCAGTATCCATAACATTAAGTGTCCCGTTGCGCTTACTATGGCAGAGAAGGATATTGTAGTTCCCGACTATATGGTGCTTGATAATTACAACGCGCTTGGCGATCTTGCAGCCCTTCTTCCTTACGAAAATTGCGGACATTCTCCTATGGTTGACTGCCCTGACAGATTGGCAAACGACGTAGTTGAATTCTTCTCAAAGTAAACTATACTTAACAAAAACACCGCCAATAGCTATGTTGGCGGTGTTTTCATATAAAAAAGGGCGATCCGATTCGGACCGCCCTTTAGTGCTTATTTTACTGATCAGTTAGCGGGAAGAAGGTTGCTGGTTACAAGGATATACGCAGAGCAGGGAGGAATAGTGATGCTGCCGCTGCAAGTGCGAATGCTTGTAGTGCCTGCGTTCACGCCGTCACAGATAAGTTCATAGCTGCCGTCAAGGGTGTAGCTGATGGACTTGGACTGCTCGGGGTTAACGATAACATAAGCTTTACCGCCGTTTCCGTCCTCAATCTCAATAGAGAAGCCGGTGTTGTCACTGTGAGGATATGTGATGAACTTGGTATTGTTGGTGAAGATATCAATATTTCTTCTGATAGCTGTAAGACCTGCGTAGTACTGGAACATCTCGTATTCATCAGAGCCCTCCTTAAGTGTATCCCACTTAAGGTTGTTGATCTCGTCGGAGGACTTGTAGGAGTTGTGGTCGAAGCCGTACTCATACTTATCGTTAGGCTTGGTACGAAGCATTTCCTCACCCGCCTGGAAGAATACGATACCCTTTGAAACGAAGAGTATTGTAGCGCCGAGACGGTTCATAGCAAGTCTGGCTTGCTTGGAGCTGGAGCCATTCGCAACGGTGAGCTTATCCCAAAGAGTAGAGTTATCGTGAGCGGACAAGTAGTTAACAACCATGGCATCGGGAGTATTCCAGCTTGCGCCTGCACCCGAGCCGTTACCGCCGTTAACGCCGAAGAGAACTCTTCTTCTGGTATAATCATCGGTCTTGCCGTTGATGTAGCCCTTAGATTTGTCATCGCTTTCGCCCTTAAGACCGGTACGGATGATATCGTTGAATACTGCAATTGCGCCGATACCGCCGTTGGTAGCCTCAATACGTGCAATGTTGGTCTGGGTTGCAGCTCTGAGAGAAGGATCGTAGGAGTTCTGCATCATAGTCCAGCCCTCGCCGTAGAGGATAGCCTGAGGATTGAGCTTGTGAACAGCGCTCTCAACGTTCTGCATGGTGTCGATGTCGTGAAGACCCATAAGGTCAAAACGGAAGCCGTCAAGATTGTACTCGTCCATCCAGTAGCTGGTGGAATCAACCATGAACTTACCGAACATGTATCTCTCGGATGCGGTGTCATTACCACAGCCGGAGCCGGAGGAGTTTGCGCCGTTTGACTTATATCTGTAGTAGTAATAGGGAACTATTTTGTTGAAGGAAGCGTTCTTATCGTAGGTGTGGTTGTAAACAACGTCCATAACTACGCCGATGCCTGCCTCATGAAGAGCCATAACCATTTGCTTGAACTCTGTGATTCTGACCTCGCCGTTGTATGGGTCAGTGGAGTAGCTTCCCTCGGGAACATTATAGTTCTTGGGATCGTAGCCCCAGTTAAAGCCACTATCGGGATCCGCTTCATCAACTGTTGCATAGTCATATACGGGAAGAAGGTGAACGAAGTTAACGCCAAGCTCCTTGAGGTAATCAATACCTACGGGAATGCCGTACTCATTTACGAGACCCTCCTCGGTGAAGGCAAGATACTTGCCCTTGTAATCAGAATCCTCAATGGTGTTAGAGAAGTCTCTTACGTGGACCTCCCATACGATAGCATCGGAGTAGCTGTCGATACCGATATCGAACGCCTGGTCCTCCTCCCAGCCCTCAGGGTCGGTAGAGTCAAGATCAACTACCATACCTCTGTTACCGTTAAGACCTGCTGCCTTTGCATAGGGGTCAACAGCCTCCTGAGTACCAACCGCTGTGGTTACGGAGTAGGTGTAGTATGTGCCGTGTCCGCAGGCCTCGGTGTAGGACCAAACGCCCTTTGCGCCCTTAACCATGTCAACAGTCTTGTAAGCCTCGCCCTCGTGACCGCTGGTGAAGAGGTTGAGAACAACCTTGGATGCGGTGGGAGCCCATACCTTAAAGGTAGTATTGTTGCCGTTAATAACCGCGCCGAGATCGTCGCCGTCGTAATGATACTCGTTGGCAAACTTTTCGGTATCAAAGATCTTAGTAGGAACTACAGCCTCGGGGTTCTCGAAGCCCTCGAGCTTAACAGTGTATGTTTTTGTGATGTCCAGCTCCTCATCAACGGTAATAACGCCGCTGGTGCTTGTTCTGTTAAGGCTGTTGACGCTGGTGATCTTGATTTCTCTGTCGCCGTCATAAACCTTGAATTGGTCAATGCTGGTAAACTTGGTAGCGGGAGTGATGATATACTCGATCTTGTTTGTATCGGTCATACCCGCAAGGTTAAATTTCTGAATCGGTACCAAGGTTTTTCCTCCGTCGTAGCTGTGATATTGGGTAGCGTCACTCTTACCGCCACGAAGGTAGATGAAGGTATCCTCACCCTCGATGGTAGCATAAAGGTCATCAGAACCGCAGTCCTTACTTGCGGTGCCCCAGGATGTTCCGCCGGGATCAGAGCAGCCGGTACGTACAATGAAACCAACCTCGGTAACGTCCTTGGGAATGTTAAGAGTAAGCATTGCGCCGTATTCGCACTGCTTCATCATACGGCCGCCGCCTTCGCCGCCGTCCCACCAGCACCAGATATCGCACTGCGCAAGCTTTTCAGGATCATTAACCCAAAGGGGGTTATTCCAGAAGAAGGTAATAAGGTTACAGCCCTCTTCTCTTGCAACCTCGGGGTCGTGCTGGTTGGGTACGGTCTCGGTGTTTCCGCCACCGTCGCCATCACCGTCGCCGTCACCGCCGTCGATGCCGTCGGGGTAGTATTTGTTCATATAATCCTCACCCAGATTTTCGTAGCCGACAAACTGTTCGAGCTGTGCGCAGGATGCTGTTGTTGCGCAAATGCCGAAGAGCATAATTACGACGAGAATGAGAGATAATAAACGATTTCTCATAGTTTAAGTTCCTTTCGCATATATATTTTTATTAAAAACCAAAATTATTTAGTCGCACGTCCGTTGCGCACGGTCATATCCTTGATCTTCTTTGTAAGAGAGGCCGTTCTGTATCTTTTTGAGAGACGCCAGTTCCAGTTGCCCTCAGCAACCGCAGGAGTATTCATTCTGCCTTCCTCATTGGTAAGCTCAAGATAATCCTGCATAGGAATAACCGCCAGGTTAGCGCGGCTGGACATTGCCAGCTCGATCACGTCGTAGGTACGGCTCTGACCCTTACGGGAGGGACATTCCTTTCTGAATCGAGCCTTTACGGATGCTTCATTAAGGTTTTTGATCCAGCTCTTGGTACAGTCAGCATCGTGAGATCCCGAGTAAACAACACAGTTGGAGTGAGGATATACTCTGGGAAGATATTCTGCATCGTCATCATAGAATGCGAACTGAAGGATCTTCATTCCGGGGAAGCCGCAGTCATCAAGAAGCTCACGCACGTCGGGAGTGATAAAGCCCAGGTCCTCGGCAATGATCTTCGACTTGGGGAAGTTTCTTGCTATGGTTCTGAACAGAGCAATACCGGGAGCGCTGTCCCACTTACCGTTTCTGGCAGTGGTGTCACCGTAGGGTATGTTATAATATCCGGCAAAGCCTCTGAAGTGGTCGATACGGAGAATATCGTAGATCTTAAAGCTCTCAGCAACTCTCTTCTGCCACCAGGAGAAGCCGTCGGTCTCCATAAGATCCCAATTGTAGATGGGGTTGCCCCAAAGCTGACCGTCGGGAGAAAATCCGTCGGGGGGACAGCCTGCAACAACGGTGGGATTGTAGTTCTCGTCAAGGAGGAACTGCTCGGGAGCCTGCCATACGTCCATACTGTCGTGAGCAACGTAGATAGGCATATCACCGATGATCATAATACCCTTGCTGTGAGCGTAGGAGAGAAGTGCTTGCCACTGGGTGCTGAATTCATACTGGATCCACTCCCAGAATCCGCACTCACCCTCAAACTCGGAGCGGTGAGATCTGGCCCTCTTAACGTCCTTATGCTCCTCGTTCCAGGAGGTCCATACCGCGTGGTTGTAATGCACCTTAAGTGCCATAAACAGCGAATAGTCGGGAAGCCAATGCGCATTATTTTTTACGTATTTCTTATATGCTGCGGTCTTATTGCCGCCCTTCTCGAAAAATCTTGCGTACGCACGTCTTAAAAGGTTGTATCTTGTATTGAAGAGCCAACCGTAGTCAACTCTTACTGTATCGTGCTTGCTTTCGTTAAGCTCATCCTTGGTAAGCAGACCTGCCTTTGCAAGAATGTCAAGATCTATAAAATAGGGGTTACCTGCAACCGCTGCGGGCGACTGATAGGGGCTGTCACCGTATGATGTGGGGTTGAGGGGTAAAACCTGCCAGCATTTGGTTTTTGTCTCCGCAAGGAAATCTATAAAATCATAAGCGCTCTTACCGAAGGAGCCTATACCGTAAGGCGAGGGAAGAGAGCTGATGGGGAGCAGAAGTCCGCTCTTATGCTTGAAACCGAAATTCTTCTGAGGATTGTTCATAATATTGCTGTTTTCCTTTCCGTCGCACAGGCGATGTATACCCATATCGTCAGGGCTGTTATTATTTTAACATCTAAATACTATAAAGTCAACATCTACTATATAATAAATAAATATAAGTTTGTGAAAAGTAAACAAAAACCCATATGAAAAATTGACACCCAAAACTTCGAAAGGGAAATTAAATTATTCGTTGCATTTTCCGTCAATTTATGATATAATATTTTAGTTAAAGAAAAATTGGGAAAAGCTATCCCGAAAGGACAAAATATGTTTGAAAAAATACTTGCTCTTATAGAGAAATACGACAGGATTATAATTCACCGTCATAAAAACCCCGACGGAGATGCTCTCGGCAGCCAGCTGGGACTTTTACACATGATAAAGGACACCTATCCTCACAAGGAGGTTTATGCGGTGGGTGACATGACACCCCGTTACGCATTTATGCTCACGCAGCCTATGGATGAGATTGCAGACGAGCTTTACAGCGGTGCTCTCGCTATCGTCCTCGACACCTCTGCAAAGGCGCTTATTTCGGATGAGAGATATGCTCTTGCCGAGGCAACTGCCAGAATGGACCATCACCTTTTCGTAGAAAAGATCTGTGACGAGGAGATCACCGCCACCTCTTATGAGAGCTGTGCGGGACTTGTTGCCGCAATGGCAATGGCGGGCGGACTTGCCGTATCTCCCATCTGCGCCAAGACTCTCTATACCGGTATGATCACCGACTCCGGCAGATTCAGATACGACTCCACAAGCTCGGAGACCTTCCGTGTGGCATCCTTCCTTATGGAGCGCAAGTTTGATACCTCAACCATTTACAGAAATCTTTATGCGGACGAGCTGTCCTTTATTCAGCTGAGAGCAAAATTTGCTCTCAAAATTCAGCTTGCTACCCCCAAGGTTGCGTATATTTATACCGATAAGGAGGAAACCGAGAGCTACGGAGTAGATACCTTCACCATCTCCCGTGGGATGGTTAACTCTATGGGAGAGATACGTGGCGTAGAGAATTGGGTCAACTTCACCGAGATTGAGGACGGTGTACTTTGCGAAATACGTTCCAACACCCATAATATCAATCCTATCGCTGTAAAATACGGCGGCGGCGGACATCAGAAGGCAAGCGGCGCCACTCTTAAAAACCGTGAGGAGGCTATGATGCTCCTTGCCGATCTCATTGCACAAACGGAGGCGTAAAATGAACTACGAGATCAAAAAGCAGATACTTGATAAGATTAAGGAATATAACAGAATAATCATCTTCCGTCACAAGAGACCCGACGGAGATGCTACCGGCTCCACCAAGGGACTTCAGAGAATTCTGAAGCTTACCTATCCCGAGAAGGAGATACTTCTTCAGAATTCGGATTATGCCGAGTATATGGCATTTCTTGGCGGCGAGGATGCTCCTATTCCCGACGAGGCTTATGCGGATGCGCTCGGTATAGTTATTGACACGGGCACAATGGAGAGAATCTCCAATCAGAAGTTCAGCCTCTGCCGTGAGATCATAAAGATCGACCACCATATCAACATCGCTCCCTACGGCGAGCCTATGTGGGTAGAGGAGGAGCGCTCCTCGGCCTGCGAGATGATCGCAGATTTTTATGCGACCTTTAAGGACGAGCTTAAGATCGACAGCGAGGCGGCCACCTACATCTATTGCGGTATGGTTACCGACTCGGGCAGATTCAGATTCAGAGATGTATCCGGCGAGACAATGCGCCTTGCGGGTATGCTTCTCGATGTTGGAATCGACACCGATACAATGTACGCAAACCTTTATATGAAGGACTTCCACGTTTATAAGTTCGAGGCTTACGCCTATGGACAGATGAAGATCACCGATAACGGCGTTGCATATCTTCACGTAACCAAGGAGATGCAGGAGCAGTTCGGTCTGTCCCAGGAGGATGCAAGCGCATCGGTTTCTCTTATGGATTCCATCAAGAACAGCCTTATCTGGCTTGCATTTATCGACAACCCCGACGGCAGCATCAGGGTTCGTCTGCGCTCAAGATTCGTTACCATCAACTGCATCGGTGAGAAGTACCGTGGTGGCGGACACGCCTGCGCTGCGGGTGCGACCGTATACTCGGTAGAGGAAATGGAAAGCCTTATTGCAGATGCAGACGCAAGACTTAAGGAATATAAAGAAAATAACGAGGGCTGGCTGTGAGAATACTGATAACTAACGACGACGGACTTTATGCCGAGGGCATAGCCCTGCTCGTAGAGTGGGCAAAAACAAAGGGTGACGTCACCGTGGTTGCTCCAAAGGTGGAGCAGAGCGGAAAGAGCCATGCCATCGACTTTACAAGACCTATAGAGATCAAAAAGGTCGATCTTTGGGCTGACGTCAGATCCTATTATATGGATTCCACTCCGGCTGACTGCATAAGATTTGCTGTCCTCGGTATGAAAGAGAAGTACGATCTTATCCTCTCGGGTATCAACCGTGGCTTTAATCTCGGCAAGGATATTGTTTACTCCGGTACTGCGGGAGCAATATTCGAGGGCGGCAGGCTCGGTATTCCCGGTATTGCCTTCTCCACCGATCCCACAACTCTTGACGGCGCAAAGGCTCACCTTAACAGAGTATATAACTTCATTATGGAGAACAGACTCCTTGAAGAAAGCATGCTTTACAACGTAAATCTGCCCAACTCTCACGGAGAGATCAGAATAACCAAGCAGGGCGGAGTTTACTTCCACGATGAGTTTAAATATCTCGGCGGCGATATATGGGAGCAGGGAGGATATATTATCGAGGAAAACGAGGGAGACGACCGGCTTGATACCGATAGTGTAAGAGACGGATTTGTGTCAATCACTCCCCTTGTCAGCGACAGGACAAATCATCTTGCTTTTGAAAAAATAAAGGATTTATGTAAATAATACTTGTCAAAAAGTGACAAAAAAGACGAAAATCAAGCAATTTTCGTCTTTTTTTGTTTTATAAAACTCTGTTAGGGAATTATGCCGCAAATTTCTTGGTTGGAAGGATGCAGTAAACGGCTACTGTGGCATCCTTGTATATTCCGCAACGAACTGTTCCGACATAGGGGGTGGGATTGCAGTCGGATTTATCCGACAGAGTACCGCCGCCGGTCACGTTTCCAAACATTTCTCCCCAGCCTCCCTCGTAATTCAGATATTCCTGAAAATCGTTGTAGTGGTTGTAGGTGTAGAATACGTATCTTTCATCAAGGTCGATGATCTTGTTGCCGTTTTTATCCTTGCAGGAATAAACGATACGTGCGGCGCCTCTGGTTATTGAATATCCGTCGTTGTATACCTTTACGTCGAAGCTGGGATCACAGTCTGTTCCTGTGGTACCGATATCCATTTCGTAATATGTAAGGTCGCCACCGCAGCCTGAGATGCGGGGAAGCTCGGGCTCATAGGGGTATTTTCCTGTATCTCCGCTGAAATTTGTGTTGTTTACACGAAGATATTCACCCCACTCGCTCTGTGTGGGCTTGGTCTTTTTTGAGTCCGAATGATTTGCGGGAGGTTCGCCAAAGGCAAATACGTATGCTGCCACCTCCTCAAGAACAACATAAGCGCCGCCCTTGTATATTTCGAAGGATATTTCGCCATAGCAGTCAACAACGTAGTAGGTATTTCCGTCCTCGGAGAATAAATACACGTCATTTCTGATCAGCGAGCCCTTATATGAGGGCTGATACGCGGAAATTGTGGGAGCCTGATCCTGCTCCTCGATGCTGCCCGACATAAGACCGTGCTGTGTTCTGTAATATGCGTCCATATAGCTTACAGCAGGGGTATAGCTCGCATAGAAGTCATCCTTATCAACACCTACGTAAGGGTCGCTTGTTACGGGGTCCTCGGTACCGGGTACGATTATAGTTTCACCGTGGCCGTCGTTAATATCGTTTTCAATATCCGAATCCTCGGGCTCATCCGGAGTGTCGGGAACAATAGGCTTTTCGGGATCTTCTATTGCAGGCTCGTCAGAGAGAACGTTTACAACAACTCTGTCGAGTTTATCCCCCAGCGCCGCCTTGATAACAGCCTTACCCTCGGAAATGGCGGTAATAAGACCATCCACCACCGATACGGACTTACTGCTGCTCGTCCATATTACGTCGCCCTCAAGCGCCGAGCCGATCACAAGGTCAAGCTGCTTGCTCTCACCAATTTCAAGGTTAATATTGGCAGGACCGTCTATGTAAAAGCTCTCGCTGCCCGACTCCTGACCGCCTGGATCGTTACCGTTGCCAACAAGTCCCGAGATAATATCGCAGGACACAGTGTTGAATACTATAATTATTATCAGCATAAGAGCCGAAATAAGCCTTAAAATTTTCTTCATATTATACCTCGAAAGCGCAAATTTCTACAAATACATTATATCATTATATTGCCTTTTAATCAATAGTTTTTTTGAAAAAGAAAAACCGCACCCAAAAAGGATGCGGTTTTAAAATATTTAAGTTATATTATGCAGTGTAAACTTTGATGCCGTCTACACGAACCTGTCCGCCGGAGAGTGCGGCAATGTTGAAGCTGGATACAGACTGTGCAAGCTCAACGGTAACGGTAGAGCCATCAACAGTAACGGTAACGCCGTCAGCAGCAGGGATAGAGCTCTGAAGAGCTGCCGCATAGGATGCGCTGTCGCAGTTGAACACAATCTTTACCATATTGGCATACTCAACGGTAAGAGTGGAGTTCTTGTAGAAACGGGCAGGATCGGAGTAATCTGCAACGTTAGAGGAGCTGGAGCCCTTGTCGTTGGTTACCTTAATGCCGTTCTGCTCCCAAACCTGGCTGGAGGTGGTAAGAGTAGTGCGGTTAGCTGTGTCAGCGAAGGAGATCTCTGCACCGGAGGAGGGCTGAACGTTATCATTGCCGTCTTCCTCGGGAGTCTCGGGCTCGGAGGGAGTCTCGGGCTCGGAGGGAGTCTCGGGCTCAGAAGGAGTCTCAGGCTCGGAGGGAGTCTCGGGCTCGGAAGGAGTCTCAGGCTCAGAGGGGGTCTCAGGCTCGGTAGGAGTATCAGGCTGATCGGGAGTTTCGGACTGATCGGGAGCCATGGAGCTACCGCCGTAAACAACCTCGATAGCAGTAACTCTAACCTGACCGTTGGTTGCGGTACCGGTGTTGCCGATGCCGAAGGTCACGGAGCTGCCATTTACTGCAACTACAGTTTCGGATTCAACGTTATTGCCATCAAGAACAAGAGCACCGCCGTTCTGAACAAGGTAGGTAACCTTAACGGAAACGATGGTCTGACCGTCCTCTGCGGAAATGGTAAGAGTAGCGTTCTCGGTCTGGTAGATTCTCCAGTTCTCGCCATTGGTGTAGTACTTACCGGTGTTAAGACCGTAGGTACCAACAGCAGTGCCCGAAACGGTTGCCTTAATGGAATCGTTAAGAGCAATCTCGGAATAGAGAGTTCCGTTTGCCCAGTCGTTAGCTAAAGCGTACTCGGAGATCACAACGCTAACAGTGGTGCTGTTATCAGGATTTACGGGAGTGTCGGGATTTTCGGGAGTATCAGGATCTACAGGAGTATCGGGATTCTCGGGAGTATCAGGATTCTCGGGAGTATTGCTGTCCTCGCCGATAGAAACGCTGATTCTTGCAGGGAACTGAGTTCCGGAGGAAATCTGATCCTTGTAGTATGCGCCGGAGAGGGAAATGGTGTTATAATTGCCGTATGTACCTGCGAAGAATGTATCGGACTTGCCCTCAACCTCGCCGTATACCTCAAGAATACCAAGCTCGATGTTATAGGTCCATACGCAAGTGGGATTAGCTACAAGCTGGAAGTGACAGCCTGCATAGCTGTTGGACTTGAGATAAGCCTCGGCGTTGATGTATGTCTTGGTATCGCCATCCATGAAGTAGATGTGGTATCCACCGGTTACGGGCTCAAAGTAAATATCAACTGCTGCAGTAATATCCTCGGTAGTTGCAAGATATGTACCCTTTTCCTCGTCCATAGTGCCTGCAAAGTAGAGGGTCTTGCCGAGGGTAAACTGAACAAGGTAGAGATTGTATGCCTGATCTGCCACGGGTGCGTCGTAAATAAAATCGGGAGTCTCGGTTCCGCCCTGGTCACCGTCCTCACCGCCTGCGGGAGGAGTTTCAACAGCGCCGGTAAATACCTCGATCTGCTCAACTCTGATCTGAGAGCCAAGTGCTGCAGACTGGAACACGTCGGTAGGTGCTGTGAAATAGATAGTAACAATATCGTGGTTACGTACAATAGTAGCGCCCTCAACGGTCATATTGTCAAAGCCTGCAAGATAGGTCTTGGTTCCGTCGGGAGAGTAGTCGTCAAGAACGAACATGATCTTGGTCATACCCTTGTACTCGATCTTGAGGGTAGAGCCTGCATAGAATCTAGCAGCATAGGTGCTGGTGTTGTCATAGCAATCGGTAGTAGAGGTATTCTTATCGTTAGTAAGAGTGATACCGTTTGCGGAGTAGATAAGCTGAGTCTTGGAGTAGCTCTCAACGTTGGTAGAGCCCATCATATCAAGAAGGATACCGCCTGTGGTACCGCCCTGATCGCCATTCTCGCCGCCAAGCTCCTCGCCGTTAAGAGCGATAAGCCATGCGTTCTTAAGCTGAGGATCGCCCTTGTAATTACCAACAACGCTGTAGAAGGTAACGGTGTCGCCAACCGCAGGCTTGGTAGCCATCTTATCATATCTTACAGTACCGGTAGCGTCGTATGTACCGTAAACGAGGATCTCGTTGCCATTCTCGTCTGCAATGTAAAGGTTACCGTAGGTCTCCTGGGTGATCTTGGTAACCGTACCGCTTACGTAGTACTTAACAGAGGTGTACTGGCTGTCGGGCTGTGCGCCGCCAAGCTCAAGAGCCTCAAGAATTGTAAGAGTGCCCTCTGCAGAAACCGCGGGGATCTTAATATTAAAGGTCTTTACTCTTGTTTCGTCTGTAATCTCGGAAGCGATAGTAGCGGTAAGAGTGAAGCTGATCTCCTCAGAGTTGTCGTCGGGAAGATCTACGGTGTAATTACCGAGCTCAACGCTTTCTCTGATCTTAATGCTGTCGTCGCTTGCAGTCCAGGTAATGGGGTATCTGCTATCAGCGATGCTGACGTATGCAACAACGTCAAAGTCGTTTACGTACGTACCGGAAAGCTCCTTATACATCTGAGAGAGGTAAAGAAGGGCGTTGTCAAGATTCTCGTCGACAACCTCATCGCCACCGGGCTCTTCGCCGGCGTTGGGGTCCTTTTCGCCACATTCACATTCGCCGTCAACGAAGTTGTGCTCGTGATCGTCGCCGAAAAGATCTTCGCAGCCCACAAGAGCTGTGAGGCAAAGCATCATAGCGAGTAAAAGACAGATAATTCTTTTCATGATTTTCTCCTTTTTAATATAAATGTAATAAGCAATACTTATCAGTATAATTATTATATCACATAAAAAAGAGATAATCAAGTGCTTATTAAGAAATATAAAGTATATTAATAATAAGGATAAAAAAGAACCGCACCCGAGGGTGCGGTCCTGAAATTTATGAGTTTAAAAACAAGTATTAGTTGTAGATAACCTCGATAGAAGTGATTCTAGCCTGACCGTTAGTTGCTTCACCGGAGTTAGCAACACCGAAGGTGATAGAACCTGCATTTACAGTAACAACCTGCTCAGACTCAACAGCAGTGCCGTCAAGGGTGAGAACGCCGCCGTTCTGGCTAGCATAAGAGATCTTTACAGAAACGATGGTCTTGCCTTCAGCTGCGGTAACGGTAACGGTAGCGGACTCGCTCTGGTAGATTCTCCAGTTCTCGCCGCTGGTGTAGTACTTACCGGTGTTGAGGCCGTAGTCACCAACTGCAGTACCGGTGGAGGAAACTGTTATGTTAGAGTCAATAGCGATGGACTCGTAGCGAGTGCCGTTTGCCCAGTTATTAGCTGCAGCGTGATCAGCGATAACGGTGGTAACGGTTACGTTTGCACCTGCAACGGGCTTTGCAGTGCCGCAAGCGGTACAGGTATCACCCTCACCGTAATTGTGGTCGAGCTTAGTGCCCTCGGTAGCGCCGCAAACCTTACAGGTCTTGGGAGCATCACAAGTAGCATCGTTCCACTCGGAGCAAACATGAGCGGTCTTGATCTCAGCGGTAGCGCCTGCTGCGATCTGCTTTACGTCGTTGAAGGAGCCAACCTTACCGTAGATAACGATAACGTCGCCAAGACCAACCTCGGTAGCAAGCTTGTATGCGTTAAGGGTGGTAGTGCCGTCGGTGATGTCTACGGACATGTTCTTGCTGGAATCGCTCCACTTGTAGGTGATCTTGGAAACGGTAGCCTCGATGAATACAAGGGTGCCATCCTCAAGGCCAGCAGCCTCGGTAACGGTAACAACCTTTGCACCACAGCCGGAGCACTCGTTGTTAGCGATGTTGTGGCCAAGAGCCTCGCCGTCGGTATCGCCGCACTCACACTTCTTGGGCTCGGTGCAGGTAGCATCGGACCAGGTGTGCTCGTGGGGCTCGTCAGAAACGATCTCAATGGTAGCAACGCCTGCAGGGAACTGGCTAACGCCGGTGTTCTCAGCGGTGATGTAAGAAAGCTTGGAAGCACTTACAGTATTGAAGGTGTTGTAAGTACCAAGGTAGTAATCGGTGCCTTCCATATTGGTAACCCAAGCGTTAACCTCGGAGTTGTAGGTGTAAACGGAGGTTCCCTCAGCGTCGAACTTAACGGAAAGCTTGCTGTCAGCGTTGTTGTAAACGGTGATGTACTGCTTAGCGCCGTCAACGTTGATGTAGAACTTAACGCCACCCTCAACAGCCTCTGCGTAAACGTCAACAGCCGCATCAGGCTTGTCGGTAGTTACAAGGTATCTGCCGTCAACCTCGCCGGTGAGGTAAAGGGTCTTACCAAGGTTACCCTGGATAAGGAAGAACTTGTAAGCGGTGTCAGCTACGGGAGCAGTGCTTGCAACGGGAGCAACCTCCTTAGTTGCAAGAGTAGCAACGCCTGCGGGGAACTGGCTAACGCCGGTGTTCTCAGCGGTAATGTAAGAAAGCTTGGAAGCACTTACAGTATTGAAGGTGTTGTAAGTACC
>CAZUJY010000003.1:0-7033 GCA_964620565.1 uncultured Ruminococcus sp. | reverse complement strand
CCTCGCCGGTGAGGTAAAGGGTCTTACCAAGGTTGCCCTGGATAAGGAAGAACTTATAAGCGGTGTCTGCCTCGGGAGCAGTAACAGGCTTGGGGATGTAGAGATCTGCGGAAGCAGCGTCAACTGCGATCTCGAAGGTCTTGGTCTCGGAGAGCTCGCCAAGAGTTGCAACAACGGTAAGAGTAACGGTGGTCTTCTCAGCGGGAAGAGTTACGTTAAGCTTGTTTCCGTTAACAACTGCGCACTCCTTATCGGAGGACCAAGCGAGAGTTACGTCTGCGTATGTGCCGCCATTAAGAGGAAGGGTAACGGAACCGTTCTTCTCAATCTTTGCGGGGATCTCAAGAGCGTCAAGCTCAAGAGCAAGCTTCTCAGCATCAGTTCTCTCAGGAAGCTGATAGTTGTAGAAGCAATCTACAGAAGTAGGAATGAGGTAGGGAGTACCGCTATAAGTAACAAGAATACCGGTAACGTCAGCAACGTAGCCGAATTTTTCGCCGTGCGCTGCGTCGATGGTAGCCTTATCGTCTGCCTTAAGGGTGGTGGGGAAGTCGGTAACGTAGGTTCTTACGTATGCCTCAACACCGTTAAGAGTGAAGTAGAGGTACTGGCTGGTAGCAGTAGCAAGCTCCTGGCCGCCGATGGTAACGCCCTTGATAACAACGGGAAGTGCTACGAACTGGTTGAAGTTAACGCCCTCAACGAACTTGTCGGTAATATCAACAGGCTCGAAGGTCTTCTTCTCGGTGCTGATGATCTGAGCGATACCGCCCTTGATCTCCTGCATGCCGTTGTAGGGAGCAGCGGGACCGGTAACACGAACGGTCATACCAAGCTCGATGCCAAGATCTGCAACGGGGTCAGCGTCCATCTGGTAGGAGTAGTAACCGCCTACGCCGCTCTCATCCATAATGAAGAGGTGGTTTCTGGTGTTGCCTGCTGCCTTGGAGTTGATACCGATAACGATACCCTCAACAACAACGTTGTCGCCTTCCTTAGCTGCCATGTAATCCTCAAAGCTGGTAACTGCGAACTCAGGAACCTTGTGATTGAAGGACTTGGTAGCAGTATCGCCTGCTGCATTGGAAACGGTAGCGGTAAGAACGTAAGCGATCTCTGCGTCGGACTCGTCGGGAACGTTAATGGTTACAGTGCCGTCGCCATTGTCTACAACAGTGATAAGGTCAGAGTCAACAGTCCAGGTAACGTTGTAAATAACGCCTCCGATGTCAACGCTGGAAACACGGTTGAAGTCTGCGCCGGTAGCCTCGGGATCGTCCTTGTACATCTGACGGATGTAGTCAGCCGCAGCCTGAAGGCCCTCATCAACTTCGGGCTCAGGATTGTAGTCGGGATCCTTTTCGCCGCATTCACACTCGCCGTCAACGTATTCGTGCTCATGTCCGCCAAAAATATTGCAGCCGGCGAGTACGGAGAGAGCAAGTGCAAGAACGAGAATTAAGGTCAAAATCTTTCTCATGTTTTTAGCTCCTTTTATAATATTAATTTTTTGGGTAAACTAATTTCATGAACCGCCTTTTTTAGACGGTAAAGCCAATAAAAGTAAACAAAAGCTGACAATTACTCAAAAGTAACGTCGTTAATGCTGAATACCTTGATCTGGTATTCGCCGTTAAAGGAATCGATGATTCCCTTTACGGAGAGAACGGTACCCTTGGGGAAGTCGCTCTCCACAACGTCACTCTTGTCGCTCCAAGTAAGCTTAGCTGCGGTGCGGATCTTAATGGTAATACCGTTTTCGTCCTTACAGGTAATTGTAAGGGCGCCATTGGAATCGGTGTCAGAGGTGGTCTTATAAACGCTCTGAACTGTAAGGTTCTTTACGGTTACGGTGCTGTAATGAGCAAGCTCGCCGTAATCAAAGGTCTGCTGCTCCTTAATCTCAACCATTTCACCGTTCTCACCCTCAACCTCCTTGATAACGTCGAGAATGATAGTGCCGTTCATAATGGTACCAACATCAACCTCGTTGTAGGAGGAGGGATAACCGCTACCGAGAACTCGGCAGCCGCCTTCCCACTCGGAATCGAGTGCATCATACTGAAGGTTGGATACCTGATATGTTCCACCGGTCTCGTAGTAACTGAGAGTTCCTACGATAACAACTCTGTTACCGGTCTTAAAATCACCCATAGTGGGGTAGTTGTAGCCACAGAATACCTGCATACCGAAGTACATATCGGTCTCTGCATCATATTCCTCAACGTAAACGGTGGCGCCGGAACGCTTTGCTACAACAGCTTCGAATTTAACAAGCTTACCTTCGTAAAGCTCGCAATTGGCCTTAATTTCCTTAAGGGAAAGCTCGGTAGCTCCGCCGTAGTAGAAATTAGGATCCTTTTCCTTAGAGAATACGTGAAGCTTAAGAGTCTTCGCCTGGTTAAGCGCACCCATAGTATACTCGCTGTAAGCGTTGTCGGATGCGTTGGAGCCGAATGCAAGACCCTGCTGAAGAATCTCAAGGTTGAGGTTACGGTATTCGCCGTTTTCAGAGGTCTTGTACCAGATCCATACAAGATATCTCTCACCGGTGGAATCTATGTTCCAGCTCTCGGTGTCGGATTCGATAATAATAGATACAGCCTGCATAAGCTGTCCCTTGGTATAATTGGATGCCTTCTTTCCCCAGGGCTCGATAACGCCTGTGGACTCGGGAGTGTTAATACCAAGATATCTGGCCTTTAAATAGCCATACTCAACCTCGGGATCGTCGATGAAGAAGTGAGTTGTGTCGCCGTCGATATAGGACTTAACAGTAACCTCTGCATACTTTCTGCCGGAGTTGGGATTGAATTTAACCTGACTTGCGTAATCAACAAACTCGGGTGTGGGAGAGTAGTTGGGATCTGCTTCACCGCATTCGCACACGCCGTCTTGATAGCTGTGCTCGTGAGGCTCTTCGATTTCCGCCTCGCAATTATCGCAGATGTGGTCTGCGTCTGCGTCAACGTGCTCTTCGCACTCGGGCTGCTCGCAGGCTGCAAGGCAGCCTACGAGCATAGCGATTACAACAAACAGTAACAGTAATCTTGAAAGTTTACTCATATTTGTTTGTTGTCCTCAAAAAAGGTTTGTTTTAAAAGCTTTAATTAAGACTTAGCGATACAGGTTGCAACCGCTGCCTTGAAGCCCTCGAGAATCATCTCGTCCATACCGCCGTAGCTGGAGGGATCGGTTACGAGGCAGAACTGAAGAAGCTTACCAACCTGGTCACGAGCCTCAGAGGAGCCGTTGAAAGCAGGAGATACGAAGTAAGCGCTTTCCTGAGAGAGACCTACCTGAATTGCAAGAGCCTGGATGTTGTCGCCGCCGTCGGCCTTTTCAAGCCATTTGCTGTAGCTTTCGATTTCCTTAGCAGATTTGATAACGGGCATATAGCCGGATACCTTAGAGAATGCTGCCTGGAACTCGGGAGTGGTAGCAAGATACTTAACGAAGAGCCAAGAAGCAACAACCTCCTGCTTGTTGGTCTGGTCGAAGATGCAAAGGGAGGGACCCTGAGAAATAGCTGCGGGATCGCTAGGATCCTTCTGAGGAATGGGAGCGATGCCTACGTCGAAGAGATAGCCGTCGTCAGTAGCCTCAGGACGCTGGTAAGAGGAACCGCCGGAAGAACCGATACACATGAAGAGGTTCTGCTCGGTGAAGAGACCGGAGGTGTAGGAGCCGTAAAGCTCCTGGGTGGTAAGATAGCCCTTATCGTACCACTCTCTGATTTCCTTCATGAACTCTCTGTTGGTCTTGTTGTTGAATACGTAGTGGTCGGTCTTGTCAGAGGAGGTGTAGGGAGAATTGTACTGCTCGCAAAGGGTGATGAACCAGTTAGCCTCGGAGTCGTAGCCGAGGGGAATAGCGGAAGGATTGTAGTCCTCGCTGGTGGGATCGTTGATGATTGCGTAGATAGCGGCGCAGGTCTCTTCCATCTCATCCCAAGTGGTGGGAACGGTGAGGTTATACTTGGTGAAGAATGTCTTATTGTAGTAGAGAACCTCAGTGGACTTAGACATAGGAAGGGTATACATGGTGCCTGCTTCATCGAATACTGCGCCCTCAGCGTAGTAGCCGGGAACGAAGTCAGCGATCTGCTCCTCGGTAAGACCGAGAATGCCGCCGCCGAGAGTATCGGGAATCTGGCTTTCGATGAAGGAATCAAGAGGAACAACCTTCTTGGTTACGTTGTAAAGAGCAACGTGGTCGGGATAGCAGTAAGCAATGTTAGGCTGGTTGCCTGCGGTAAGCTCGGTCTTGATCTGGTCACGAACCTCGTCGTAGCCACCGATCTGAGAATGCTCAACAGTGATGTTGGGGTAGATCTCATTGAACTTTGCAATGTACTGATCAAGAACTGCCTGATAGCCTGCGTTCATGGTGTGAGAGAAGGTGATGGTTACTTCGCTTCCATCATAGCCGCCCTCGGGGATCGCATAGGTAACCTTTTCGGCAACCTTGTCGCCATCGCCGCCATCGCCGCCGGTCTGATCGCCGCCAGGGGTTGTACCGTTGTTACATGCTACCATAGTGAAGCACATAACAGCGAGGAGAAGGAGTGCAATAATCTTCTTCATTTTGTTTTCCATCCTTTTTAAATTAATATTTTTAAAAGACTTTCGTCATTTTAAACAGAATTGAATTAGCCCTTGATACCCGATCTGGATACACCCTTCATAATGTACTTACGAAGGAAGATGAATACAAGGAACAGAGGAATAGATACTACCGTAACGGCAGCCATCTGCTGAGGAATGTTAGCCGTATCGGTGTTAGCATCCTTGAATGCGGTTCTCAGACCGTTGGTGATAAGATAGAAATCTCTGTGAGCAACGAGTCTGGGCCATACGTAGGTGTTCCACGCACCCATCATCTTAAGAATGGTAATAGAAATGATGGTGGGAAGCGCAAGAGGAATCATAACCTTCCAAAGATACTTAAGGTCCTTCGTACCGTCAACCTTAGCGGCAAGGTACAGCTCGTTGGGGATCTGCATGAAGTTCTGTCTTAACAGATAGATGTAGAATACGCTCACGAGGAAGGGAACGATAAGCACGGCATAGCCTGCAAATGTATCGGTGGATTTTACCCAACCCCAAAGAGAAACGGTCTGATAGTTTGTGATGGTAAAGAGCTCACCGGGAATCATCATCGTAGCAAGGAGGAAGGCGAACATTGCGTTCTTGCCCTTGAACTCAAGTCTTGCGAATACGAATGCGGTGATAATGGTGATAACCAGTGAAAGCGCTGTGGACACGACACCAACGATCAGAGTGTTCTTAAAGAGATTGAGAAGCTCTGCCTTCTGGAAAGCAGCAGAGTAGTTTTCAATGAAATACTTGAGAGGCTCCTCGGCGTAGAGCTTGGGAATAACAGCCTCGTACTCGGGCTGGCTCTTAAGAGAGGAGATGATCATCCAATAGAAGGGGAATACGATGATCAGAGCCATTACAATAAGGAAAACGTAAAGGAGGACCTGAACAACAACGGCCATAAACTTCTCGTGAGAGGCCACCTTCTTCATATCCTTTTCCTTCATTGTTCTAGTTGTGGATTCAGACATTTCAGCAACCTCCTTTCTTAATAATGGGTGTTCTTGTTACTTACCTTGAGGTTAATAAGAGTAACCGCAAAGATCATAAGGAACAGAATGATAGCCGCTGCGGATGCAGTGCCTTCGCCAAGGTTTACGTTACCCAGACAGTCGTAGATATAACCTACCATTGTCTGAAGTCTGGGAGTCTCGCTGGGAAGTCCACCGGGAGGGGCCATTCCGTCACCGAAGATACCTACGATACTTGTATACTCCTTGAAACCGCCGATAAAGCCGGTGATTACAACGTATGCGATCATAGGAGAGAGGAGCGGAACGGTAATTCTGGTGAATACTCTCCATCTGGGAGTAGAGTCGATCTTTGCAGCCTCATAATACTGCTTGTTAACACTCTGAAGACCGCCAAGAAGAATAAGGATCTTGAAGGGAAGAGCGTTCCAAACTATGTATATGATCATAACCACGATATTCGCCCAATACTCGGATCCCTGGTTAACCCAGATGATAGGATCTAAGCCAAACCACCCCATCATCGTGTTGATAATACCAATAGATCTACTGAGAGAGGGATCGGTGGTGTTAACACCTACGATGTTAAACATTGCCGCAAATACCATGCCTATCGCAATAGAGTTGGTTACGTAAGGCAGGAAGAAGATCGTCTGTAAGAATTTTTGGAGAGGCTTGATTGCGTTAAGGCAAACTGCGATAAGCAGCGCCAGGAAGGTAGAGATTGGAACGGTAGCAATACAAAGAATAATTGTATTCTTCATAATCGTTGCAAAGCCGTCTGTGGCTACAACCGTTTTGAAGTTATCGAGTCCGAATTCAAACTTAACCACTTCATCAAGCTTACCCTGCTCAAGAGCGGTGTTATTACCGATCTCGGTAGCAACCGAATATCCACGGTATCCACCCTGCTGCTTAACTATCTTTTTACCGGTTTCATCATCAAAGATATACTCGCCGTTTTCGTCGGTTTCATAAATCACGTAATCCGGATCGTAGTATACTGTGAAGGCCATCTTAAGAGTGTTGAAGATGGGCCAAACGGTGAAGATGGCAAGTAAAACGAGAGCGGGTGCAAGATAGATCCATGCCTTCCATTTATCATATTTGATTTTGCGGGAAAATTCACTCATCTTCTTGGTAAAGTTATACCAAGTATAACTCTTTTTAGCAACCGATTCGTTAGTCATAATCAGTTCACCTCGAAGTAAATTCTTTCTTCCGACTCCTTATCAAAGAGGAATACCTTATGAGGCTTAAGGGAGAAGGTAACAGTCTCGCTGTCTCTGCTGATCTTGTAGTCCGCATCTACGATAGCACGGATAACAGGATTGATGGAAGCTTCGTTAGTAGCAACTACGCTAACGTCACGTCCCATTACCTCAATGTTGTTGAGGTTACAGCAAAGCGCGCCGTCTGCATCGGGAATGAAGCCCTCGGGACGGCTACCAACGTAAACCT
>CAZUJY010000002.1:0-35985 GCA_964620565.1 uncultured Ruminococcus sp. | reverse complement strand
ATCTATTATCAGCTCGCTATGGATGACGTTGTAGGTGGAACGGAGGCAAGCAAGAACGTTCTGTTTGCGGAGGCAATCAGCGTGGAGAAGCTGGCCATTATCATTGCAACCTGCAGGAGCATCGAGGCTGACAAGAATAAGAACGGCATCAGTATTTCCGGCAGCAAGAAAAAGAAAATTGAAAAGTATATTCAGTCGCTCAATCTTACTGCTGTGCAGAAATATATGATCATGGGATACCTTGGCTATAAGAATACCAACGGAGAGGCTTCCGTGAAATCTTATATCGGCAAATTGAATCTTACGAAAGAGGAAAAAGCCGAGTTGCTTAAGTATTCTGGGTATTAAAAAGAAAAAGAGGCGGTAATTTTACCGCCTTTTATATTATTAAGGAAAGGTTGACATCATTTTGACATCATTCTTAGCGTTGAATAATGCTTTATAATGTATTATGATGTAATGTGCAACTATACAAAAAAGCCTTGAAAACACTGATAAAACCAGCATTTTCAAGGACTTTTCCGTTGGCGGAGATGAAGAGATTTGAACTCTTGCGCCGATTGCTCGACCTACACCCTTAGCAGGGGCGCCTCTTCACCACTTGAGTACATCTCCTTGTGAAGTCATTATTAACTTGCCATAACATTATAGCAACTTTATCCTCGTTTGTCAAGGGCTTTTTGAAAAAAGAGTTGATAAAAAAGCCTGTTAAACGACTGATTCAACTATTCTTGAAAAAAATTCTTCAAAAATTTCTTAAAATTTAACAAAAGACCAAAATAATGTGGTATAATAATATGAAGTGATATGTTCGATAGGACGATTATAAAAACAGGAGAGGGCTATGTTCGGTTACGTAAAACCGGTGGTAAACGAAATGCTGGTGCGTGAGCACGAGTTTTACAAGGCCACCTATTGCGGCATCTGCCGATCTATGAAAAAGCATACGGGCGCGCTGTCAAACGTGACCCTGTCATACGACAGCGTTTTCCTTGCGCTTGTCAGAATGCTTTACATACCCGACGGTGATTTTGCCGCCGAGCAGAGGCGGTGCATTGCCCATCCTACGAAGAAGCGTTCGATGCTGAAGGAAAACTCTGCGCTGGAATACACCGCCAGAGCCTTTGCGGTTCTTACCTATTATAAATTAAAGGATGATCTCTCCGATGAGAGCGGACTAAAAAAGCTTGGCGTTACTGCGGTTCGTCCCATTGTGTCGCTGGCAAACGGCAAGGCGGACCTTGACGAGCTTGAAAGGCTTGTGGCGGACCGTCTTGACAGGATAACCGCTCTTGAGAAGGCGAAATGCGACAGTATTGATGCTCCCGCCGCCCTTTTCGGAGAGCTGCTGGGTGAGATATTCGCCTACGGCCTTGAGGAGAGCGACCGCCTTGTGCCCTACGAGGTGGGAAATCATCTGGGGCGGTTTATCTACGCCGCCGATGCTGCCGAGGATTATGAAAAGGATGTAAAAAGCGGCAGCTACAATCCCTTTGTCATTGCCTACGGCGGAGCGCCTCTTACGAGGGAGAACAAGCAGAGCATAAAGACAGGTCTGCTTCTCGAATGTAAAAGGATCGAAGCGGCGGTAAATCTGCTTCCCTTTGGCAGCAGGGCAACTATTGAAAGCATTATCAACAACGTTATATATCTCGGACTTGTCAAGCGCATAGAGTTTCTTGACGGGGAAGGGAAGGAAGAAAATCCGAAAGGAGAAAATTAATTGAAGGATCCCTATACCATACTCGGTGTGTCAAGCGACGCATCAGATGAAGAAATTAAGAATGCCTACCGCGCTCTCGCCAGAAAATATCATCCCGACAATTACGGCGACGATAATCCTCTTAAGGATCTGGCAAATGAGAAGATGCAGGAGATTAATGCGGCATACGACGAGATTCAGCGTATGCGCTCCTCGGGCGGATCTGCTTACAAGGGCAACGGTACATACTACCAGAGCTACAGCGGAACAGGAAGCACCTCGGGTGTTTACGCCGAGATCAGAAGACTTATAAATGCAAAGAGATTTCATGAGGCAGAGCGCCGCATTGCCGAGATCCCGATCAGCGAGCGCACTGCGGAATGGCATTATCTGAACAGCGTTCTTCTTATGCACCGTGGATACGTAAACGACGCTATGCGTGAGCTTGAAATGGCTTGCAGCATGGAGCCGGGTAATATCGAATATCAGAAGGCGAAGGAGATGTTCAACACAGGTGCCCGCGGCTACGGCAGTACCTATTATACAAGCACCTCACGCCGTCGCTCCTCATCCGACGATGCTTGCGATTGCTGTATGAACCTTATGTGTCTTGACTGTCTGTGCGAATGTATGGGCGGCGACCTTATCCGTTGTATATGAGTCAGACGAAAAAGCTTACCCTTTCCGCTATTATGGTCGCTCTCGGCACGGCGGCAATGATACTAGGCGCAGTATTTCCCGTTATGGATCTCACCGTCTGCGCGCTTGCATCGCTGATCGTGGTATTCATCTACCTTGAGATCGGCTCCTATTACCCCTGGCTTGTGTGGATCTGTACCACCCTTGCCACAGCTCTTATTTACAGCTCCTCGGGAATATGGGCGGAGTATTTTCTGATCTTCGGCATCTATCCCTTGATAAAGGCGTATATCGAGCGCCTGCCCAGATGGTCCTGGCTGATCGTTAAGCTTGCCTATATCAATGCGGTTATCTGGGGACTGTTCGGCATATTCCATCTGCTCGGCATTCCCTTCTTCGAGGAGGACAGCAAGCTTCTCGCCATAGTTACCTACGTGCTTATGATCCTGGCGTTCATTCTGTACGATTTGTTCATCGTAGTTATGGTTCGATTTTATATGCAGAAAATAAGACCCAAATTTAAAAATCTGCTTAAATAATTCACTAAATGTAAAGAATGGTAGTCAAATTATGACAAAAGTTGGTTTTATCTCCCTCGGCTGCTGCAAAAATCTTGTTGACACCGAGGTTATGCTTCACAATCTTCACACCGCCGGATTTCAGATCACTCCCAACGAGGAGGAGGCGGAGATCATCATAATAAATACCTGCGGCTTTATCGAGAGCGCAAAGCAGGAGGCTATTGACAATATTCTTGACGCCGCCTCTCTTAAGGAATGGGGCAACTGCCGTCACATTATTGCCACAGGCTGTCTTGTAGAGCGTTACCGTGAGCAGGTAATGGAGGAGATGCCCGAGATCGACGCACTTGTGGGCATCGGCAGTCTTGACGATATTGCCAAGGCGTGCGAGGCTGTTATGCGTGGGGAGAAGTTTGTTTCCTTTAAGGATAAGGAGACGGCGGCTCTTGGCGGCGACCGAATCATTACCACAGGTCCCTATTCCGCATATATAAAGATCTCCGAGGGCTGCGACAATCTCTGTACCTACTGTGCGATCCCGCTTATCCGCGGCAGACACAGAAGCCGTAGAATTGAGGACATCGTTGCCGAGGCAAAGGACCTTGAGGCAATGGGAGTAAAGGAGATCAACCTTATCGCCCAGGATACCACAAGATACGGCCTTGATATTTACGGCGAGTACAGCCTTGCAAGGCTTGTCCGTGCCATCACCGAGGCAACCGATATTCCTTGGATCAGACTTCTTTATTGCTATCCCGATAAGATCACCGACGAGCTTATCGAAGAATTCCGCACAAACGAAAGACTCCTTAACTATATGGACATTCCCGTTCAGCATATCTCCGACTCGGTTCTTAAGAGAATGAACCGTCACGGCGGCAAGCAGCTGATAATTGATGCTGTAAAGCGCCTACGCGCCTGTGTTCCCGGCATAATCCTCCGTACTACCGCCATGGTCGGCTTCCCGGGTGAGACCGAGGAGGACTTTACCGAGCTTTGCGAGTTCGTGAAGGAGACCAAATTCGACCGCTTTGGCGCCTTTACCTTCTCACCCGAGGAGGGAACCGCCGCCGCAGAGATGGAGGATCAGATCGACGAGCAGGTAAAGCAGGACAGATACGATATTCTTATGCAGACTCAGCTTACCGTAGCCGAGGAAAAGACCGCCGAGAGAGTTGGCGCCAGCCTTACCGTTCTCTGCGAGGGCTATGACCGTATCGCCGAGGTCTATTACGGACGCTCCTTTGCCGACGCACCCGACGTTGACGGCAGAGTTTATTTCAAATCAGCAAAAAAGGTTCTCTCGGGTGAATTCGTAACGGTGCATATCACCGAGGCAATGGACTACGATCTTGTGGGCGAGATCCAAGGTTAAGAGAGGTATTAGCTATGAAAAAATCATCAATGAATATTCCCAACACCCTGTCAATTATCAGATGCCTGCTTGTTCCCGTATTTGTGGCGACCCTACTGTTTATGGGAGATACGGGTATATGGGGCTACATAGTACCCGCCGCAGTATACGGACTGACAGCGATTACCGATATGCTTGACGGCAAGATCGCAAGAAAGTACAATCTCGTCACCGACTTCGGTAAGTTTATCGACCCTCTGGCAGATAAATTTATGGTGCTTTCCTCTATGATCTCCATACTTGTATGGATGCTTCTCCGCGGCGAGATGATTTTTGCGCTTATCTTCGTCTGGGTAGTTCTTATTATCCTTCTCCGCGAGCTTGGAGTTACCAGCCTTCGTCTTGTCGTTGCAGGCAAGAGCGGAATCGTCGTTGCCGCCAGTATTCTCGGTAAGATCAAGACGGTTTCTCAGATGGTGGGAACTCTCGTATTCATTCTCGAGCCCGCAATTCCTATGGTTATAAAGCACGAGGCAGTGTCCTTCGTCTGTGACAACCACATCCTCTCCTACGTGGCGATGGCTGTTATGGCGTTCACCACTCTCTTCTCGGGAATTGATTATCTTAAGGCGTATATGCCCTACATTGACTCCAATAAGTAAAATTCAAAGCATAAAAGCAAAAGCGACCCGACAGCTCGGGTCGCTTTTTTATCAAAAAAACTGCCAAAATGTAAACTTTAGTCGATAATTTTAGCCACAATGGCGCCAACCTGCTCGGCAACAACGTCGGGATCGGTCTTTCTGCCCTCAACAAGCCAGCAGTAAACGCAGGCGGCAACTCCGCCGGCGCAGGTGGCCGCAACGGTATCTATTGTTGCGGGCAGATCCATACCAGTAGCAACGCTTATGCGAAGTCTCTCGCGGGTGTCATGGAAGTTCTTCTCGAATATAAGAGCCAGCACGGAGGGGAAGAGATTGCTCTTGCAGATATTGTCGATAGCGGCGGCGTTTTCGTCGATATAGTGGATTATCCTCTTCGCATAAGCGATGTAATAATCCGAGGTAAGCGAGGGCTTGCCCAGCTTCACCATATATCTGTCGAAGTTGTCACGAAGCACACCGGTATATGCGGTCAGAAAATCAAACTTATCCGAGTAGTGCTTGTAGAAGGTGGCTCTTCTGATGCCCGCCTTGTCACACAGCTCGTTTATGGTTATCTCGTCAAAGGGCTTTTCGCTTAGCAGATCGAGAAAAGCGTCGTAAAGCGCCTTCTTCGTTCTTCTTACTCTGAGATCTTCCTTGCCTGACATTTGCTTGTCCTCACTTTTTCTTGTGTTTTGATTTCAGTATACACTTTTATTGGTCACCTGTCAAGTATTTTTGCAAAAATAAAAGTCGATTTAAGGTATAATGTCAATTATCGCTTTTTCTTGCGAAAAATGTATTGATAATCTCATCATTTTGTGATATGCTATATAATAGCAAAATATTTTTTCAAGGAGTAAGCAAATGGATATCAATAACCAAAAACTTATCGAAGAGATCCTTGGCATTGCCGTATCCACCGGCGCAGATTTTGCCGAGGTATACTGGGAGCTTACCAGAAACGGTACAATCACTCTGCTCAGCGGCAGAATTGACGCCATTGCGGACAACACCGTATCGGGTGTGGGCATCCGCGCGTTCTTAGGCACAAGAACGGTTTACGGATCTACCTCCGACATTTCAAGAGAAGGACTTATTAAATGCGCAAAGGCCGTGGCCGAGGCTGTGGGCGAGGGCAGAGAAGAGAGAAGCATCATTCTGAAGCCCACCGCAGTTAAGGACATACATCCCGTAAAGATCAACCCCGCAACCGCAGATAACAAGGTAAAGTGCGATCTGCTTCGCCTTGCCACCGACGCTGCGAGAGCATACGACAGCCGTATCGTTCAGTCTGTGGGTAACCTTATCACCGTTGATCATACCATTCTCGTAGCAAACACCGAGGGCCTTTTCAAGACCGACAGACATATCCGTACCAGAATGGCTGTAAGCGCCGTTGCATCCTCCGGCGGTGAGAACCAGAACGGCTCCTGCTCTCCCGGACGTGGTATGGGTCTTGAGGTGTTCGAGATGTTCAAGCCCGAGGAGATAGGCAGAACCGCAGCGGCTCAGGCTATCACCAATCTTGAGGCGGATTACTGTCCCGCAGGACAGATGCCGGTAGCTATTGAAAACGGCTTTGGCGGTGTAATCTTCCACGAGGCTTGCGGTCATTCTCTTGAGGCTACCTCTGTGGGCACGGGACGTTCCCAGATGTGCGGCAAGCTTGGTCAGAAAATCGCAAACGAGAAGGTTACCGCCATCGACGACGGCACTATTCCAAACGCCTGGGGCTCCGTCAATATAGACGACGAGGGTAATCTCACCCAGCGTAACGTTCTCATAGAGAACGGCGTTCTCAAATCCTATATGGTAGACCGTCTCGGCTCTCGCCGTATGGGTATGCCTATGACTGGTAACAGCCGTAGACAGAGCTACACCTACGAGCCCACCTCCAGAATGACAAACACCTTTATCGATAACGGTCCCGACAGAAACGAGGACATTATCGCATCCATTGAGTACGGCCTTTATGCAAAGAGCATGGGCGGAGGTTCGGTAAATCCCCTGACAGGCGCCTTCAACTTTGCCGTTACCGAGGGCTATATCGTACGTAACGGTAAGATCTGCGAGGCTGTAAGAGGCGCATCGCTTATTGGAACAGGCTCGGATATTCTTCAGGATATCGATATGGTAGGTCAGAACCTCGCCACAGGACAGGGTATGTGCGGCAGCTCGTCGGGCAGCGTTCCCACCGACGTAGGTCAGCCACTCATCAGGGTTTCCAAGATCACCGTAGGAGGTAGATAATATGAACTACGAATTACTTAAAGCAGCAATAGAAAACGAGGCAAGGGCTCAGGGCGTTTCCGAGTACGAAATATACTATATGTCTTCAGAGGAGCTTTCGGTTGACACGCTCAACAGAGAGCCCAACTCCTTCTCCTCGGGTAACTCGGGCGGAATCTGCCTCAGAGTTCTTCACGAGGGTAAGATCGGCTATGCGGCAAGCGAGCTTATGGAAGAAGAGGAGATGAAGGCTCTCGTCTCCCGCGCAAGGGCGAATGCCTCTGCCACCGAAAAGCCCGATACCGTAGGTATCTTCAAGGGCTCGGAATCCTATGCGGAGCTTAAAAATGCAGACTTCACTCCCGCAGGCGCAGGCGAGCTGAAGAAGCTTACAGGCGAGCTCGCAGACCAGATCTATAATTACAGTGACAAGATCGCAGGCGGTACAGCCACCTACGGCATCACCGCAGGCTTTAACGTTCGCCTCTCCAACTCCCACGGCCTTGATCTTCAGACTGACTGCGGTATCAATGCCCTTCAGCTTCAGGCGGTGGTTTGCGACGAGGGTAAATTTGAGAGCGCCTACGATATTCAAGAGCTTCACGGCGAGGTGGATATGAAGGCTCTTGCCTCCAAGGTTGTGGACAACGCGCTTGTCAAGATCAACGCAGGCTCTGTTGAGTCGGGTAAATACAGCGTGGTTATCAGCGCAAAGCAGATGCGCACCATTCTCTCCGCCTACGCTTCGGCATTCTCCGCAAAGATGGCGCAGATGGGTATGTCGCTCCTTAAGGGCAAGGAGGGTGAGATGATCGCCTCCGAGATCGTCACCATCACCGACGACCCTATGAGAGAGGGAGTTTCCATTCAGACAAACTTCGATGCGGAGGGCGTTGCCGCATATCGCAAGGCGGTCGTTGAAAATGGCGTTCTCAAGACCCTTCTTTACAACCGAGAGACCGCAGCCGTTGCAGGTGTCGAAAGCACAGGTAACGCAAGCAAGGGCAGCTATGCCTCTCCCGTTGGCATCAGCCCCTACGCATTCTGCCTTGAGGCAGGCGGCAAGACCGAGGATGAGCTTTTTGCAATGGCAGAGGGCGGCATCTACATCACCGAGCTTAAGGGTCTGCACGCAGGAGCAAACGCCGTAACCGGCGACTTCTCCATCGAGTCCGCAGGATTCAGAATTACGAACGGCAAGAAGGGTGAGGCTGTAAAGTCCTTTACCATAGCAGGTAACTTCTTTGAGCTTCTCAAGTCTATCGCAGCCCTCTCCGATACGGTCGAGGTAGCGGTAACAGGCGGCTTTACCACCTTCGGCTCTCCTGCAGTTCTCGTTCACAACGTTTCTGTGGCGGGAAAATAAAAATATCGTTTATTATTTAACAAAGTCTATTGACTTTCCCGAAAAGGTGTGGTATTATATACCTTGTGTGAAAATATTTTAAGGAGAAATTAAAAAATGGCAACTTACAATAAGGAAAACATTGAAGACATTGACGTAGCCGGCAAAACCGTGCTGGTTCGTTGCGACTTCAACGTTCCTATGAAGGATGGCGTTATCACCTCTGACAAGAGAATAGTATCCGCTCTTCCTACAATTCAGTATCTTCTCGGTCAGGGCGCAAAGGTTATTCTTTGCTCTCACATGGGTAAGCCCCATGCAATTCTCACCGAGGGCTTTGGCCTTACCAAGAAGGAGAAGAAGGCTGTTGAGGCTCTTCCCGCAGAGGAGCAGGCAGCTGCTACCAAGGAATATCTTGACAAGGCGCTTGTTTCCGACAAGAAGAAGCTTACTCTTAAGCCCGTATGCGTAAGACTTAACGAGCTTCTCGGCGAGGGCACAGTTTCCTTCGCAGAGGACATTATCGGCGCTGATGCAAAGGCAAAGGTTGCAACTCTCGAGCCCGGTCACGCTGTTCTTCTTGAGAACACCAGATTTGATGCCCGCGAGACCAAGAACGGCGCTGAGCTTGCAAAGGAGCTTGCTTCCTACGCTGACGTATTCGTAAACGACGCATTCGGTGCGGCTCATAGAGCTCACGCATCCACCGCAGGCGTTGCAGACTACATTCCCGCAGTATGCGGCTACCTTATCGAGAAGGAGATCTCCGTAATGGGTAAGGCTCTTTCCAACCCCGAGCGTCCCTTCGTAGCAATTCTCGGCGGCGCAAAGGTTGCTGATAAGCTTAACGTAATCGACAACCTTCTCACCAAGGTTGACACTCTTATTATCGGTGGCGGTATGGCGTTCACCTTCAATGCGGCAAAGGGCTACGGCGTAGGTAAGTCTCTTCTTGACGATACCAAGATCGACTACTGCCGTGAGATGATGGCAAAGGCAGAGAGCCTTGGCGTAAAGCTTCTTCTCCCCGTAGATAACGCAGTGGCAGACAGCTTCCCCAATCCTATCGACGGTCCTATCGACATTGAGTACGTTGACTCCGACAAGATCCCCGCTGACAAGGAGGGCCTTGACATCGGTCCCAAGACCGCAGCAATGTACGCAGAGGCAGTTCTCTCTGCAAAGACTGTTGTATGGAACGGTCCTATGGGCGTATTCGAGAACCCCGTTCTTGCAAAGGGTACCATTGCGGTTGCGCAGGCGCTCGCTGACAGCTCTGCTATCACCATCGTAGGCGGCGGCGACAGCGCAGCGGCTTGCGAGCAACTTGGCTACGCATCCAAGATCACTCACATCTCTACAGGCGGCGGCGCATCCTTGGAATTCCTGGAGGGTAAGGATCTTCCTGGAATTAGTTGTCTTCTCGACAAATAATTCCAGATAGACCGTCATATTTTGGCGATATTCGTCGATTTGCTCCTTGACGTAGGTCACTACGCCCGGCGTCGCAAGATCGGCAAATCTCATCCAAAATCTGACGGTCTTACATATTTCAAATTACACACAAAGAAGGAAATTATAATGAGAAGAACAGTAATCGCAGGCAACTGGAAGATGAACATGACGCCTGCGCAGACTAAGGCATTTATCGAGGAGCTTGCTCCTATGGTGGCAGGTCTTGACAAGTGCGACATCGTGCTTTGCGTTCCCTACGTTGACATTGCGACCGCAGTTGAGGCGGCGAAGGGAACTAATATCAAGATCGGCGCAGAGAACGTGCATTTTGCAGAGAGCGGCGCTTACACCGGCGAGATCAGCGCAAGGATGCTTCTTGAGATCGGCACTGAGTACGTTGTTATCGGCCACTCCGAGCGCCGTCAGTACTTCGGCGAGACCGATGCAACCGTTAATCTTCGCACCAAGGCTGCCCTTGCGGCAGGCCTTAAGGTTATACTTTGTCTTGGCGAGGTTAAGGACGAAAGACTTAACGGAATCACCGATGAAGTAGTCGCAATGCAAACAAAACTTGACCTTTTGGGCGTTTCTGCCGAGGAAATGAAGAATGTTATCATTGCTTACGAGCCCGTTTGGGCGATCGGAACAGGCCTTACCGCAACTCCCGAGCAGGCTGACGAGACCTGCGGAGTGATCCGTAAGACTCTTGAAGAGATCTACGGCAGCGAGGTAGCAGAGAGCACCACTATTCAGTACGGCGGCTCTATGAACGACGGCAATGCGGCAGAGCTTCTTGCCAAGGTGAACGTTGACGGCGGTCTTATCGGCGGCGCATCGCTTAAGACTGATAAGTTCACAGCTATCGTAAAGGCTGCAAACTGATTCTTTTAAACAAAAAAATCAAATCAAAATCCGCATCTTTTGACAAAAGGATGCGGTTTTTTGTCCATTTTTGACCATTAAACTTTATAATTTTGCGTAAATTTCAAAAAAATGCACATACCTATTGACTTTTAAAATATTATTTGTTATAATTAACGTATAATACTGTTAGTATAACTAATTCCGCCTATGCGGAGAAGAGAGGTATGGACCTATGCGCGATTTCCTCGAAGCATTCGATGGAGAAAAAAGAGAACAGGCCGCTGCGTTACGTGAAGGCCTGAACGAAGATAAAAAGCGTGTATCCGACGAGCTTAACTACTACAAGTCTGTGGGTAAGGATGTTAAAAAGGCTAAGCGTCGTGTGGAGCTTGCGCAGGCCGCTTACGAGAAGCGTGAGTCTGCCAAGAATGCAAGCAAGCTTGACGATGCAAACGATGAGCTTGCCGCAGCGCTCAATTCCTTTGGAGAGAGCGAGGCACAGATCAAGCAGCTTCTTGAGACCGTAAAGGACGGATATTCACAGATCGCAGCCGTTTACACCGGCAGAAAATCCGGTAAGGTGATGGATGCGTTTGAGAAGTACAACGCAACGGTATTAAACCGTATGATTGATATTCAAGCAGATACAGAAACGGACGGATATTATGAGTCCAATGAAGAGGAGGAAGTAACACCCATGGCAATTCCCGAGATTCCCGTAGCAAACGGCACACCCAATCCCGCACAGGCACCCCAGCAGGCAGCTCCTGCGTATGCACCCCCTGCATATCAGTATCCTCAGTACATTCCCGTACCTATGCCTATGCCTTATACCTATCCCCCCCAGCAGCCCGCGCCCGAGCCTAAGGAGCAGGCAGCGCCTAATATCGCTCCCGTTTCCATCGACGTATCTCCTATGCTTGAGAAGGCACTTGAGGCAACTATGCAGAAGTTCGTTGCTGCCTTCGACAAGAGAATTGAGAAGTTTGTAAACGAGCATCCTGTTAACATTCCTGTAAACGCTGCTCCCGCAGCAGGTGTTTCTGTTGCATCCGGTGAGATCGCTACTCTCGAGGGTGCGATCGTTGAAGATGAGCAGGCTCTTATCGATAAGCTTACCGCTGTTATGGAGACTCTTAAGGCTCTTTCCGAGACCGTTGAGGCTCTTGGCGCACGTTGCGCAGAGATCGCCGCTAAGCAGAGCGCTGCTAACGATATGATGAAGCAGACCAACGATATGCAGCGTCAGACCTCCCGTGAGCAGAAGGGCGTTCAGGTCAGCCAGAGAGTTATTAATCAGGATCAGGCTGTTGTTAATCAGGAGCAGGAGGCTCTTGCCGAGCAGCAGAAGGGTCTTCTTGAGAGCCAGCAGGCACTTGTTGAGGGTCAGCAGGCAATGGTTGAGGCGCAGCGTCTTGTTGCTGAGAACCAGGCTGCCATCGACGAGGCGCTTAAGGCTGCTATCGCTACTCAGAAGGAGGTTATCTCCGCACAGCAGGCTATCAACGCAGGCAATGCGAAGAACCTTGATACTCAGAACGATACTCTTGAGAAGCAGACCGCTGCTCTTGCGCTTCAGAAGGAAACTCTTGTTGCACAGAGACAGATGCTTCGTGACCAGAAGAATATGGTTGAGAGACAGAAGACTCTCGCAGAGAAGAAGTCTAAGGCTGAGGAGCCCAAGGCTGAAGAACCTGCAGAGAACGCATAAATTACATATTATAAACACGATGGGGACGGCAGGCTTTGACCGTCCCCTGTATTTTTTTGAAGGAGAGCTTGCCACGGCGCACTTCTTTTATTTTATAAAAAAAAGAGACCGCCGTAGCAGTCTCTTAATAAAGTAATAAACAATTTCGAATTCCGAATTTCCAATTTCGAATTTAAATAACTACGAGCTATAAATAATTTCGAATTTCGAATTTCTAATTTTGAATTTAAATAACCACAGCGTCCTCGTCAACCTCTGCGTCGCACTCTGCGGCAACCAGCTGAACGTGATATGCGTCGATCACCGCCTCCTCAAGATTTGCTCTGAAATCGGCGTTGATGGGATGCACTATGTCACGGTAGCTGCCGTCGGGGTTCTTTCTCGAGGGCATTACGATAAAATATCTCTCACGCGCATAGATTACCTTAATGTCGTGAACAGCGAGGCAGTCGTCAAAGGTTACCGACACGATAGCCTTCATAGGACCCTCGTCAAAAAACTTTCTGATCTTGATATCCGTTACCTGCATAACTATAAAATCCTTCCTGTGTTGAATAATTGTTTTGAGAATAGCTGACGAAGTCGGGACAAATTTTCAACTTCTCGAATACTATGGTAATATTATACAGTATGAATGTTAAAATTATTCAATCAAAAAATTATATTTTTTTGAACGAATTGTTATATTTTATTAACATTTAGCCGTATTTTAAGAAAAACCTATTAGGGAAGGGATTTTATGAAAAAAAGACCCGAATTATGCGATAGCTACAGCGCCCTTTTCAGATCCTTCGGAGGGGCGTGCGGCCGTATTCATTTTATCGGCATTGGCGGAGTATCAATGTACTCTCTTGCACGGCTGACCCTGAAGCTTGGCGTCCGTGTCAGCGGCAGTGACCGAGAGGATTCTGATAGACTCCGTGAGCTCTCTCTTTTAGGCGTCCTGGTACATATCGGCCACTCGGCAGAGTGGGTCGTGGGCGCAGATCTTGTGGTCTACTCCCAGGCGATAGATAAGGGCAATTCCGAGCGAATGGAAGCTGACAGGCGGGGTATCAACCTTATCAGCCGCTCGGAATATCTTGGAATGCTGATGCTTAGCTATTCACGGAGAATAGGTGTGTCGGGCTCTCACGGTAAAAGCAGTACAACTGCGCTCCTTGATTCTATTTTCAGCAGGGCAGGGGCTGATCCCACCACCCTTTCGGGGGCAGAGCTTCCCATAGGCGAGCCTATGCGACTTGGCGGCAGGGAGCTTCTGATCTACGAGGCATGCGAGTACCGTGACTCCTTCCTGGATTTTTCGCCCACCGCCTCGGTCTATCTTAATTTAGAGCTGGATCACACCGACTATTTTGAAAATATCGACGCCCTGAAGCGCTCCTTTGCCGCATCTCTTGGCGGGGTCAGCCGACTTGCCGTTATTAACGGCGACGACCCGAATCTTGCGGAGATTAAGGACAGCGCTCGCTGTCGCAGAGTCACCTTCGGCTCGGGAGAGCAGAACGACTATCGCTATTCGATCACATCCTTTGAGGAGGCGGGCTATCGCTTTGCGCTCTGCCGCTTTGGAAGCGGGATAGGTGAATTTACGCTCAACATCCCGGGCAGCTTTAATGTTAGCAACGCCACCGCCGCCATTGTCACTGCCATTGAGAGCGGTGTGGATATAGAGATTATCAGAGATGCCGTTGCGTCCTTTTCGGGCATTCCGAGAAGGCTTGAGCATATCGGAACACGCTTTGGCAGACCTGTTTATTACGATTACGCACACCATCCCACCGAGATCGAGGCGTCTATCAACGCTCTGCGGCTTCACACGAGGCGGCCGATTACGGTTATCTTCAAGCCCCACACCTTCTCACGCACCCAGGCGCTCTGGAGAGATTTTATCTCCTCGCTGTCAATGGCAGACAGCCTTGTGCTATCCGAGATCTACCCTGCGAGAGAGGAGCCTATCGAGGGTATTACCTCCGAGACTCTTGCGAGGGCGATAGGATCCTCGGCTCGCTTTTGCACCGACGGGGAGATCATAGAATATATAGACCTGCACACCGAGGGGACCATAGTCCTTATGGGTGCCGGGGATCTTGAAAATATAAGAAAAAGAATACTTAAAGGAAGTTAGGAGAAAAATATGAAAAAGCCAACCCTACTTGTCAGCGCCTGTCTGCTTGGAGTTTACTGTCGATTTGACGGCGAGAGCAAGCCTAATTCTGCCGTTACGGCGCTCCGTGAAAAATTTATTCTTGTTCCCATCTGTCCCGAGGTGGACGGCGGACTTCCCACACCCCGTACCGCCAGCGAGCGAGTGGGCGACAGGGTTCTTATGCGTGACGGCAAGGACGTTACGGCTAATTTTCGCGCAGGAGCCGAGGCGGCGCTTCAGCGAGCAAGGGACTTTTCCTGCGTCGCAGCGCTTCTTAAGGCACGCAGTCCATCCTGCGGCAAGGGCAGGATCCACGACGGTACCTTCAGCGGCACTCTTACCGACGGACACGGCGTTGCGGCAGAGCTTTTGATAGAGCAGGGCATCGATGTTTACACCGAGGATGAAATTGATCTGCTTATTGAAAAATACTCTTGACAAATCGCTTCCTAAGGAGTAAAATTAAAGAAAGTAGCAAATACAAAATATAAAGAAAGGAGCCCGATATGTCGGACGGACGAAGTACACCTTACCCGTGTAATTATTTAAGCAAAATAATATTTGACGAAAAAAGCATTTTCGGGCGCATTTCTGTATAACGGCACCCGGGCTTTTTAAGTCGAAAGGAGGCCGAAAATGGAAGAAATGAACATTAACGTTGGTCTTTTCGACGAGGACGAGATAATCCCCTCGGAAAGACTGACAGATCTTTTGGAGCAGAAGAAGTACGCAGAGGTAAAGCGCAACGTGCAGGATCTGCCTGCGCCCGACCTTGCGGAGCTGTTCTCGGAGATCGACGAAAAGCATCACAGCATACTCTTCAGACTGCTCTCAAAGGAGCTGGCGGCGGAGACCTTCGTTGAGATGGATTCCGACCTGCAGGAGAACCTTATCCTAAAGTTCTCCGACCGAGAGCTGTCGGACATTCTTGACGAGCTTTATATCGACGATACGGTTGATATTATTGAGGAGATGCCTGCCAACGTGGTAAAGCGAATTCTTAAGAACTCAGATCACGAGGACCGTGAGATAATCAATAAGATTCTCCGCTATCCCAAGGACTCTGCGGGAACGGTTATGACCACCGAGTACGTGAGATTTACCGGCGATATGACGGTTGCCGATGCGCTCCTTCACATCCGCCGTGTTGCTATTGATAAGGAAACCATCTACACCTGTTATATTACGGGAAAGGATAAGCGCCTGCAGGGTATCGTAACCGCAAAGGATCTGCTTATCTCGGATCCCGACACCTGCCTCTCGGACATAATGGATGAGAACGTTATTGCCGTTCACACCCACGACGACAAGGAGGATGTTGCTATGAAGCTGGATAAGTACGGCTTCCTTGCAATTCCCGTCGTTGACAGCGAGTCCCGCCTTGTGGGTATCGTCACCGTAGACGATGCTCTTGAGGTCATTATCGAGGAGTCGGAGGAGGACTTCGCTAAGATGGCTGCGATCACCTCCGCGTCCGATACCCCCTATCTTAAAACCAACGTGTTCGATATCTGGAAGTCAAGAATTCCTTGGCTCCTTATACTGATGCTTTCATCTACACTCTCCAGTGCAATTCTCGGCAGCTTTGAGGCAAGGCTCTCTGCCGTTCTCGTGCTCTTTATCCCTATGATAATGGGTACGGGCGGTAACTCGGGCGGTCAGTCCTCGGTTACCGTTACACGTAGCATATCACTCTCCGAGGTGGAGTTCTCGGACATCTTCCGTGTAATATGGAAGGAGCTGCGTGTAGGCGTTCTCTGCGCGATTACCGTTGGTGTCGCAACCTTTGCCAAGGTTGTGCTTATCGACGGCCTTCTTCTCGGTAATTCCGACGTAACTCTCCTTGTAGCCCTGACGGTATCGCTGTCGCTTACCGCAACCATAATTCTTGCCAAGATCATCGGCGCAACCCTGCCCATCCTGGCGAAGAAGATCGGCCTTGACCCTGCGGTAATGGCATCCCCCCTTATCACCACCCTTGTAGACGCCATATCCCTTATGGTCTATATCCTGGTAGCATCCAGCATTCTGAAGATTTAACAAACCGAATAAAAAACCGCAAAGCATCTCGCTTTGCGGTTTTTGTTGTCCTTATTTACTTTTTTCTCTGTATATTTGACCTTCTGTAAGAGCACGTTTGAATAGCGTTAGCGAAAGCTCTTTTTCAAGCTTTTCTTTTGTCTTTTTAAGGCTCTCCGTCTTTTCCCCGTATTCTTTGCCTTCGTCTATCATTTTTGAAAATGCAAGTATTCCTTCCTGCAAGTTTTTAATCTGCTGAGTATAGGAATTCATTTCCCCGTACAGCTCATCTAGATTAAACTCGGTCATCCTATCTCTCCTGAAAAAATCAAAAAGGTGTGCCAACCGAAGTCAACACACCGAAAAACGCAAACTCCGATTGTTGTCACACAAACTAATCGGAACGGGATATTATCACATACCTAAACTAGTGGAGGAGTTTGCATTTTTACCAAACTCATTTAGTTTAGATATGCTCAAAAAAGGGTATAATATCCCCTAAAAATAGAAAATACCCCTAACATGCCGATTATTTAGTTCGTGTGACAATTTAATTATAGCACGGTGAGAGAAATTTTGCAATAGTTTTCTGAAAAAAACAAAGGACGCATTGTTTGCGTCCTTTCAGTGAAGTTCGGGCGTTGCCCGAGTGAAGTTTAATTTGTCACAGATAAATTAAGTAAGTTTGATTCCAGCTCTGCTGAAATCAAATTCCTAACATAATTTCAATAATCTCTCTGTCGGTGTCGCTCATGCCTTCCTTGGCGAGTCTGCCGACGTTCTTGATGGTATTCTCAACACCTTTGGTAACGATGCCGTCGCCGCCGTGGAACTGTCTGCCCGACTTCCACATCTCATAGCCCATAATTCCTGCCTCAACCGCCATAGCGATCTTTGCCGCGCAGGAGGGCTTTGCTCCGTCGCAGATAGTACCCGACAGAATGGCAACCGAGTTAACGAGGGTGTGGGCGATCTCACGGAACCTTCCGCCCTGAAGATAGCAGATGCCTGCGCCTGCGCCAACGCCTGCGCTGATAGCTCCGCAATATGCGGAAAGGGTACCGATGCCTGTCTTCTGATGAATTGTGATAAGGTCGGAGACAAGCAGTGCACGAAGCAGCTCGTCATGGCTCTTGCCAAGCTCGTCGGCATAGATCTTTACCGGAACGGATGCGGTGATGCCCTGGTTTCCGCTACCCGAAATAATACACACGGGCTTTTCACAGCCACTCATTCTCGCATCCGAGCCTGCCGCCGCATAGGCTCTCGCACGTCTTGAAACGTCATTACCCATTGAGAGCATAACCTTTCCTATCTGCGCACCCCATTCGCCCGTCAGACCCTCTTTAGCAATAGCCATATTCAGCTCAAGCTGATTTTCAAGGTAGGGACGAACACTGTCAAGCTCCACCTCGTCGGCATAGCTGACAATATCCTGAACGTTAAGCAGGGAATAGTCGGGCTCCTCGCCGCTTTCCTCAACTATGGTGATCTGATTGTATTTATCTGTATGTACGTTACCGTCAAGGCTTGCCTCGGTTACGTTGGTATGCGCGCCGCTTATCTTGACGGCGGCAGAATGACCCTCACGTACACCGTACAGCTCAAGCTCAAAGCTGCAGCCGGTATTCAGCTTGTTGACTGTGATCTTACAGCCCTTCATTACCGCATCGATCCTTTTGCCGTCCTCGGCGGAAAGCACCGTCAGAACCTCAAGTCGCTTGTCGGGACGGGCGGATACAAGACCTGCCGCCACAGCCGCCTCGATTCCGTGCCGTCCGCCCGTTGCGGGAACGATAACGCTCTTCACGTTCTTTATAATATTTCCGCTGAAGCGAGCGTCGATCTCCTTCGGCACACCGCCGAGCAGCTCGGCGAGAATGGACGAGGCATAGGCGATAGCGATAGGCTCGGTACAGCCCATAGCGGGACGCAGCTCGGCACGTAGTATTGCCTCGTAGGTGCTTTTGGTAAGACTACTTAACATACTGAATTTCCTTCCTGATCTTTTCTTCATTAATTATATAATAAATTATTCTTTAGGTCAATATCCTTTTTGAAAAAAACACCAAAAATAGATAAAAAAAGAACAAAAAGCCGCATAAAGCAAACAAAAGTTTACCAAAAGCGGCTTTTTGATTACATAATTATCTCAATAGTCAGCAAATCCCCCAGCTTTTCAGCGGTGATTTTACCCTTGTGGGCGGCGACGATTGCGCTTGCAACCGACAGTCCTATTCCAAATCCTCCGCCCGAGGATCTTGACTTGTCCGAGCGATAGAAACGGTCGAACATACGCTTTACCGTCTCGGAGTCAAGCTGAGGTGCGGGGTTTGAGATCTTAAGAGTAATAAGCTTTCCTACCTTTTTAAGCGACAGATCCACCTGCTCGCCCTCGGCTGAATACTTGATAGCGTTATCCAGCAGAACCGTCATCAGCTTCCTCACCGAATTCTCGTCGCCATAGTAATATACGGCGGGAGGAATGCTTGCATTGATCTTAATTGCCTTGGTTTTCGCAAGCGAAGCGAAGGAGCTTACAACCTCCTCTATCAGATCGGAGATAGGGAAGTCTCCGTGAGGCACGCTCTCGGTCTCCTCCATTCTGGAGAGATAGATAAGATCTCCCGTCAGTGAGGCCAGCCTTGTGGTCTGCTTCTTTATATCTGAAAGCCACTCGTTTTCACCTACTTCCATCTCCAGTAGCTCTGCGTCTGCGTCGATAATGGTGATGGGAGTTTTAATATCGTGACCTGCGTCGGTGATAAATTGCTTCTGCTTCTCGTAGCTGTCGGACATAGGCTTAACTATCCTCTCCGCCATGATCCACAGTAAAAGCAGAATAATAAAAATACTCAGAGCCGAAACAGCAATACTTACTACAAGGAAGGTGGTTGCATTGTTAAGCGACCTTTGACAGTCGAGGAAAAATATTTCGGTCTGATCGGGCTCTTCGTTGACAAAATAGCGGTACTGACCTAAAAAGCCCTTGCTCCTGTCAGTCTTCATAACCGTATTCGCCATATTTATAGCCGTCTCATTGTTAACGGCGGCAATGTTGGAGGTATTCGCCGCAGGCAGACGTCCATCCCTGTATGTTACCGTAAAGTATCTCCACTCATAAGGCGACTCGGGGGTGATCTCAATATCAAGATCGGGAGGCATATCCTCGGGCTTGATAGGCAGCTTACCCGAGTTTTTCTCTATCAGCATCAGCATATCGTCCGCATCCAGAATTACGGTACGGAAGTTAATAATATTGATAATACCGATTATGAGACCGATACCGATGGATATAGCCACCAGTGCGGCTAAAATAAACTTGCTTTTAAGCTTTTTTAACATATCAGATCTTTTCCAGCGAATAGCCGGAGTTTCTATGCGCCTTTATCTGCACTCCCGCGCCGGTCATAAGCAGCTTTTTTCTCAGATAGGAAATATATACCCACACAATATTGATCTCAGCCTCGCTGTCATATCCCCAGATCTTCTCCATAAATCTCTCGGTGGAGATAAGGTGACCGGGATTGCGCATCAGCATTTCCATCATCTGAAATTCCTTGTTCGCAAGCTTAAAGGATCCGCCGCTGCCGTAAAGCTCGTATGTGGCAAGATCAAGGGTAAGCTCACCGAACTTCAGCTTGGAGTCCACCTGACCCTCGCCGCTTCTGGTCATAGCTCTTATTCTTGCAAGCAGCTCCTTCACAGAGAAGGGCTTTGTGAGATAGTCGTTAGCGCCCAAATCAAGTCCAAGCACCTTGTCGTCGACCTCTGCCTTGGCGGACAGAATGAGAACGGGAATACTGTGTCCGCGTGCTCTCATCTCACGAAGCACGCTGATACCGTCACGCTTGGGCATCATAATATCGAGGATCACGGCATCGTAATTGCCGCCCTCAATATACTCAAGAGCCTCCTCGCCGTCGTATACGGCATCCACCGAGTAATTATTCTTTTCAAGCAGTGCGACGACCGCCTTTGACAGCGATCTTTCGTCCTCAGCAAATAATATTCTCATAAGTCCTCCAAAAAAAGATTTGATTCTATTTTTATTATATTTTACACACCTTAACTATGGTTAAATTGCGGCTCTGTGCGAAATTTTGGCAGAAAATACTTGAAAATACCCGAAATTCAGGCGTTTTAAGCCTTTTTTCTTTGATAATTTATATATTCCGAAGCTCCTCTTCGATCTCCCCGTAGCTTAGAGAAAGCTCTCCCTTTTCATACTCCTCGTAGAGATCGCAGAATTTTTCCGCCCTCACTCTTGAGCGAAGGAAGCCCTCGACCCAGTAGAGAAACTCGGTATCGGGGGACAGGCTCTCCAGAGCCTTCATCCTCTTATACATAGGAGCGCCGTCGCCCGCATCACGCCAGGTGTCCACAAATGCTATATCAAAATTCTCCCTCGGCATAACCCTTTCGGCGTATTCAAATGCGTCAGATCTGACGATTTTTATCTTGTGGGCGTTGGGCATCTTAGGAAGGATATGCTCCTTGAATAGACGGATGACATCCTCCGACAGCTCCACCACCGTCACCGATTCAACCTCATCCTTTTCGGACGCCATATAGGCGTAGTAGCCAAGACCGAGACCAAAGGTAACCACCCTTCCGTGAGCTTTTTCGATAGCCTCCTCGCAGGTGTCAAGATCCACGGGCGTAAGCGTCATCCACTCGTTTCCGTCTTCCAGAATGGCAGGGAAGCGGAAGCTCTCGGTAAAGAAGCCGAGGGGAGGGAGCTCGGTAAAATCATCGTTAATTATCATATCGTGGCAGATCACAGCCTGATAGGGCTTGTACTCCTCCGGGCGTATCTCCCAGCTGCCGTCCTTGACGCTCTCAAGGGAGATGTTTTTATAGTAGGGGTTTTCGGTATACTTTCCCGTGTCAAGAAGCCTGATAGACGGAGTGATGTAATCCATAATGATCCGTCTGTCCTCGGGCTTGTCAAAGTCGAGGCCGAATATCTCTGAGAGAAGTGCGGAGATCGCCGCTGTTTGAGATATTTCTCCATCGGCTGTCAAGGTGTGGATCATTTCCTTGCTTATAGCCTCGGGACACTGCTCAAGATAGCCCGAATAAAGCCTTGTGACCCTGAAATTTCTCTTGAATATATCGGCAAGTCTTTCAAATTTTACCCTGTCACGCTCTGTCATACCAACCTCGCTTTTTTCTGAATACCTTTGCAAAAAAGCTCTTTCAAAGGCTCGATTTTTTCAAATATGTAAACTATGGATTACAAATCTTGCAGGCGATGTAGCCTTTTGCCTCGATTTCTTCCTTCGTGCCGATAAAATATTCTCGGTTTTCTTCCTTGATACTCTCGGCACAGCTCTTGCCCGGGAGATGATATTTCTTGCTGTTTATGTTAAGCACGTAGTCGGCTTCCTCGGGGTTAACGTCACTGCCGCCTTCGGTACCGTCACCATCTGTGCCACCCTCGTTTGCGCTGCCGTCACCTGTGTCGTTTTCGCCGCCCTCTCCACCGTTAAGTTTGTCGTCACCCTCGGTGTCGATCTCAGGCAGCTCCTCACCGTTTGCTGCGTTGGCGCCTGTAAAGTAGTCGATGGTCACACCCGGCTGAACGTTGTATGCGAAGATACAGAAGCAGACCCCGCGTCCGTCATCCTCAACCGAATACGCCTCCATAAGCACACCCTGAGCCACAAAGTCAAGCCCTGCATAAATAGGTGTGACACGGTACATCACGTGTCTTTCATAGGTCTCAACGTAGTCGGCAACCTCATTCTCAAAGGGCAGCATACCCTCTATATTCAGGTATCTTGTGCCGGTGATGAGATTACGCTCATTGGCGTTCTCTCCCGCCAGCTGAAAGCCGATAAGGTGACAGCGGTTGTAAACGTAGCCGTTTTCCACAAAGTCGTACTCGTTATTATTGGAAATACCGTTGTACTCCCAGCCCGACGGTGTTACCGAGCTGATATCATCTCTCTCCTCGGTGGGCATAAGCTCTATTCCGATGCAGGCGAATGCCACGCCGCACCGCCCGAGAGCATCAAGGGGCGCATAGCTTTCAAATGCCTCGGTGGTTATCTCATCCTCTGTGAAGAAGGGCTCGCCGCCGTTAATTTCAACGTATGCCCTGCCCGAATATTCGGGAATTTCGTCAAGCCCGATGACAGGCTTACAGCTGCAGAGCAGCGACAGCAGCATTACGACGGTTATCAGTAAAGCCACAATTCTCAGGTTAAATCTGTACTTCATCAGTATCCTCCAGAAAAAGGTTGATATTATTATATCAAATCTATGATGATTTTGCAATAACAAAAGAAGCCTTTTGACAAAAATCCGTTAAAAAAGCTATATTATCCCACGGTAAAGCCCTTGACAAAGCACCTTAAACTTTGATAAAATAATTATAGAAAACAGAAAGGCGACGTGTTATGCAGAAAAAGGAGATAAGAGTAGATTTTGAGAAAAAAAGCGGCAGGATAAAGCCTCTCGGATGTATAAATGGCGGCCCTCGCTCGGGCGGGTACGATCTGCCCTTTGACTTCAGCGACGAGTTTTGTGAGATGGGTGTTCCGCTTGTACGTACCGCAGGCTCGGCAGGTGAGTACGGACATAATCAGTACGTAAATATCCATTGCATTTTTCCCGATTTTGATGCAGACGAGAGCCTTGAGGAGTCATACAACTTCCTTCCCACAGACCTTTATCTTGCATCCATTCGCAACACGGGCGCAGGCATCTTCTTCCGTCTTGGTGAGAGCAGAGAGCCCTATGCACGTAAGCTCTATGCCCGTCCTCCAAAGGACAAGGAAAAGTGGGCGAGGATCTGCGAGCATATCGTTATGCACTATAACGAGGGCTGGGCAAACGGCTTTAAGATGGGTATAAAGTATTGGGAAATATGGTCTGCTCCCGACACTCCCGAGTGCTGGGCAGGGGACAGAACCGAGTATTTTGAGCTTTACCGCATCACCGCAAATCACCTGAGAGAGCGCTTCCCAAGAATAAAGATCGGCGCATACGGAGCCCGTGGCTTCTATTCGCTGAACAGACTTAATTCCAGCGAGGAGATGAAGAGCTACGTGCCCTTTATGCAGCAGTTTTTCTCCTACATAACCAAGCCTGAGACCGAGGCGCCTCTCGACTTCTTCACCTGGGCATGCTACACCTCCAGCCCCGAGGAGCTGGCGCTTCACGCAAGATATGCAAGAAGCTATCTTGACAATGCAGGTCTGCGCCGTACCAGGAGCATTATCTGTGAGTATAATACCGTCGACCGTGGCGGCACACCTCCCGCCCTTCGTGAGAGCCTGCCCTCCGAGCTTGGCGCAGCGCTGATAATGGCGCAGAAAAGCTCTGCGGATATGCTGATGTACTCCTGCTCGGACGCTTATTCGAGAGAAAACGCTCTGTTCTCCATGGACGACCACACCACCCCTCATCACTACGCAGCATACAGCGTAATGTGTAATTTCTCAAAGCTCTATAAGCTGGGTACAGCTATTGATACCGGTGACGATAGCCGAAAGGAGCTGTATACTCTTGCCGCTGTTGGAAGCGACGAGGGAGCTATCATGTTGGTTACCCGTGGCTATGAGGGTAAGCTGGAGATCATCCTCACCTCATCCCCCTACAACACCTGCACGGTTACAAAGACCACTCCGGGCGGCAGCCGTGGTAAGGGCTCTGTCTATCGCTCGAAGGATGTGGACGTGTCCTCCGCAAGACTTATCCTGTCGGTAAAGCAGGGCGAGGTATATCTTATTTCGCTGTTCAATAAATAATTTAGATAACAAAACCGCCGCAGAGCTTTCTGCGGCGGTCATTTTTTGTTTTACTATTTCTTTGCGGTGGCCTTTTCACCGCCCTGAGCCTTTTTCTTATCTCTTCTGACCTTTGCTACGATGCAGATGATGATTACCGTCTGCACAAGTATCAAAGCGACGCAGATGATCAGCTCAATGCTGATATTAAGCGACTCCTCAACCACAGCGATCTCAACAACGTCACCCTTTGCGTCAAAGGTAAGATAGCTGCCGAATTCCTTCGCATCCACCTTGGTCCAGATTCCGTCGGTCTTAAGGTAGATCACCGCGTTCTCGCCTTCGGGCAGGAAGTGGATATTATTTGTGTCAAGGCCGTCGCTGGGAATAGTTATGCGCCAGCTCTCCACAAGCTCTCCCTTGGTGATAAGATTTTCTTCGGGCACAAGTCCCGAGGTGTCACAGCCCTTTTCAACGGTAAGCGAATCGGTGTCGGTAAACTGTCCGATAACGAAGAAAACATTTCTGCCGCCCTCACGCTCCTCCTCGCTTACGATGGAGCTGACGTATGGGTAATAGACCGCATTTACCGTCGTATCGAAGGTAAGGCAGTTTAGCTCGGTTCTGTCCCATCTGCTGAAGTGACCCTCTTTCTCGGGGATCTCGGGGAACACCGACTGATCGAAGGATGCGCCGTACTCGAACTCTGCCGAGTGGATAACCACACCGTCAGCCACAAATCTCAGCGTCATACTGTAAAAGCCGTCGGGAATGATTCTTCTCTTGACCAGATCCTCATAGGAGATAGGCTCTGCCTTACCGGAATAGCTTATGCGGTCGATTCCCGCAAGACTGTTCGAAACAAAGAGGTTCTCTAAGAAATTACCGGTATTTATACCTGCGATAGCGCCGCCGTACTGGGTAAATCTTGTGATCTCAACCATAGTGTAGCAGTTTCTAACGGTGCTTGAGTCACCCGAATAGCTCTCCTTAACACCCGAGCCGACTACACCTCCAACGTATTTGTCGCCACCCAGCGAGCATTTTGCAAAGCTGCTTGAGATAAGTCCTGCGCTGATGCCTGCAATACCGCCAACATAGTCACCCTTAAGGCTCTCAATACTGCCGTAGCTCTCGGCTCCGTAGATAAGCCCCATATCCATTTTGCCCGCAATACCGCCGACATAGTCGTATTTTGCCGTAACGGCGCCCGAATTTATCGATGCGTGGATAACAGCCTTCAGCTGATATTGCTTTTTCTGCGTAAGTGTAAGCTCATCCTCGCCGTCATCCTCGGGATCAAGGGTATATTCAAGACCTATAACGCCTGCAATACCGCCGACGTTTCTGTCGCCCTCAATATTTCCCATATTCTGACAGGAGAATATTCTGCCGTTTGTCACGGTCTCGATCTCGCTCTCGGCAACGCTTGTGTCAATAAGCTCGCCGTCATCGATACCGTAGATAGTATCAACGATCGTTTCGCTGATCTTGGTCATAATGACGTTAAGTCTGCCCACTCTCTCCACGAGATCGGAGGAGAGGGAGGTAATATCCGAGTTAAGAGCCTTCAGCTCGTTTTCAATAGCCGAAATATAGATAAACAGCTTATTTGCCTCCTCGGTGATAGCGGCGCTCGGGGTGGGGAGCTGAATGGGGTCAACTCCGTCGAGATAGCCCACAAGTGCGTCTATCTTTTCCGACATAGAGGAGAGAAGTGCCATTGCGTTCGCAAGATAGCCAACAGCACCTTCAAGATCGTCTATGGCAGAGGGCAGGGTATCGCCAGCCTCGTAGATCGTATCAAGAGCGTCGGATAAATGGCCGAACAGCTCCTCAATATTCAAGGCAGCGTCTGCCATTTTCACAAGGCCAAGACGGATATGGTCAAGTCCTGCCTCCGCCTCGTCGGGATCAAAGCTTATATTTTGTCTTAATAGATCGACACCGTCACGAAGGGTGATAAGTCCGTCCGACATCTCGGAGAGTCCCTTTGTCACACCGCCCATAGCCGAGATAAGCTCATCGCCCCAGAGCTTCGCTTCCTCAAGGGTGTCTGTAACCTCTTTGAGAACAGCCGCAAGCTGCTGCATAGAGTCGATTATTTTTCCAAGAGAGGTGTATGCCTCATCAAGCGCTGACTGAAGCGCCGCCTCGTCCTTTATCGAAACAGCCTCCTCGATAGCCTTTATTGCGTTGTCAAGGGAGGTCATTCCGTCAGCAAGGGCATCTGCCGCAGTGCTGATCTTACCGAGCGATTCTGTCACGTCGTCAAGTCCGCCGACTATCAGACCGCCGCCCTCGCTTATCATATCGTAGTCAATTTCGAGGTTGTCAATCAGTGTGGAAACACCGCCCCAAAGCTTAATAAGCGCCGAGCTCGATTCACCGCCCGCCGTGGCAAGTCTGCCGATAGCGTCAGCTGCATCGCCAAACAGGTCAGAGAGGTTTCCTCCCGCCTCAAGCTCTGCTATAATATCCGAAATATCAGCAAGCGCCTCGCTTACCTTCGCAGATGCGGCGATAAGCTCCTCAAAGCCTGCGCCGATCTCCTGCATAGCGCCCTCCACGGCTGCGGCATCCTTAATGCTCACCGCATAAGACAGCTTATCAAGTCCGTCGCTGATCTTCGACAGACCCCGATCCATCAGCGCCATCGCATCGGCAAGTCCTCTTGCCGCCTCTGCGAAGTGACCGACGGCATCGCTAAGCGAAGAGCCTGCCTCGGTAAATTTGTTCCAGTTTATATCAAGGTTCTCCTTGATTACGGTGGTAGCGTCATATATTTCCGCTATCGAATCGGTAACGTCACCGAAGATTTTAACCAGCTCGGACAGCTGACCTATTCCGTCGTCAACCCAAGCCGCATTTCCAAGCACCGAGTTCACGTCCTCAAGAGCGGTTGTCAGACTGTCAAAGCCCTCCGTAAGCTCAGAAAGACCGCCGAGTATTGTGTCGAGAGCCGCCTCTGCCTGCGCCTTATCCTTGATCTCAAGAGAATTCTGCAGGGAAGAAAGTCCCGCTTCAATAGCCGTAATGCTGTCGCTTATATTACCGAATGCCGCCGACGCATCGTCGCTTGCGTCCTTCAGGTCGATCAGCGCATCCTGACCGATAGCGGAGATCTCCTCTAGGCTGCCGAGAGCGCTTTCAAGCTTCTCAAAGCTGTTGCCGATAAGGGTAGAAAGGGTAGGAACGTCGGAGGTAATGCCCGAGAGCTGAGAGATGACCTCGTCAAGAATTTCCCCCAGCCTGTTTATCTCGCCGATAAACTGATCGCCGTACTCGGTTCCGTTGTTGATAAGAATATTAAGCGAATCGCTTGCTCCGTCAAGGCTTTCGAGAATGCTGTCAAGCCTTGCGGAAATAGTAGGAATACCGCCGCCTGTCGAGCTGGCTGCGCCGTCTATCACGCTGCTCATCTCGTCAAGCTCTGCCTTAAGCTCTGCCAGAAGATCCTCGGAGAGAGTATAGCTGATATGAGGCTCCATCTGTCCTGCAATACCGCCTACGTCCTTTCGACCAAGCACCTCTGCCAAGTTCTGACAGCTGCTGATGTGTCCGTTGCTGCGGCCTGCGATACCGCCCACGTTATAGCCTACGTGGGGATAACCCACACGGCCTTCGTTTGAGCAGCCGAGGATAATTCCCGTGGAATAACCCGCCACACCGCCGATATCGTTTACACTGCCGCTCTTGAAGGAGGGAAGCTTTGTAATATCAAGAGTAAGAGAGAGATTTATCTCATCAAGGGTCAGCGAGGAATTAACGGCAACCGTATTCACCTTCGCCTCGTTTTTTGCAGAGGAGATAATGCCGTTATTCGTTCCTGCAATACCGCCTACACGGTTCTCGCCGACGATCTCGCCCGAGGCAGAGCAGTCCGAAATACTGCCGCTAAGCTCGTTTATACCTGCAATACCGCCCACATCGGACGAGCCCACTACCGTACCGATAAAGCGGGAGTCGGTGATCTTACCGTAATTGTCGCCGACGATACCGCCGACACATCCCTTGTCACCCTGAGGGGAGACAACTCCGGAAATGGTGAGATTCTTTACCTCTCCCTCCTCCTCAAGAGTGGAGATAAAGCCCGCAGGACAGTAAGCGCCCGAAACATTAAGACCGCTTATAGTGTGTCCGTCACCGTCAAATGTTCCGCTGAAGGAGGGGATAGGCTTAAAGTCCAGACCCTCAAGCGAAATATCCTTTGTGAGAACTACCGTTTTTCCAACCGACCAGGCGTCATAGGAGCATTTGTGAGAAAGCTCCATAAGATCCTCTGCGCTTTCAATATATATAGTTTCTGCCGCCGCATAGCTTATAATGGGCGAAAACAGAGGCGCAGAGATCAAAAATACAAGGGAGAGGGAGAGTAAAAGACTGATAATTTTCTTATTATTTTTCATTTGCCTCATCCTCCTTTCCCTGATTTATTTGCCCCGAAAGTAAATTAAGATTTACATTTCCGTCAATAACAGCATCAATTTCACCATCTATCACGCCGTGGATCTCACCGCTTACACGACCGCTGACGTATACCCTGCCGTCGTGAATCTCCTCTGCCTTTTTCTTCTTCTTAAAGAGCTTGAAGCTGGTCTTATCCACAAGCTTGTCGCTTACAAGCAGAAGGCTTGGCAGTACGAAGAGAACGAGAATAATGGAAATTATTGTTCCACGTCCAAGGTTGATACCAAGGCTTGAGATAGTCGCCTCAGAGGACATATATCCGATAAGAAGCGCCGCTGACGACATTATAGTTCCCGAGGTAATAACCGTGGGGAAGGCGAAATTCATCGTCTCAATAATAGCCTGCTTCTGATCCATCTCGTGCTTTAACTCGTTGTATCTGGTCGCTATAACTATGGCATAATCTATATTCGCGCCCATCTGTATTGCGGAAATTATAGTATATCCGAGGAAGAATATGGGGGTCTCCATAATCGAAGGTATGGAGAAGTTTATCCATATCGATCCCTGAATAACAAGTATCAGAATAATGGGCATTGCAATTGATTTGAAGGAGAAGAGCAGAACTATAAGGACGATGATGATAGAAACAGCGGTTACAATAAAGTTGTCCATCTGGAAGGATTCCTTGAAGTCCATGGAGGTTGTGGACATGCCCACCGCATATACATTAGCGCCATCGTAATAGTCGCTTGCAATAGACTTCATCTCCTCGATGAAGGCAAAGGTCTCGTCGCTGTCGTCGGGAAGATTTAAGTAGATCACCATTCTGCTGTAATTCTCGCCGACCGTCATGGAGAGCGCAGTGTCAAGCAGCTCCTTAGCGTTACCGAGCAGACTGCTTACGTCACCCATTCCTGCCATGCCGGCCATGTCACCAATGCCGCTCATATCGATTCCTTCAAGATCGATCATGCCGGAATCTATCTGTTCTACGGCAAATTCTACAATATGAATTAAAGGAACTTTGTATTTTGAAATATCATTGATAATACTGCCGTATTCCTCATTTGACGCAGCGTATGCCGCGTATATCACGGTTGCGATCTCATAGTCAAGGTCGATAAGCTCGGAGAACTCCCTTGGTGTCAGCTTGTCGGTAAGGGTATAACCATCGATTAACTCCATTCCGGCAATTCCCATAGTGCTGCCAACCTCATCACGTGATTCCAGCTCTTTAAGGAGCGCAGCCTCCTTTTCGAAATCACCCGAGGGAACCAGCAGGGCTATCATATTGGTCGCACCGAAGTTCTGGCTGATCATCTTCTTCGCCATAGTCTGATCGTTGAGCTTCGCCGCCTCCTGATTGGTGTATCCGTAGGAGAAGGGGCAGGCGGAGGAAATCAGCATAGCTGCGATCACTATCACCACGAAAAGAGGTGTAATGACCTTTCTCGCCTTATATGCGAACTTGCCGATAAATGACATATTGGGGATAAGGCTCTTGTGCTGTGTCTTGATTATAGCCTTACCAAATATCATAAGTAAGCCGGGCATCAGCGCGAATACCGACAGCATAGCGAAGAGTATAGCCTTGATAAGACACATACCCATATCGGGGCCAAGCTTGAACTGCATGCACATCATTGCGGCAAGACCGCCCACGGTGGTAAGCGAGCTGCCGAACACCTCGGGCACCGATTTTTCAAGAGCCTCCACTACCGATTCTCTGAGAGGAAGTCTCTTGCTTGAATCACGGTATCTGTTAATAAGTATGACTGCATAGTCCAGAGACAGCGCAAGCTGAAGCAGACTGGTTACCGAATTCGATACGAAGGATATTTTGCCGTATATGAAGTTGGTGCCCATATTAAGCACCATAGCTGCAAAGAAGGTTATCAGGATTACCGGAACCTCAACCAAGGATTTTGAGGTGAGCATAAGCATTATTATAACGATAATACCCGCTACCAAGATCATAAGAGTAATCTCCTCGTCGAGAATATCTCCTATGGGATTACCGATATCCGAGCTGATATATGCGTCGTGACCGGACAGTATAGCCTTTATCTCGTCGAGGGAAGCCTCGCATTTCGGATCGCTCTGAGGATAATCGAAGATCAGTGTATAGCAGGCGGAGGCGTTGTTGTAATAGGCTTTATCCTCGCCGAAAACAACGATCTGTACGCCGTCGACCTCTTGTATTTTTTTACTCAGATCCCATGCGTCCTCAAGAGAAATATTGGCAACCATTATCTGCGCCATACCCGTAAGGGTAAATTCCTCAAACATTACGTCTGCTCCCATTTGCGAGCTGGATCCGTCGGGCAGGAATTCGGTCAGGTCGTTTTCAACCTCCACCCATCCTATAGAAAAAGCAGAGAAGATCATACCGGCGATGACAAACAGGAAGATAAATAATCTTTTGTCTACAATGAATTCGGATACTCTGTGTATAAACGTACCCGAGTGCTTTCTGGCTTTTTTCACTTTGACCTCCTTAAAAACTTGACTTTTTTGTGATTTTATACTATAATAAGCACATATTAAAGTCAACGACTAAAATTATTTGTTTTTACAAATTTGGACACGGCGTCTTAAATCGTCCAAAAATCTAAAAAAAGGATATGAACAAAGTATGAAAAAAGAGTATAGAAATTCTACAAGAACCAAAAAAATGATCCGCCGCGCCTTCGTTGATCTGATAGATGAAAAGAAGCTGATCTCCAGCATTACCGTATCCGAGCTTGCCGAGAGGGCTGACATTGCGAAAAGCACCTTTTACAATCATTACGAGGACGTCTATGCGGTAGCCGACGAGATGATGAGCGAGCTTGTTTTTGAATTGGATAGCATAATAGATGCCATGGAGGCCGACAAGACCGCAGATTACCGTGTGTATATCAGAAGCATATTTGCTTTTCTCAAGGAGAATGAGGAAATTTACAAAAAAGTTGCGGGCTCGCCCGATGCGGTGTTCTTCGTAGATAAGGTCAAGCATATTTTCATAAAGCGAGTGCTTGAGAAAATAAAGTCGCCTCTTCTCTCAAGCAATAAAGCCGTACGTCACCTGCAGATAAGCTTTGTTGCCAACGCCTGCGTTGATACAATGGTAGATTACTTTAAGGGCAATCTTAATATGTCCTTTGATGAGCTGGAGAACAACGTAATTACAATTCTTGAAAAAATGATTTAAGATAATCATACTGCTTGTAAAAATACTCTAAGCAGAGTCAATAATTTATCGCAAAAAGCAATAAAAAACGCTTATGCACAAAAAAGTGCACAAGCGTTTTTTTCAGTTAAGACAGCCTTGAGACAGCCCCTTTTGCTGCATTTTGTAAACAATAGTATTAATTATCTCGTTTTTTGACCTGTTCCAGTCGGGCGCGATAAGCATATCTCTCGGACAATCTCCCGTAAGTCTATGTACCGTAAGGCCGGGCTTTATATGGGTCAGAATATACACCGCACACTCGGTGTAATAATCAAGAGAGGGGGGAGTGTACTCGCCTCTTTCGTACATCTTTGCAAGCCTTGTGCCACGCATAACGTAGATCGAGTGTATCTTCAGTCCGAACAGATCAAAGCGGTTGATATACTCCACCGTCGCATGCACGTCCTCGGCATTTTCTCCGGGCAGACCGACTATAAGATGAACGACAACGGGAATATCGTGTTTTTTCAGTATCGCCATCGCCTGCTCAAATACCTCACGGTGATAGCCTCGGTTGATGATATCCGCAGTTCTGTCGCTTGCTGTCTGAAGTCCGAGCTCCACCCACACGTCCACACGGCTCTTATATGATGCGATGAGCTCTGCTATCTCCTCGTCGATGCAATCGGGCCTTGTGCCGATAGCCAGCACCCTTATCCTCCCGTCGATAAGCGCCGCATCATATCTCTCACGAAGTGTATCCACTCGGGCGTAGGTGTTGGTGAAATTCTGAAAATATGCAACGAAAAGCTCGTCGTCCTCTGCATTCGCAATGGCAAGCCTTACCTGCTCGCCGATAGATGCGGTAGGATCGATATGCTCGCCGGCGCCACGCTCACCGCAGTAGATACAGCCGCCCTCACCGCAGCTTCCGTCACGGTTGGGACAGGAAAATCCGCCGTCAATACAGATTTTTCCAAGCCGCCTTCCGTATTTTTCTCTGAAATACCCGCTTAAATTGTTGTAAAGCACAAAAAATGCTCCTTTTATATTTTTTCTGCCACTAGTTTAGCATAATCACATCTAAAAATCAAGCCAAACTCATAAATCGGCATAAAAAGGACAAAATAAGCATAGCCAATGGCTAAAAAACAAAAGGAGCTTTTTATGGAAAAGGATAACAAGAAGAAAACCGCCGAAGCAGCCGAAAAGCACAACGTGAGAAACTACCGCAAGGATGCTCCCGGCGCCGTATCGGGTATCAACACTCCCGGCATCGAGCTTCCCGCCTTTAATCCTCCCGTTCCCAACCGTGCCTGGACCGCAATGCGCCAGGGCCTTGACATTGACAATCTGACCGAGGAAGAGAAGCGGGATATGTACTACGGCAGGGACAACCTCTTTTAATAATATCATTATTGTAAGAAAAAGGTCTGATTTTGGGCTGTACTCTGTGAGCGTGGTCTGAATTCGGGCCTTTTTTGTATTTTTTGTTGAAAAAGTCTCTCCTTTGTGATATAATAAACTAAAAAGGAAGGGAGATAACTATGATAAGAGAATTTTCGGTAAAGCCGAAGCCTACGAATAATAAGGCGAGAACGCTATTTATAGCCTGTATGCTGCTTGCCTTTCTGTTTATTATCTGCTCCACGCTGATCTCCACGTATAAGGGAGTTGTCAGCCTTGTGGGAGTGGTCCTTCTGTGTGCCGCTCTCGTTACCTACACAAAGTATATCTCCCCCAGCTATTACTATGATATAACCTTCGACTCCTCTGATAGACCCATTTTTGTTGTCCGCCAGCAGATAGGAAAGAGATATACCACCCTCTGCCGTATCGGACTTGCCGAGATCGTTAGGGTGGAGAAGGAGAGTGCGAAGGAGAGGCGTGATCATAAGACCCCCTCGGGCGTTGTAAAATACTCCTATCTTCCCACCCTCGATCCTGCCGAGAGCTACCGCCTTACCACAAGCGGAAGATACGAGCGTGCGGAGATACTTATCGAGTCAAGCGATGGCTTTGCCGAGCTGCTTTCGGTCTACTCCGCCGAGGCGAGAGAAATGCCCATCGAGGATGATGACGAATATTAGAAAAAAGGGCGAAAGCCCTTTTTTCTATAACAAAATAAACATTATACGCCTATTTTCCTGCCTTTTTCAAGAACAAGCTCCTTTGCTTTGATGAGGCAGTATATCAGCATAAATGCGGGAATTATCAGCATAATTCCTCTGCCTATAATGCTCTCACGAAGCTCCGAAATAACTATCCCGACGGGTATGGAAAGAAGTATCGCCATAGCCGTTTTTTTAATTCCGATCATCCTTCGTCCTTGATCCTTGGGGAGCAGAGCAATGCCGAGAGAAGCATTCACCGTCTGACATATAAGCAAGGATAGACCTGCGCCGAAGTAACCGAGCCGATCGATAAGCATATAATTAAGGATAATGCAAAGCACAGCGTCGGTCAGAGAGATAAATACCGATTCTCTTATTCTGCCCGAATAGGCAATGCCCACCGTCGCCACCGTGGAGATAAAATAAAATGGTGTTGAAAGGGCGATGGGAAGCAGGGCGGGGAAGGCATCGAAATACTCCTCGGGCGCCAGAATACGTAGCACCTCGGGAGCCGCTCCCACAAGGCAGAGCGACAGCGCGCAATAGCCCAGCGTCATAGGAGCGATCAGCTCGGATATTTTCCTCGGCTCCTCCGCCTTCAGCCGACGGATCATCCAGGGGGATAGAGCCGAGCCCACCGCCGTCACCACGAACTGAAGCACCGCACCCATAGAGTACACCACCGAGTATTTTGCCAATGCTCCAGCTCCCATAACCGAGGAAATGATTATCTTGTCCGCCTGTCCGGTTACAGCGCTTGACACCGAATGGGGCAGCAGAGGTAATGCAAATTTAAATGCGCTTTTTATTTTTTTGCGGCTTGGCTCCGACCTCTTTTGTGAGAGTATCCACCAGAGCGAAAATGCGGCAATGCAGATGGAAACGAACAAGAGAGAATATATCCTTACAGGGTAGCCGAAATCCCTGGTTTTCAGCGCCCAGACGGTTATTACAGCGGGCAAAACCGAGCTTACAAGATTAACCGCCACCACCGTTTTATATTTATAGTAAAACCTTGCGCGGCTCATCATGATTCCGATTATTCCGTCACACAAAAGCTGAAGGGTCAAAGGTATATAAAACACCCGTTTCAGCTCTAAAAATGGCGAAAATGTAAATAATAGTAGACTAATTAGTAGCGAAACGCATACCGAAAGGGTAAGCGCCGCCTGTAAAAATGATCCCTGCTCGTCCTCATTAAGCTGCAGACCACGGTATATCGCGCTGCCTGAATTGAATGCCGAGCAGATGAGAGATGCGCCGCCTAACAGGGTCATATAAAGTATAATTTTTCCGTACGCCTCATCGCTTATCAGCCTTGTGAAGATAGGCGTTACGATAAACCCTACTCCCTTGGTCACTCCGCTGGAGAATAGATACCAGGCGGAGGCTCTGGCGGGCAATTTTATTTTAGATTTCTGCTGCTTCAATATTCTGGTTTTTGGCTCTCTGTCGGCGCCATTTCCTCCTTCTTGGGATTTTCTTGGCAAAATCTATTGATTTTTGCCGTTTTTTGTGTTATATTTTTTGTATCTTACTTTTCAGGAGAAGAATCATGTTCAAATTACAGTATCTTAACGAGCTTATGGAAACGGTCATCAGACGCAACCCCGGCGAGCCTGAATTTCACCAGGCAGTCCTTGAGGTTCTTGAGTCGCTTGAGCCGGTTCTTGAGCAGAGTCCCGAGTACATAGAGAGCGGCGTTCTTGAGCGCCTTGTAGAGCCCGAGAGAATTATCAAGTTCCGTGTTCCCTGGATCGCAGACGACGGTAGGGTAATGGTAAACCGTGGCTTCCGTATTCAGTTCAACAGCGCTATCGGTCCTTACAAGGGCGGTCTTCGCTTCCATCCTTCAGTATACGAAGGCATTATAAAATTCCTCGGCTTTGAGCAAATATTCAAAAACTCGCTTACCGGTCTGCCTATGGGC
>CAZUJY010000001.1:0-41781 GCA_964620565.1 uncultured Ruminococcus sp. | reverse complement strand
CCTTCGAAGGAAGGGGCGCATAGATCCTGTCATAGCTTCTCTCATCAGCCTCTCTGAGTATTGAGAACAAATGATGTGCCTGCTCATTAATATTATTCCTTGCGCCGAGAATGAAAATATCGGCATCGGGAAGCTTTTCTGCCACAGCATCCTTATCGTCGCTGTAGCAAAGTATTGCTGTTTTAGTTAGTTCTTCGCTCTTGATATGTTCAATTACAGCATCAAGTCCACCGTCAAGAAGCACAAGTGGTGCCTTGGGTGCGTAATGGCGGTATTTCATACCGGGAGAAAGAGCGACCTGCCCCTCTGCCAGCCTGTCGGTTACCGCATCTGCAAGACTTACGGGTGCTATACAGGCAAGCTCGTCCACGGTTACTCTGCCGGGGCGAAGGAGGATCATAGATCCGTCTTCCTCGATCTTTACGATTGTGGATTCAAGACCAATATCGCACTCTCCGCCATCGATGATCATGTCAATTCTTCCCTGCATATCGTCTATTACGTGTTTTGCATCGGTAGGCGAAGGGCTGCCGGAAAGATTAGCCGAGGGCGCGGCAATAGGTCTGTCCGAAAGCTCGATAAGTCTGTGAGCTATCGGGTTTGAAGGACACCGTACCGCAACGGTATCAAGTCCGCCTCTGGTTTCCCTGGGAACACTGTCACGTGCCTTTAATACAACTGTAAGCGGGCCCGGCATAAAGCGCTCGGCGAGCTTATAGTATGTGTCGCAGGTATAGGTGTATTTTTCAGCGTCGCTAGGATAAGCAATATGAATTATCAGCGGATTATCCGAGGGTCTTCCCTTGGCAGAATATATAGCCTTTGCAGCATTTGGATTCGTTCCGTCGCCGCCAAGTCCGTAAACGGTTTCGGTGGGGAAAGCAACGAGTCCGCCCTTAATAATTATTTCTGCCGCATTTTTTAACTCGTTTTCGTGTTTTTCAAGTCCTCTAGGATCAACCCTGATTATTTCGGTTCTCATTGCTGTTCACCCTTAAGACGCTCTGCGGTATCTGCCGCAATAAGGTCGTCAACAATACAGTCTATATCACCGTTAAGGAATCCCGCAAGCGAATAGATGGTCTTGTTGATTCTGTGATCGGTAACACGAGACTGAGGATAGTTGTAGGTTCTTATCTTCTCACTGCGGTCACCGCTGCCGACCTGACTCTTACGTGTGGAGGCTATCTCATCCTCCTGCGCACGAAGCTTCATATCATAGAGCTTGGAATAGAGGATCTTAAGCGCCTTTTCTTTATTCTGAAGCTGACTTCTCTCCTGATCGCACTCGATAACTATACCCGTAGGCTTATGGGTAAGTCTTACGGCGGACTCGGTCTTGTTAATATGCTGACCGCCTGCTCCGCTGGACTTACAGGACTCAAATTTAAGATCTGCGGGATTTACCTCAACCTCAACGTCCTCTGCCTCGGGCAGTACCGCAACGGTAACGGTAGAGGTCTGAATTCTGCCGTTAGACTCTGTTACGGGAATACGTTGAACACGGTGAACGCCGCTTTCAAACTTAAATCTCGAATAAGCGCCTTCACCGATAACGCTGAAGCTAATTTCCTTAAGTCCGCCAAGCTCGGTTTCATTAATACTAACAACCTCTGTCTTGAAGCGTCTTGCCGTAGCGTACATACTATACATTCTGTAAAGGTCCGCACCGAAAAGAGCCGCCTCCTCTCCGCCTGCGCCTTGTCTGATCTCGACAATAACGTTTCTCGAATCATTAGGGTCACGTGGCATAAGAAGAATCCTCAGCTCATCGGTAAGCTTTTCACATATTGTCCTGCATTCCTTGTACTCCTCCTCGGCAAGCTCACGAAGCTCGGGATCAAGGCCGGAGTCACGCATCATTTCATCCGACTCTCGAAGGTTTTTGTCTGCCTCCTTATACTCACGGAATTTCACAATAACAGGCTCAAGAGCCTTGTATTCCTTTATAAGCTCGGCATATTTTTTATTATTTCCAACGACCTCCGGGAGAGTCATCATCTGTTCGATCTCCCTGTATCGGTCATCGGCCTTTTGCAATTTCTGGAATATCATTTCTCTACCTCAAAAATAATTTATTTAATTTTGAGGATAAACTATTTTACAAATGCGCAGAATGCCTCGTAGGTGGAGTATACGTCAGCCTTGGAAACAACCTCGTAGGGTGCGTGCATGGAGATTACAGGCACACCAAGGTCAACGGTCTCGATATTCTGGTTGGCAATATACATAGCAACGGTTCCGCCGCCGCCCTGGTCAACCTTACCAAGCTCGCCCGTCTGCCAGATAACGCCGTTCTCTGCAAAGAGCTTACGAACAAAGCCGACAAACTCAGCAGTTGCATCGCTTGTACCAGACTTGCCTCTGGAGCCTGTGTACTTGGACATAGTAGTACCGCAGGAGATCATTGCGCTGTTGCGCTTTTCATATACATCAGCAAAGTTGGGATCGTAGCAAGCGGTAACGTCTGCGCTGAGGCACTTGCTCTTACCTCTTACAACGATGGGATTCTTGCCAAGAGATGTGGAGATCTCGGAAATGAGATCAACAAGGAATGCAGACTGCATACCTGTAATACCAACAGAACCGATCTCCTCCTTGTCGGCAAGAACAACCATAACGGTATGCTTGGTGTCGGAGTTATCAAGAAGAGCGGTAACTGCGGGATAGGAACAAACTCTGTCATCGTGACCGTAGGAAGCGATAAGCGCTCTGTCAAAGCCGATGTCACGAGCCTTGAATGCAGGAACGAGAGAAAGCTCCGCGGAGATGAAGTCCTCCTCGGTTACACCGTACTTATCGTTAAGAATAGAAAGTGCGGTAAGCTTAACCTTATCAGCAACCTCCTTATCATCGTAAGGAAGACCGCCGATGAGAATGTTAAGGGTCTCGCCGCTGATAGCAGTGCCGAGAGGCTCCTGAGACTGTCTTGCGCCAAGGTGAGGAAGAAGATCGTTGATGTAGAATACGGGATCGGAATCGTCCTCACCGATACAAACGTTAACAACCTCGCCGTCGCCCTTTACCATTACACCGTGGATAGCAAGAGGAATAGAGGTCCACTGATACTTCTTAACACCGCCGTAGTAGTGGGTCTTAAGGAATGCCATACCGCTGTCCTCATACATAGGAACCTGCTTCAAGTCAAGTCTGGGAGCATCAACGTGAGCGGCAATGATTCTGATGCCCTCGCTCTCGAGATCATTTTCACCAACCTTGAAGATAATAAGGCTCTTACCGTGCTGATTAAGATACTTCTTATCGCCTACGGAGAGCTTATCGCCAAGCTTGTACTCGGTATAGCCCTGCGCCTTTGCAAGCGCGATAGCGCTATCGGTAGCCTCACGCTCGGTCTTTGAGCTGTCAAGGAACTTCTTGTAGCCCTCGGAGTAATCATAGATCGCCTTGATCTTTTCGGGAGTTGCCTCCTCATAAATGTTCTTTTTCTTGTAGGAAAGCTTATCAAACATTTCCTGTCCAATGGTCTTTTCGCTCATTGTATTTATCACCTTTCAAAATTATTTTTAAGTTAAAGCTTCGATAACAGATTTCACCTGTTCACGAAGTGAATGAATATCCGAATTGTTTTCGATTACAAAATCGCACTTCTCAATGAGTGTCGCATCCGACATCTGCGAGGCAATTCTCCGCTCTGCCTCCTCTGTCGAAATGCCGTCACGCAAAGTAATTCTCTGAAGACGGATATCCTTGCTTGCAATAACGCAGACAACGGCATCACATTCCTTATCAAATCCTGACTCGAAGAGCACAGGAGCATCAACTATTGATGCGGTCACCCCGCTCTTGGCAAAATCGGCCAGCCTGCGTCTTGTTTCATTAAGAATAAACCTATGGGCAATCTCATTAAGTCTCTTTAGTCTTTTCTCCGAGCCATCGCCGGAAAATACTATATCCGCAAGAACCTTACGATTAAGAGTATTATCTTCGGTTATAATCTCTCTGCCAAACTCCTCCGAGAGGGCCTTGAGAGTTGGACCGTAGCTGCTTGTCAGCTCACGGTACACAGCATCGGTGTCGACAGAGGGGATTCCCAGCTCTCGAAAAAGCTCGCAAACAACTCCCTTTCCGCTTCCGCTTCCGCCGCAAAGTCCAATTACCTTCATAAGCATATTCTCCTTCAACATAATATTATACAATAACCAAAAGCCAAATGTCAAGTTAAATACTATCAGATTTTTTAAAAAAGAATAATATATAAAAGCAAAGGAGGCGTAATATATGAAGGAAAGTAACAAAAATTACATCAAAAAATATTTTGCCGCAGCAAACACCTACAAGGGATTTGTCAGTTATTTTGATACAGTATTTGATCCCGAAAAATATAGCAGAATATACGTTTTAAAGGGTGGACCCGGTACAGGAAAAAGCAGCTTTATGAAGAAGGCGGCGCGGGTTTTCGGGGAGAAAAATTATAGGATCGAGGAGATCTATTGCTCGTCGGATCCCAACTCTCTTGACGGAGTGATCATAGAAAATCAAGGCAAGAAAATAGCCATAATAGACGGTACTGCTCCCCACGAAATAGATGCTAAAATACCCGGCGCAAAGGATGAGCTGATAGACCTTGGAGTCGGCTGGGACAAGGATTGGCTTATGGCGCGAGGAGATGAAATTACAGATATCGCAAAGGAGAAATCCGGAGCATATAAAACGGCCTATCAATATCTTGCTTTAGCAGGAAAATCGCACGAAATAATACGTTCCTGTTATATGGCATTTTTCTCTAAAGTCCAAGCAAAAGATAAGGCAGAAAGTGTTTTAAAGGATATTTCATGGTCTGATATGTATGCTTACTCTACCCGTCTGATATCCTCATTCGGACGCTTTGGAGATCATCAAATTGACGATGCTTTTGACACGAATACCAATCTGATTTCCGTAAGAGGTGATAAGTATTCCGTTGATCTGTTTTTAGACTGTTGCTATAAGAATTTGAAATACAAAAACGCAAGGTATATTCACCTGCCCTGCGCCCTTGATCCTACGGTTACAGACGCACTGTATTTACCGGATAACAATATAGCAATCACGAGATCCAAGTCGGGAGAAATCGATGCCGACGAGTTTGTTACAATACCACTTACAGATCGAGAGAAGATCAAGAAAGCAAAGCAAATTCACATGGAGGCTCTTGAAGAAGCAAAAAGGTGGTTTGCCATTGCATCAGATCTTCATTTCAGACTGGAGGAAATATACGGTCAAGCGATGAATTTTGAGATCATCGACCGAATTGTAGATAAAAAAATCATCGAAATCGGCAATATTCTCAAAAATAACACATAAATTTCTCTCATTTATTGACTTATTTTTTCATTTATGCTATTATATAAAGAAAGGCACGCTATGTGCGTGCCTTAAAAATTGTTTATTTAAGCTCGGATACGATCTTTGCAGTGTCCCTCGCAATTACAAGCTCCTCGTTGGTGGGGATCATATATACGAGAACTTTTGAATCGTCTGCGGAAAGCTGAACGGGTACGGAGGAGTGACCAAAGGTGTTTCTCTCCTTGTCGATCTTTACACCGAGATATTCAAGTCCTGCAAGAGCGTTCTCTCTGATATAGGGGGTATGCTCGCCGATTCCTGCGGTAAATACGATTGCATCAAGTCCACCCATTGCGGCGGAGTAAGCGCCAACGTACTTCTTGATCTGATAACAAAGCATATCGAAGGTAAGCTTTGCGCGCTCATTTCCCTCCCTCATTGCACGTTCAACGTCACGGGAGTCGGATCCAACACCGGAAATACCTGCGAAGCCGCACTGCTTATTCATATAGTTGTCCATTTCCTTGGCAGTAAAGCCCTTCTTCTCCATAATGAAAGGCACGATAGCAGGGTCGATGGAGCCGCATCTGGTTCCCATAAGTACACCGTCAAGAGGAGTGAAGCCCATAGAGGTATCAACACACCTGCCATCCTTTACGGCGCTGATGGACGAGCCGTTACCGATATGGCAGGTTATGATCTTCTTGCCATCGGCCTCGCCGCCCATGATCTTTATCATCTCGCCGCTTACGAATCTGTGAGAGGTGCCGTGCATACCGTAGCGACGGATTCCGTACTCCTCGTACATATCATAGGAAATACCGTAGGTGTAGACCTCTTTGGACATTGTCTGATGGAATGCGGTGTCGAAAACGAGAACCTGAGGAGTATCCGGCATTGCTGCAAGACAGCCCTTGATTCCCATAATATGAGCGGGATTGTGAAGAGGAGCATATACGATGCACTTCTCTACCGCCTCAAGCACCTCGTCGGAGAGAAGCACCGAGTCGGCAAAATACTGACCGCCGTGAACAACTCTGTGACCTACGGCCTCGATCTCATCAACAGATGCGATACAGCCAACCACAGGGTCAACCAGAGTCTCAACAAGAAGCTTCATTGCGGCAGAGTGATCGGGGAGCGCAGCTTCGTGAACGTACTCCTCCTTACCACTTGTTTTGTGGATAAGACGGGAGCCGTCAATACCGATTCTCTCGCAATTCCCCTTTGCAAGCACCGCCTCACTCTCGGTATCGAGAAGCTGATACTTAAGCGAGCTTGAGCCTGCGTTAATTACTAAAACTTTCATTTTACAATCTCCTGTAATTTATTGACAGGGATATTATACATTATTTTAAGCAATTTATCAACACATTTTTGAAAAAAGCGAAAGGAAAGCAGAATGAAGGTTGTTGCCATTATCTCGGAATACAATCCCTTTCACCTAGGTCACGAATATCAGGTGAAGGAGCTTCGCCGCACTCTCGGTGAGGATACGGCAATTATTGCGATAATGAGCGGCAATTTTACCCAGCGTGCCGAGCCTGCCGTGTGTGACAAGACTATTCGTGCAGAGGCTGCCGTTGAATGTGGAATCAACCTTGTGCTTGAGCTGCCCTTTCCCTTCTGTATGTCCAGCGCAGAATTCTTCGCAAAGAGCGGAGTAAAAATCGCAGGTGAAATCGGCGTAGTCGATTACCTTGCCTTTGGCAGTGAGAGCGGCGATATTTCCGAGATCTCAAATATTGCATCCGCAATGATCTCCGATGAATATGCTCTTACACTCGAGGCTCTTTCATCATCTTCGGAATACAAGGAATACGGTTATCCCGAGCTCTGTCAGCAGGCGCTCAGCCGTGTGTACGGCAAGGATATCTCACGTGATTTCTTTACCCCCAATAACATACTCGGCATCGAATATATCAAGGCTATTCACGCCATGGGAAGCACCATTACTCCCATTACTCTGCGCCGTGAGGGCTCGGGCTATCACGACATAATCAACCCTATGGCAGAATTTCAAAGTGCAACCGCAATCCGTGAGGAATTAGCTTCAAGAAACCTTTCTGCCCTTGATTATGTTCCCAAAAACGCAAAAGATATTTTTCTAAAAGCAATAGAGGGCGGCAAAATGCCCTCGGATATTTCACGTCTTGACGTGAGTGTAATCTCATCGTTCAGATTAAACTCCCCTGCTGCCGACACCGAAATACACGAGGCTGCGGGCGGTTTATATAATCGCCTCTGCGACATGAGCGCAGAAGCAACAAGCATTTCCTCTTTGACGTCTATGGCCGAAACGAAAAAGTACACCAAGACGAGAATCAAGCGAGCAATTTGGAACACCTACTTCGGCGTTACCTCCTCCGATGTAAGGGCACTTCCTGCATACACTCAGGTTCTCGCAATGGACTCCGTCGGTCGGCTGTTACTGAAAAGAATCAAGAAAATGAGCGACTTCCCTGTTATCACAAAGCCATCCTCATACAAGGAGCTTAGCGAGCAGGTTTGTCGACAGAAGGAGCTTTCCGGCAAGGCTGATGCGGTATTCGGATTAACGCTTAAAAATGCGAATTCAGGGCGTTTTTCCCTAACCTTCACGCCTTATGTAAAGGATTGACCCTTTTTGCGAAATGTCCACAAAGCGACCTTTGTCGAAGCTATTTACAGTCATATCTATTCCTGATATGATAATTGTGAAGTGGACATAGCGCCGTCATTTTCAAATATTATGAAAGGAGTATTTACCTATGTTAAAATTTGAAGGCGTAAGCGAAAACGAGTTTGTTGAATACAAGGGCAAGCCTATCGTACGCCAGGGTGACGATATTTTCTACGGCGATCTGTCGGAAAAGTATTACGTCTACATGATGATTATGTCGGACAAGAAATCTCCCAAGGGAGATAAGACTGTCCCCGGTACCATTATGGTACAGCTGCTTGACAGCAAGACCAAGAAGCCTGAAAAGCAGAAGATTACTAACGGACTTGCAGAGGCATTTGACTTTGCTGAGGCTTGGCTCCGTTCTAACGACAAGGAATAATTTTGAAATTAGCGTGCGTGCAACTGTTGCACGCAAGGAGGTACAAAATGAATATGAAACTACTAAGCAATCCCGTAAGGTCGATTGCTTTTTTTCTAACTGCAATCATACTTGCCTGCACATTTGGATTCACCGTTGACGGTTGGCAGGCTGCAGATCAGCAAACTAATCTTCCCGAATCCGACCAAAAGGACGAGGATCAGGAGAATAACGTAAGTACCGAGAGTCCCGATACTCCCGAGCAGGAGCAGACTCCCGAGGAGCCAGAAATCTACATACCCGAGTACACAGGCAGACTGACAGGGCTTGAAGTAAGCAATGAGACGGCAGAGGCAGCTATGTTGGCCTTTGTAATTAATTCGGGACTGCCTGCCTACGGAATATCAAGCGCAGATCTGCTCTGCGAGGTGCCCACCGAGGATGGCAGCACAAGGCTTGTTGCCTTTATACCCGAGAGCGAAAATCTGTGGAAAATAGGCTCTATTACCAATACACGTGGGTATATTTCAAACGTTGCTAAATACTTCGGCGGAGTGCTTATTTCAAGCGAAAATGACGACAGCATCAGCTATACGCAGTGCGACATTACGGGTATGCAGCTTGACCTTTCCAAAAACAGCGGTTTCCATTATACAGAATATACCGATAACGTTTATACAAACCGTGATCTGCTTACAAGCGGACTAAGCAGCGCAGGAATCAGAACAGAAAGCATTGTTACCACACCGCTTCCCTATACTCACACAGACTTTGGCGAAGATGAGGTATTTTTCGCCGATTCTACGGCTGTTGAAATCAAGCTTGAATATTCAAATAATCATTCAACCGAGCTTAAATACAATGGAGATGAAGGCTTATATACTCTCTATCAAAACGGACAAGCTATGCTTGACGCCTTAAACGGAAATGCCGTCATTTTTAAGAACTGCCTTGTTTTATTTGCCGATTCTATCACTTATGATAATTCAGATTGTAATCAGATGGTTATGGACACCATAGGCGACGGACGAGGATATTACTTCACGGGTGGCAGTTATACCGAGATCAGATGGACAGCCACCTCTGGCGGAATTATGACCCTTTATTCAACGAGCGGCGAAAAGCTTACCCTTAACCGTGGAACAACCTTTATAAGCTATATGAAGTCGTCTAAAAGCGATAATATAATAATCAAGTAAAAACACCTGAGTATCATAAAAGCAGCGGAGTGAAATCACTCCGCTGTCTTTGAATTTATATTAACTTAAAACTTTCGCAATGAAATGTATCAATGATAAATATCCATTTAGCCAAGTTTTTAATTTTACCACCAATGTTTTCGTATAATCTATTAAGCATGATAATATCCTCCGTGTTTTTAAATCATAACACTTTGAAGATAAAAAGTCAATCAAAAGTATAAATCCCCTTTATTTACAAATACTAACATCACACCTTAAAATAAAGGAGATTTTTGTATATATATGAAAGCAACCGGAATTGTTCGTCGAATTGACGATCTTGGACGAGTAGTTATTCCCAAGGAAATAAGACGCACTATGAGAATAAAAGAGGGAGATCCGCTTGAGATTTATACCGACCGTGAGGGCGAAGTAATATTTAAGAAGTACTCACCTATCGGAGAGATGCAGACCTTTGCAAACGAGTATGCCGAAACGTTGCAAAAGACCTCGGCATCGCCTATTTTTATCTGTGACAGAGATGCCGTAATTGCCGTTTCGGGCGCATCAAAGAGAGATTATCTCGAAAGAAAAATTTCACGAGGACTTGAGGAGATCGTGGAATCCCGCTCTCTATACGTGAGAGGAGCCGGCAGAGAGCCTGTGGCAATCATCAGCGACGGCGGTTCGCACTACGTCAACTGCGCAATGCCTATATTAAGCGAGGGCGATATTGTTGGATGCGTTGTTTCTGCCTGGCAGTATGACGTTTCTACCTCCGGAAAGATCTCCGATGAGATCGAATCCAAGCTGGTGCAGACGGCGGGAATGTTTTTGGGCAAACAAATGGAATCATAAAACAAAAGGCTACCCGAAGGTAGCCTTTTCTATTATCAGTTAGAAAGATAATCCTTAAGCGCCTTGAATCTGGAGGGATGTCTCAGCTTACGAATAGCCTTAGCCTCGATCTGTCTGATTCTCTCTCTTGTGATCTCAAACTTCTTACCAACCTCTTCAAGAGTTCTGGGTCTGCCATCCTCAAGGCCAAAACGAAGCTTGATAACCTCCTCCTCTCTGGGAGTAAGAGTGTGAAGAATGTTGCAGAGCTGCTCACGGAGAAGCGAGTAGGAAGCGCTGTCGGAGGGGTCGGGAGAATCGTTATCCTCAACGAAGTCACCGATACGGCTATCCTCTTCCTCGCCGATAGGAGTTTCAAGAGATACGGGGTCCTGTGCGATCTTCATGATCTCACGAACCTTATCGGCAGTCATACCGAGCGCCTCTGCTACCTCGTCGGTGGTAGGCTCTCTGCCAAGCTCCTGAAGGAGCTGACGGGTCGTTCTGGAAACCTTATGTATGGTTTCAACCATGTGAACGGGGATTCTGATAGTTCTTGCCTGATCTGCGATAGCTCTGGTAATCGCCTGACGGATCCACCAGGTTGCATAGGTGGAGAACTTATAGCCCTTGCTGTGATCGAACTTCTCAACCGCCTTAATAAGACCAAGGTTACCCTCCTGGATCAGATCAAGGAAGTACATACCCTTACCAACGTGGCGCTTTGCGATAGATACAACAAGACGAAGGTTAGCCTCGATAAGCTCGTCCTTTGCCTTCTTATCGCCGAGAGAAATTCTCTCTGCAAGCTCTGCCTCACGCTCGGGAGTAAGGAGCGGGATCTTACCGATCTCCTTAAGATACATACGAACAGGGTCGTCAATAGCAAGTCCTTCCTGTGAGAAGTACTTGTCCATATTCTCTGTCGCATCAAAGTTTCTGGCATCCTGCTCTATTTCCTTGAACTCCTCGTTTTCGAGCTCGTCAGGACTTGCGGAGTCAATGTCGCTCTGGGAAATCTCGTAATCAATGTCCTCAAGCGCCTTCATTATATCGGAATTACCGATACCGCCATCGCTTTTAGAGTCAATGTACTCATTAACGTCAATCTTGTCTCTGTTCATAATTATACCTTTCTTTTCTCCTCAAGCAGCTTTGTCAGGCTGTCGAGAGAGCTGTTTTTTTCATTATTCTTTTTGGATACCGCGCGCTTTAACCTTTCGATGCTGTCGGTAAGAACCGCCTCACCGTTTTCGCTAAGCTCCATACGTGAAAGCTTCATCTTGGTCATTCTGCCCCGCTCGTCGGGAGTAAAGTGTGCGCCAATATCAAGCTGCGAATCGTCACCGTTAAGATAGGAATCACGAAGATACTCGAAAATCCTGCGATTAAGCTCGGTGAAGAAATCATCACTGCTGACAAGCTCGCCCTCGAACACACGTTTGCGATGCTCGGGGTACATAAGCAGAAGTCCAAGCAGAGTTTCCTCGTTTTTCGCAACCGCAGGCGCCTTGATAAAGTCCGGATTCACTCGATCGGAGTAACCGATAGCATCCTGCTTTATCTTATTAGACTCCTCCTTGCGACGCTGGTTATTTGCCTTTGCAATTATTCTATCCACGTCAGACTTGATGCTCTTCGCATCAACGCCAAACAGCTTTGATATGTTCTGAATATAAATATCTCGCTCTGCCGAGGAATATGTTTCGGAAATAAGCTTTTCGCTCTCGTGAAGAGCCTTTACCTTATCCTGCGGAAGATTGATATCGTACCTTGCGAGAATGTTTTCAAGGTTGTAGTCAAACTTAGATTTTGACTGGGACAGCACCTGTTTAAACTTGTCCGCACCAAATTGCTTGATATATTCGTCAGGATCCTTTGCTCCGGGAACCTTAAGAATAGTTACGTCAAGACCTACCTCGGTAAGCATCTTAACGGCTCTCATGGCCGCCTTCTGTCCTGCCTCGTCGGCGTCGTAGGAGATGATCACCTTCTTGGTATATCTGCTCATCATTCTCGCCTGCTCGGAGGTGATTGCTGTACCGAGAGTTGCAACCGCATTCTCAAAGCCTGCGGCGTGCATAGCGATAACGTCCATATAGCCCTCGCAGAGAATCAATGATTCCCGGCAGTGATGCCTTGCGAAATTAAGAGCAAACAGATTTCTCGACTTTTTAAATACCGGTGTATCCGATGAGTTCTTGTACTTGGGCTTTGAGTCATCCATAACTCGACCGCCAAAGGCGATAACATTACCCGAAACGTCGATGATCGGGAACATTACCCTGTTTCTGAATGCGTCGTAGTATTTTCCCTTCTCGCTTCTGCCGCAGAGAAAGCCTGCCACAAGCTCGTCGTAAGTATATCCCTTGGCAAGCATATACTTCGAGAATTGATCGAAGCTGTTAGGCGCAAAGCCAAGGCCAAAATGCTTGATCGTTGCTACCGAAAGACCACGCTTGTCGGTGAAATAGGATAATGCCGCCTTCGCCTCGGGGGAATCCGAAAAAAGACATCTGTTGAAGTACTTCGCCGCATCAATGTTCATCTTGAACATTCGATTTCTGTCAAATTTAGGCTCATTTGAAATCGGTGTTCGCTCATCCCTTACGATAGTAATTCCTGCACGCTGCGCCAGAAATTCGACCGCATCAGGATAATCAAGATTCTCACGCTTGCGAATAAAGGTTATGGCATCTCCGCCCGCTCCACAGCCAAAGCAGTAAAAGCTGTTGTCCTGGGGATAGACGGTAAAGGAAGGAGTTTTCTCGCTATGGAATGGACAAAGTCCACGAAGATTCGAGCCGGCTCTTTTAAGCGATATGTAGCTGCCGATAAGGGTTTCAATGTCATTTCGCATCAAAACCTGCTCTATTGTTTCCTTTGAGATCAAAAGTAGCACCTCCCTTTCCTGAAATTCACTCTAATATACGAACGGTTTGTCAAAAACACTTTTATTTTCGAAAAAAATTTAATAACCAAACTCTTCGCCGATAATTTCCATCTCCGCACGGCCTGCTGTCGCCTCGGTTATGGCTGATTTTAATCCTTCAACCTCGGACTTGATAATACTGCCCGAAACCCTGACTCCCGTATCGTAGGAGGTGTCCTCGATTCTAAATCCACGGTCTGAAAGAATCGAGGTTATCTTTCCGTAGTCCGAATAAGTAACCGCTATTTCGAGAGTGGTATAAATATCATATCTGATTATCTCTGCCGCCTCAAGAGCGCCGAGAGCTGCAGATGTATATGCACGGACAAGTCCGCCTGTACCAAGGAGAGTTCCGCCAAAATATCTGGTAACAACTATAACCACGTCGGTACAGCCGTTTTTACGGATAATGTCAAGCACCGGCATACCGGCAGTTCCCTGCGGCTCACGGTCGTCGGTAAATCGCATTGCAAAGTTCTCCCTCAGCACGTATGCGTAAACGTGATGACGGGCATCGGGATAGCGCTTTTTCACCGAGTCGATAAACGCAATAGCATCCGCCTCTGTGCTGACGGGCATAGCCATACCGATAAATACGGATTTTCTGTCCTCGTACTCAAAATACGAGGGATTTTTTATAGTAATATAGCTTTCCATATCAACACCTTAAGTAGAAGTGATATACTTACCGTAAAGTCCTCTGCCACGCTCGTCTAGAATTACCTCAACCGCAATTCCCTCGTCCACGTAGTTTACTTCGGACACGGTATAGCTGTTATAGAGTGCACTGACCACCGACTGATTGGAATAAGGAATAAGCAGACTGTACTTCTTTTTAAACCTGTGAATCTCATCCTCGATTATCTGAAGAAGTCTGTCAACACCCTGACCCGTTACGCCCGAAATGCACACCGAATTATCGGCATCAGGAACGGGAATATCACCCTCAAGCATATCGCATTTATTATATACGTAAATAACAGGCTTATCAGATGCGCCAAGCTCCTCAATAACCTCTCTTGTAACCTCGATATGCTCCATAACCTCAGGATCATTAACATCCGAGATGATAAGAAGTATATCAGCGTAAACCACCTCGTCAAGAGTAGACTTAAAGGCCTTGACAAGATGATGAGGCAGCTTTCTGATAAATCCAACAGTATCGGTTAAAAGCACGCTTTCGCCACAAGAAAGCTCAAGCTTTCTTGTGGTAGGATCAAGAGTTGCAAAGAGCTTGTCCTCCGAAAGAACGCCTGCGCCGGTAAGATAATTTAAAAGCGTGGATTTACCTGCGTTTGTGTATCCTACAAGAGCTATCTTCGCAAGACCGCTTCTGTCACGCTGAGCACGCATTACAGCTCTGTTATGCTCCATCTCGGCAATTCGCTTCTCAAGAGCAATAACCTTCTCCTTCATGTGACGGCGATCGCTCTCCAGCTTTGTCTCACCGGGACCACGTGTGCCGATTCCACCGCCTAGACGGGAAAGCTCGGTACCGTGACCCATAAGTCTCGGTGCGCTGTAACGAAGCTGAGCCAGCTCGACCTGCAGCTTACCCTCACCGCTGGTGGCGTGGAGAGCAAATATATCAAGAATGAGCATACTACGGTCGATAACACGCACGTCACCGCCTATATCTCCCTCAAGATTTCTGATCTGTGCGGGAGTCAGCTCAAAGTCAAAAATTACAAGCTCAATATCATTGTCAGCGCAAAGCTCGGATATCTCCTTTACCTTACCGCTGCCGATACAGGTACGGGGATCAAAGCTGTCCTTTACCTGAATTACTCTGGCAAAAACGCTGCCACCTGCGGTGTCAAGCAGTCTCTCGAGCTCGTCAAGAGATCGCTCGCACTCGGGAACGTCGCTACCACGCTCGGCAATACCGACAATTATAGCCTGACTTTTTACGATTTCTGAATCCTTCATAAATAAATCCTTTTTAAGAAATAATCTTATGAATACCCCAATAAGAAACAAAAAGAGCGACGGAAATATCCGAGCGCTCTTTTATGATACATAGATTACTTGTTGTTCTGTGCAGCTGCAAGTCTCTTCTTGAACTTATCGAGACGTCCGCCTGCGTCAACAAACTTCTGCTTACCTGTATAGAAAGGATGGCACTTGGAGCAAATTTCCACGTTCATATCGCCCTTAACGGAGTGAGTCTGAACAGTAGCACCGCATGCACACTTAATGGTAGCCTCTTTGTATTCGGGATGTAATCCTGCCTTCATTTTAACACCTCTTTTACATTATAGTCATTTTAATACGGCTTATTATATCATATAATTTTCGTTTTTGCAATACTTTTTTCAAAAAAATTATATCTTTTCTTCTATTTTTTTACGTAATCTACTCATTATTTTCTTCTCAAGACGTGAAATATAGCTCTGACTTATACCAAGTGCGTCCGCAACCTCCTTCTGAGTGAGAGGCTCACGGTTTCCAAGGCCGAAGCGAAGCTCTACTATTATCCTTTCCCTGTCATTAAGATCAGACACGGCATTTCGTACGATCCGCCTCTCCTCGTCCTCCTCCATATCCTTTGTAACCACGTCGGAATCACTGCCTAAAATGTCAGAAAGAAGAAGCTCGTTTCCATCCCAATCAACGCTTAAGGGCTCATCTATCGATATTTCCCTTTTGTGAGATGTGGTCTTTCTGATAAACATCAGAATTTCGTTTTCTATACATCTTGAGGCATAGGTGGCAAGCTTGATATTTTTATCCGAATTAAAGGTGGAGATAGCCTTGACAAGTCCTACCGTTCCAATAGAGATCAGCTCCTCAATATTGGCACCGGTATTTTCAAACCTTTTCGCTATGTAGGCAACAAGCCTAAGGTTATGCTCAATTAATACATCCCTTGCCTCCTCGGTGGCAATATTTTTGATCATAATTTCCTCTTCCTCCGCCGACAGTGGCGCAGGAAGCGTTTCGCTACCATTTATATAATATATACCGTTTTTTCTGAATAGTCTTGCAAAAAAGAGTCTTATCCGAATTAACGGTGTTACTCTGTTAACGAATTGCATTATCAAGTGCGGCGGATGGCATAAGCGCCTTATAACCGCCGAAATCTCCTCCTTCCTTATCAATGGCAAGGGTTACACGCAGCTCCTCTGAGCGATCACCGTCAACTAATCTTACTGTGTCCGCCTTCACTCCCACAAGCACGTGAGTTTCACCGCCTCGGGATACGGGAATAAGCCTTATGCGTTTTTTCACATTTCGTTCAAGCGAATCAATGTTCGAAAGTTCAATGATATTTTCGGGCAGAATGCTTTTTGCCACATCCTTCTTGATTAAAAGGATAGGACTCATATCCATCGGATCAATAGCCAGATTCCCACTATCAACAAAGGCGGAAACAACGGCTGTATTATCAAGGAAGGATATTTCTACCTTGGCACTTCCCTCGCTTTCGATATTAGAAAAGAATGATACAAGCATCTTAAAAACTCCTATGGATAAAAGAACTATTAAGGAGAGAAATAGCATCTTGCGATTTACCGCACCGCCCTCTGCTCCCTCAAACAATTTTGATATGTACTTATCTAGTATTCCCCATAAAAAGGATACTACTCCTCCTATCAGCGCCTCAAATATGATAAAAGCAAAGATGAATTTGATTTTCCTGCGAAAGCCAACCCTTTTAGGCGCAATCAGACCCATAACTATCAGTCCTACCGTAGCTACCGAAAACTTCAATATCGCATATTCCGGAAGAAAGACAACGCCCACTGCCACAAGCGCACCTATAAGAGAGGAAATTATCAGTCGCTTTGTATTTGTAGGTACTTTTGAAAAGCAGGAGGCAAAATAGAGCGACAAAAGATCAACGGTAAAATTGATTAAAAAATACACGTCAACGTATAAAGTCCTCATATTCCCTCACCTCTTTTCTAAAAAATATTGTAGCACAGCCGATATAAATAACTTGTCACAAAATGTTCTATAAAAAATATTTTTTAGATAAAAAAATCACAGGAAACACGCATAAAACGCTATCCTGTGATTTTATAATATTGATCTTCGATTATTTAGCCAGCTTTTCGATAAGATCAGCCGCTCTCTCCATATAATCGCCCTCAAACAGCTCGATTACGCCCTTGTCACAAAGAGATGCGAGGCTGGGATCGATAGGAAGCTTTGCAAGAACCGACGTTGCGTGAGTAGATGCAATATCATCAATTCTGCTCTCTCCGTAAGGTCTTATAACCTTTCCACAATCGGGACAAACTATATAGCTGTAATTTTCTACAAGGCCAAGGAGCTTAACGTTCATAAGATCAGCCATATTAACAGCCTTCTCAACTATCATAGAGACAAGCTCCTGGGGGCTGGTAACGATGATGATACCGTCAAGAGGAAGGCTCTGGAATACGGTAAGAGGAACGTCGCCTGTTCCGGGAGGCATATCAACGAACATAAAGTCCACCTCACCCCAAACAACATCGGTCCAGAACTGCTTTACAACACCTGCAATTACAGGACCGCGCCATACAACAGGCTTGGTCTCTTCGTCCATAAGGAGATTTACGCTCATTACCTCAATTCCGGTCTTTGATCTGGGCGGAAACATACCGAGATCACTGCCCTCAACCGATCCGCACTTAAGTCCAAAGGACTTAGGGATTGAGGGACCTGTTATATCTGCATCAAGAATGGCTGTCTTATAGCCTCTTCTCTGCATACTTACTGCAAGCATAGAGGTTACGAGAGATTTACCAACTCCACCCTTACCGCTTACAACTCCGATTACACGTTTAACGTTACTTGCCTTGTTCTGCGGCTCAAGCAGTGACTCCTTAGAGCACTTCTGCGAGCAGCCAGAACAATCGTGTGAGCATTCTGCCACGATTTTTATCTACCTTTCTGTCATTTTATATAAAATCAACCTTGATCTCACCGTCGGGAGCAGTAAGGGATATACCCTTGATCGTGCTTCCGTAATTATCAAGAATTACAGCCGCAAGCTTATCCTCAACGTTGCGTTCAATGTACCTGCGCATATTTCTTGCGCCGTACTTATCCGAATAGGATTCCTTCGCTATAAGCGAAAGCACCGCATCATTATACATAAGCTTAATGCCTTTTTCTGCGAAGTGATCACGCAGCTTTGAGAGCATAATATCAGCGATCTTAACAAAATCATCTCTGTCAAGGTGACGGAAGGTTATGATCTCGTCAATACGGTTGATAAACTCGGGACGAAGGAAGGTGGAAAGCGCCTTCTCGGTTCTGTCCTTGGCTACAAGCTCACGCTTCTCCGCAAAGCCGGGTATAGAGGATGAGCCCTCGCTGCCTGCGTTAGTGGTCATAATGATTATGGTGTTTTCAAAATTAACAGTTCTTCCCTGCGCATCGGTGATCTTGCCGTCGTCAAGCACCTGAAGAAGAATATTAAGCACGTCGGGATGCGCCTTTTCTATCTCATCAAAAAGCACAACCGAATAAGGGCGGCGGCGAATCTTCTCGGTAAGCTGACCTGCCTCGTCGTATCCAACGTATCCGGGAGGGGCTCCGACGATTCTGGACACAGAGTGCTTCTCCATAAACTCCGACATATCAAGTCTAATAAGCGACTCGGGCTGCTTAAAGAGATCCTGTGCAAGAACCTTTACAAGCTCGGTCTTACCAACACCGGTAGGACCTGCGAAAATCATCGAAACGGGATTTTGTCTGTAAGATACTCCTGCACGCTTACGCTTAATGGCACGTACAACAGAGCTGACAGCCTCATCCTGACCGATAACCTGCTTTGAAATGCGCTCATAAAGGCCTGAAAGCTGGGAAAGCTCACCAATAGAAAGCTCTGCGGCGGGAATGCCCGTCCAAATTTCAATTACACGAAGAAGATCGTCGGGAGTAAGTCTGAGATCGTTAATAACAGGAGTAATAATCTTCTGTCTTGTCTCAAGTCTGATTCTCTCGGATTTGAGATCTGCAAGCTCCTTATAATTCTCCTCGGTCTGCCCCTCGGGATTTTCCGCCTTACCCTCAAGCTCACCGCTTCTAGCATCTATCTCAGCAAGGCGCTTCTGATTGCGGCGACTTTCATTAAGCTCGGGACAGTTAAGGGCAGCCTTTGCAGCAGCCTCGTCAATAAGGTCGATTGCCTTATCGGGCAGGAATCTGTCGGTGATATATCTCTCCGAAAGAGTTGCCGCAAGACGGGCTACCTCGTCGGTGATGGAAACACCGTGGAAGTCCTCGTAATACTTCTTGATTCCCTTTATTATATCAACGGTCTCGTCAACCGAAGGCTCTTCAATTTTAACAGGCTGGAAGCGACGCTCAAGAGCGCTGTCCTTCTCAATGCACTTTCTGTACTCCTTAAGAGTGGTAGCTCCGATAACACGGATCTCACCTCTCGAAAGAGCGGGCTTTAAGAGATTAGCGGCACTCATGCTTCCGTCCGAGGTCTCGCCTGCGCCTGCAATATTATGAACCTCATCGATCATAAGGATAATATTGCCTGCTGCCTTGATCTCCTTCAAAAGACCGAGTATACGTGACTCAAACTGACCACGGAACTGTGTTCCCGCAACGAGTGCTGTAAGATCAAGCTGCCATACCTCAAAGCCTGCAAGCGCCTCGGGCACCTTACCCTCGACAATTCTAAGCGCAAGAGCCTCTACAATAGCCGTTTTACCTACGCCGGGCTCACCGATAAGACAGGGATTGTTCTTCTGTCTGCGGCAAAGGATCTGTATCATACGGTCGATCTCTCTGTCACGTCCGACAATTCTGTCTATCTTTCCCTCTGCCGCCTTGCGGTTAAGGTTAGCGCAATAGGTGGAAAGAAGCTTTTTCGAGGGATCCTCCTTCTTTCCGTCAGGGCGTCTTCTCTTATCTGCACCCTCGGACTGAGGCTTTGATGGCATACCGAAAAGCTCGCCAAGATTCAGTGTGGGAACCTTTCCGTTTTCGTTTTCATCATCGCCCTCAACAAGAGCGTTTTCCATCATAGCATTGACCTCGTCGGTCATGCCCTGAATAGCATCGTCATCAATGCCCATCTTCTTAAGCATATCAACCACGGGAGGCGGCTTGATGCCAAGCTCGGCAGCACACTGGAAGCAAAGTCCCTCGCTTACCGAATTGCCACCGTCAAGACGGGTTACATAGACTGATGCGGGTCTTTTTTTACATCTGACACAAACTTGAATTTTCATTTATTTTCCATTCCGTCGCTCCTGCGACAAGTTTAACTTAAAAACTAAAAGCCGAGTAGCAGTCCTAAAGGACTGAAGCTTATAAAAAATCTGAATAAGGGTCCACCGTTAAAGCTCGAAGTATCAATGACCTTAGCATCCATTAAATGATAAATCCCAACCGCTACAAGCCTTGCGGCTATAAGGGAAAGCGCAAATGATACTACGATTCCAAGAAAACGGTTGACTGCGCCAAGCAGACTTTTATCTGCAAGCAAGTCTATAAGGTTGACCAATAAACTAATAGCGAGCTTCGTGATTATATAAATCAGCAAAAAGGCGATCACGGTCGACAAAAGATCCACAAGCATATCCGAGAGGGTCAATAGAATGATCTCCATGGCGTCCTCTAAGGTATGAGCCTCGCCCTTGATACCTACGCCCAATCCTGTCAGGGCTAACCTCAAAACTGTGGGTATTTCCTCTATTCCCTCTTCCAGAGAGACACCTATGAATCTGTCATACAGGTATTTTCTTATCAGCTCGGTAATCGGCTTTTCGATGATCGGCGTGATCGCAAAGCTTCCCAGCGGACGGCAATAATTAAATGCCACCAGAAGAGATAAATACGGACGCAGAGGTCTTGCCAGAAGCATGATAAGACCTCGCTTATATCCGTAATAGGATCCGCCAATCAATATAAATACCAAAATCAGATCTGTAAATACCTTAAGAAACACCACGGCCTCCGCTAAGATCATTTTAGCATAAAATTATGAAAAAATCTTTATGATTTTATTTCAAAATTACGCTGTCTGCTCCAAAAATAGCGGATAACCTTGCCATAACCTTATCCGACGGATCAACCGTCGTATCCTTCATAACGCAGTATTTTCCTCTACTGTTATCATAGAGCACAATTTTAGCATTTCCCCTGTTAAGTGCAGAAATACGCTTTAAATTGTTGATTCTGCTGTCTGAAAGGTCAGGCACTTTAATATAGATTTTCTGTTCTGAATCATTTTGCTTTGTATTAGAGTATTCCGAGTCGGGAATTAAAGCTGCTGCGCTTGATAAAAGTATCCTGGGCGCCTCTCCCTCCTCTGTGGAGATGTTACCCTGAATATAAACGGCGGCATCGTCCTCAAGAATATCCGAGAACTTACTATAGCTCTTCGCAAAAACTATAACCTCTATTTCGGCAAATCTGTCCTCCAGGGTGATAAATGCCATTACCTCGCCGTTTCTGGTAACCTTAGTGCGCTTGGAGGTGATTATTCCGGCGATCTTTACCTGGGACTTGTCCTTGTATTTTCCGCCCTCATCCTCCTCTGCCGATTGCTCGATTATATCGGAGATCTTATCCGGCAGGATCGCTTCAAGGTGACGTGAGAAGCCGTCTATCAAGTGCCCTGAGAAGTACATTCCCGAGCTTTCCTTTTCAAGAAGTAAAAGCTCTCTTAAGGGATATTCCTGTATATCGGGATATTTATATTTTACATTTGCCGTAGCGCCGCTTGCTTGCGAGAACAGATCCATCTGTCCTGCAATATTGTTTTTCGATCTGTCGTGCTCGGAGTCAATTATACTCTCATAGCACTGCATAAGCGCGCTTCTAGGTACTCCGAGGCTGTCAAAAGCACCGCACTTTATAAGATACTCAACGGTGCGCTTATTAAGATCAGCATCGATCATTTTGGATACAAAGTCGTCAAACGAACGATATTTCGAGGCAGAACGATTTCTGATAACCGCCTTAGCGAAATTACGTCCAACGTTCTTTATAGCCATAAGACCGAAGCGGATATTACCGCCATCTGCCGAGAATCGCTCGCCGCTGCTGTTAATATCGGGAGGAAGCACCTTAACGCCGAAGCGAGCCGCATCGGCAATATATTCCCTTACCTTACCTGCATTGTCAAGCACGCTTGTAAGAAGCGCAGTAAAATATTCTGCGGGATAATGAGCCTTAAGGTAGGCTGTGCGGTAAGAGATAATGCCGTAGGCTGTGGCATGGCTCTTATTGAAGGCATACTTTGCAAAGCCAAGCATCTCCTCGAAGATCTCCTCTGCCGCCGCCTTTGAAACACCGCGGTCAAGGCATCCGGAAACAAACGCCTCACGCTCAGCCTGCATTGCCGAGGTCTTTTTCTTCGACATCGCACGTCTTACGATATCCGCACGCGCATAGGAATAGCCTGCCAATTTTCTGCATATCTGCATTACCTGCTCCTGATATACTATACAGCCGTAGGTGACTTCAAGGATCTCACGGAGCTCGGGGATCTTATATTCAACCTTCTCCACTCCATGCTTACGGGCAATAAAGCTGTCGATAGAATCCATTGGTCCCGGGCGGTAAAGCGCCACGCAGGCAATTATATCCTCAAGACAGGTGGGAGATAGCTTTGCAAGAACCTGCTTCATTCCGCCGGATTCAAGCTGAAATACGCCATCCGTCTTGGCTTCGCAAAGAAGCTTAAAGGTTGCCTCGTCGTTGTAATCAATATGACCGAGGTCAAAGTCGGGCGTATGCTTTCTGATTTCCTTTACCGCATCCTCGATAACCGTAAGATAACGAAGTCCAAGGAAATCGAACTTAACAAGGCCCAACCTTGCATCGGTGTTCATATCAAACTGTGTAACGACACCTGTGCCGCTGTATGAAAGCGGAACGTATTCGTAAGTCGGCTTTTCGGTCATAACAACGCCTGCCGCATGGGTGGAGGCGTGGCGAGGCATTCCCTCAAGCTTCATACTGAGATCGATAAGCTTCTTTATCTCCTCATCGCCTGTGTAAAGAGCCTTAAGCTCGGATGTGGATAACGCATCCTCAATTTTCGCAGCATCACGTGGTATAAGCTTGGCAACCACGTCAACCTTGCTGTAAGGAAGGCCGAGGGCACGTCCTACGTCACGAACCGCCGCCCTGGGAGCCAGAGTTCCGAAGGTAACTATCTGCGCCACCTTATCGTCGCCGTATTTTGATTTAACGTAGTCTATAACCTCTTCACGGCGGTTATAGCAGAAGTCAATATCAAAATCGGGCATAGAAACACGCTCGGGATTTAAAAATCTCTCAAAGAGAAGATCAAACATCATAGGATCGACGTCTGTAATACCTATAAGAAATGCAACAAGGCTTCCTGCACCCGAGCCTCTGCCGGGGCCAACGGGAATCCCCCTGCTCTTGGCATAGGTCACAAAATCGCTGACTATGAGAAAGTAGGCATTGAAGCCCATCTTATCAATAACTGACAGCTCGTACTCGATCCTCGCCTCGTATTCTTCCCTTGTATGTCTATCAAATTTAATTCTGCCCTGCTTTATGTGTCGGTTAAAACCGTTGTATGCATCACTTCTAAGCTTTTCAGCGTGTGATACACCGCCCTCGGGTCTGAAATCGGGCAGATGAAGATTGTCAAATTCAAAGTCAAAATTGCACTTTTCTGCGATTTTAACAGTATTGGATATAGCATCCTTATAGGTGCCGAACAGCACCTTCATCTCCTCGGTGCTTTTCATATAGAACTCGTCGGTCTCAAAGCCGAGGGGTCTGCCGTCGGCAACAAGAGTATTCATCTGAATACACATAAGAGTCGCCTGAGTCTCGGCATCCGAGCGCTCAAGATAATGAACGTCGTTGGTTGCAACGAGAGGAATATTATGCTTTTCGCTGATAAGCTTTAAGCCGTAGTTTGCTCTTCTTTCATCATCAAGACCGTGGGACTGTATCTCAAGATACAGATCCTCACCAAAGACCTCCTTAAGCTCAAGGGCGGCAGCCTCTGCCTCCGGCATACTGCCGGCAAGGATACGCTGGGGTATTTTACCCGCAATACAACCCGAGAGACAAATAAGTCCTTCGCTGTGGGCACGGATAAGCTCCATATCAACCCTGGGCTTCGAATAGAAGCCGTCGATAAAGCTCATAGAGACCATATATGAAAGGTTTCTGTAGCCTGTTTCATTCTTGCATAAAAGTATAAGGTGATTGCCTGAGGAATCCTGTTTTCCCTCCTTGAGATGACGGGATCTTGGGGCAACATAGACCTCACAGCCTATAATCGGCTTGATCCCCTTCTCCTTTAAGGCTGTATAAAACTCAACTGCGCCGTACATTACGCCGTGATCAGTTATAGCAACTGCATCCTGGCCGAGTGCGAGAGCTCTGTCCGCTATGGAAGAAATTCTCGTAGCGCCGTCAAGCAGGCTGTATTCGGTATGAAGATGTAAATGGACAAATTCTCCCATAAGCTTTACCGCCTTTCTGTAAAATTTCGTATGTTTACTGTTCGTCATCAAGCTTTAAAAGTCTTGTGCCGATTTCCTCAATTTTTTTAAGTCTGTGCGAAAGTCCCGATTTGGTTATAGCAGGCGTCATTTTAGCCGCAAGCGCCGAAAGAGGCAGATCGGGATAATCAAGCTTTAGTCTGGCTGTTTCCTCAAGCTCGTCGGGAAGCGAGGTAAGGAGCTGTAGCTCGTTAAGACGGGAAATAATGCTTACTTGTCTTTCGGAAACCGCCGCCATTCTGCCATAGTTACTGGTTACGCAATTAAGGTAACGCTGAGATTCTCTTCTTGCAAGCGACTTGATCTTCGTTTCGATAATAGTAAACACAAGGCCGTTAAGTCCTGCGTGACCGTAAAAGGTCTCGATCTCGTCACCCTTTCTGAAGTAAAGAATATCACCGCCCTTTTTGTGAGAAATGAGCGGAGTCATATCAAGATCACGAAGGATCTTATCAAATCTTGCTGTTCTGTCGCCAAGACTGAATTCAAGCGAAAACTGTTTTTCAGGATCTGAAAGTCTGCCTGAGGCAAGAAAAACGCCTCTCAAAAAAGCGGGTAGACAGGACGGACATTTCTGATGAAGGATGTCAATTACCGAAAAATCTTCTATATTAGGAGGCTCTGCCTCTACCTCGGCAATAAAACCCGAGGCAGACGGAGAATCGAAGGATAGCAATACATTTCTGCCTCCCTTTGACGAGCGGTAGATCTCTGCATCCTTTCCGTAAAACTCACGGACAAGCTTTGCGGTAAAATCAGCATACTCCTTCTTTTCAAGAGCTAAAGTGACGGTTTTGTCCTCTGTCCTTCCCTTTGCGAAAAGGATTCCCGTGAGCAAGGCACGTCTGCAGCAGGAGGACTTATATACGTGGCTGATTATTTCATTTTTCTGTTCCGCAGATACCGACATATCCTTCCTCCTTACATAATTTCAATCTCACGGTAGAGCTTTATATTATATTTTTCATACACGCATTTTGCGGCAAGATCTGAAAGCTGAATATAATCCGCAGCCGTTGCGCCGCCATTATTGATAATAAATCCGGCGTGCTTTTCGGATACTTTCGCACCACCGACCGAAAAGCTCTTAAGTCCGCATTGGTCTATAAGCCTTGCGGCAGAAATGCTTTCTGAAGGTCTCTTAAAGGTGCTGCCAAGGGATAGCTTATCTGTGGGCTGGGTGTTTTTTCGTATTTGCCTGATCCGGTTCATCTCCGAAGCAACGGCAAATGTGTCAGATCGGCTTAAATTAAGCCTTACAGAGAGAATTATCCACGGCCGTCGCTTAAAATCCGAATCACGGTATGAAAAGCCGCACTGATCGGCTGATAAGCAGATGATTTTCTTGACTTCGAGATCGTAAATTTTAAGATCAATAACAAGATCGGAAATTTCCCTGCCAAAAGCACCGGCATTACCAACTACAGCACCGCCAATACTTCCGGGTATGCCCGACAGCCCCTCAAAACCGCTAAGGCCTCTGTCACAGAGTATTTTTGCGATCGTAGGCATAGATGCTCCGGCACCAACCTCCAGAATATTTCCATCTAAAGAATGGGTATTGATACGGTCCGTGCGGATCAGGGTTCCGCCGTATTTTTCATCAGGCGGAAGTACATTTGACATTCTGCCTAGAATTTTGTATGGGTTTATTGATTTATTTAGAAATTCAACAAGCATTACAAGCTCTTCTTCACTTTTTGGATAAGCAACGGTATCTGCCGCCCCTCCGATCTTTATTGGCGAAATTTTGGAAAGCTTTAGTTCTTCTTTATATTCAACGTCATTCATTTTAAGAAAATCTATAATTTCCCTATTCACGAATGCTCCTGTTGTTATAAATTATTTGTAATCCTTTCTCTCCGCAAGCATATCTCTTGCAGCCTCACGCTGAGAATCGGTTACATCAATGCCGCCGAGAATTCTAGACAGCTCGGCAACTCTGCCCTCATAGTCAAGCTCAGTTACCGATGTTTCCGTTGCCCCGTTGACGTCGCCCTTGCTGATAAGGAAATGTACGTCTCCGAGTGATGCAATCTGTGCGCTGTGAGTGACACAGAACAGCTGTGTATTGTCAGAAAGACCAAGCATCTTAATACCGATCTTTCTGGCGGTCTTGCCGGATACTCCCGCATCTATCTCATCGTAAATTACCGTAGGAATTCCGTCCTTGTCTGCAATAACGCTCTTAAGAGCCAGCATTATTCTCGACATCTCACCGCCCGAGGCAATCTTGGAAAGAGGCTGAGGCTCTGCACCGCGGTTTGCGCTGATATAGAACTCAACAGTGTCAGAGCCGTCCTTATTAAGCGTCTTTTCTCCTGCGTTAAAGCTCTCTTTTATAGATGCAAAGAAAACAACCTTCGGCATATCAAGGAACTCAAGAGTCTCTTTTACCTTCTCTTCAAGGCCTGCCGCCGCTTCTGTACGGATAGCGTGAAGCTTATCTGCAAGCTTAAGAGCCTCGTTATATGCTTCCCTTTCCTTTACGGTGAGCTGCTCTATAAGGTCATCCGAATTTTCCAGCGCCTCATACTCTCTCATCGCTTTATCACGGAATGCAAGAACCTCATCAACGGTCAGACCGTATTTGCGCTTGAGCTTTGAGATCTTATCAAGCCTTGACTCGATCTCATTAAGCGTAGCGGTAGGATCCTCATCTATCTCGGCGAAGACTGCATAAACCTCCTCGGCAATGTCATCCACCTGGTAAAGCATATCACGAAGTCGCTCGGAATATTCTCCAAAGCCGGAAACCACGTCGGAGAGCTGGGAAAGTGCGGTAACGCTCCTGTCAAGAAGATAGGAAACGCTACCGCGCTCGCTTCCCTTCAAGGCCTTGAAAACGAACTCGGAGTTTTTGGTTATCTTCTCGCTGTTCCTTATCTTGACCTTTTTGTCGACAAGTTCTTCTTCCTCTCCCGAGTGAAGCGATACGGAGTCGATGTCCTTGATCTGATATGCAAGGATCTCCTTCATCCTTTCGCCCTCGTGAGCCTTTTTGATAAGCTCATTCTTTTCTCTGCGAATAGATTCAAGATTTGAATACGCCGCTCTGTAGGTGTCAAGAAGCTCCTCGCAGCCTGCGTAAACATCGATAAGCTCAAGGTGATTCTTTGAGTTAACGAGATTTGCAGTATCGCTCTGTCCGTGAACGCTGACAAGATAAGGCATTGCACTCTTAAGGACGGCAAGGCTGATACTCCTGCCGTTAAGCATTATTTTATTTTTGCCGTCGGGACCAAGCGTGCGCTGGATGAGGATAGTTCCGTCCTCTCCCGCTCTGATACCAAGCTCGGATAGTCGTTCAACAGTATAGCAGGAAAGCTCGCCGAAAAGACCGCTGACCATAGCATAAGGCTCACCGTGTCTTATAAGCTCACGCTCTCCCTTTCCGCCAAGGAGAAGGTTGATGCTATCTATAACTATGGATTTGCCGGCACCGGTCTCACCCGTAAGCACCATAAAGCCCGGTCTGAAATCGAAATCCACCGATTTTATTACGGCAATATTTTCTATATGCAACGAAAGTAGCATTATTTATCTCCAAATAAGCTTATTTTTTGTTGATACAAAAGGTCTCTCTCAGCTCGGTCTCAAGCTGTCGTGCGCCATCGCTGGTCTTTACAACAAGAAGAATGGTGTCGTCACCTGCAACAGAGCCGACAATATCCTCTCTGTGAAGCGAGTCAACGCATACTGCGATGGCATTAGCCATACCTGAGAAGGTTCTGACAACAACGATGTGTCCCGCGGCCTCAACTCTTACAACCGCATCGGTGATTGCGGAGTTGAATACAGGGGTCTTCTGCTCGTGAGTAACTACCGAGCCGGGAGCTATGTATTTATAGGTTCCGTTGGCTGTTACACCCTTGATAAGATTAAGCTGTCTTATATCTCTCGATGCTGTGGTCTGGGTAACGTTATAGCCCTCCTCTGCCAGCTTCTTGATAAGAGTATCCTGGGTGTCAATATCGTATTTTGCAATAATCTCGAGAATCTTTTGCTGTCTTGCGTTTTTCATTATGTAAATCCTTTCGTATCATACGTGAAAATGTATGTGTTTTAGGTGTTAATGCTCTGCTTATATGGTTAGTTTACTTAATTCTCTTTGCTGAAATAAGCAAGATATTCAACGTTTCCGTCACCGCCGATTATAGGCGATTCAATAAGGCCTAATAGCCGAAATCCGCAAAGTAAGGCCGATTCAACGACCTCATCGGCAGCCCTCTTTCGAAGCTCTGCGCTCTTTACAATTCCCTTCTTGTTAAGACCGGATCTGCCCACCTCAAACTGCGGCTTGATAAGACAGATAAATCTACCGCCCGAAGATAGCACAGAAGCTACGGCGGGAATAATCAGCTTTGCCGAGATGAAGGAAACGTCCATAACCGCAAGGCTTGGGACATATTCAAAGTCGGCAGGGATCATATATCTTGCATTAAAGTTTTCAAAAACCGTTACACGCTCGTCACGTCTTATGGAATCCACAAGCTGACCCGAGCCTGAATCAACGGCTATAACGTGGGATGCACCACGCTTTAAAAGACAGTCGGTAAAGCCTCCGCTTGATGCCCCCACGTCAAGCGCCAGAGCGCCCGAGGGATCAACCAAGAAGGCGTCAAGCGCCGCCTCCAGCTTAAGACCGCCACGGCTGACGTAACGCTTGCCGCTCTTGTCAACCGTAATATCCTCGCTTCCGTCAACCTCATACGAAGGCTTTTTTACGACCTTACCGTTTACAGAAACAGCACCTGCAAGGATAAATACCTTGGCATCTGTTCTGCTGTCAACCAGCGAGCTTTCGGCCAAATAAACGTCAAGCCTCATTATCAATATCAAAGGGCAGATCGGTTATACTGCCGTCAGAGGATTCTGTTAAAATACGAACTCTGCGCTCTGCATTTTCAAGCTTCTCGTTACAAACACGAATAAGCTTTACAGCCTCCTCGAATGCCGCTATGGACTCGTCAAGAGTCATATTGCCGCTCTCAAGCTTCTTTACCTCGCCCTCAAGCTTTAACATTGCTTCTTCAAAATTTATATCCTTCAAGGCTTATTTCTCCTTTTTGATATCTGTAACTCTGGCACCGATCTCACCGTCCCGCAGGATCAGGCGAATAGTGTCGTCTATATTCACGTCGGAGGTGGATTTTACCACTCTTCCGCCAATTTCTGCTATTGTATATCCTCTCGACAGAATGGAAAGCGGACTTAAGGCATCGGTCTTGCTTGCGCTTACCGAAAGTCGTTCCCTCGCCCTGTCAAGTCTGGATTTTACAAGTAGATTTGCCTTTTCATAAAGCCTCGACAGACTATCCCTGCGCACTTTAATTAAATTGTCCACCGAGAAGGTGTCGAGCATCGTCTTCATACGCTCAAGCCTTTCCTTCGAGCGATCGACCTTGCGTACAAGAGCCAAAGCAAGCCTCTCATCATAAGAATCAAGACGCATCATAAGCTCTCTTTTGTCAGGAACGGCAAGCTCTGCTGCCGCAGACGGTGTGGGCGCGCGAAGATCGGCAACGAAATCGCAGATGGTAAAATCGGTTTCGTGACCAACGGCAGAGATTATCGGAACTCTGGTATCAAAAATACGTCTTGCCAGCTTCTCGCTGTTAAACGCCCACAGATCCTCGATTGATCCGCCGCCACGGCCTATAATTATGACGTCACAGAGTTCCGAGCGATCCAGGTAATCAAGGGCTTTTACAAGACTCTCCTCTGCCCCTTCGCCCTGCACCAAGGCGGGATAAAGGAACACCTCGGCATTCGAGTATCTTCTGCCCGTTACATTAATAATATCACGTACGGCTGCGCCCGTAGGCGAGGTTATCACACCTATCCTGCGAGGAAACTCGGGTATAGGCTTTTTATGCTCCTCGTCAAAGAGTCCCTCCTCGGCAAGTCTTGCCTTCAACTGCTCGTAAGCAAGATAAAGGGCGCCGATCCCGTCGGGCTGCATCGAGGACACGTAAAGCTGATAGGATCCGTCACGTGGATATACGGTCACAGAGCCATGAACGATCACCTTCATACCCGACTCGGGCATAAATCTGAGCGTCTGCGCTCTTGATCTGAACATAACCGCTCTGATCTGTCCGTCAGGATCCTTGAGAGAAAAATACAGATGTCCGCTTCTGTGATTTACAAAATTGGATATTTCTCCCCTTACCGTCACCGAGGACAGAGTGCGATTGTTCTCAAAAATGGTTTTTATATACTCGTTAAGATCGGACACCGAAAAGGGTGCCGTATTATCCCGATCTCTGAGCGAATTAATATCAATCACTGGTTTTCTCCGATTTATATGCCCTAAGGGCAAGTGCAACAACTCCAACCGCATTGTCAGCCGACATAGCGGGCTCGGCAAAGCATACGTCGTAGCGTTCCTTAAGCATATTTTTTATTATGCTGTTGCACATTACTCCGCCCGCAAGGACAACTCTGCTGTCGCCAAACTGTCTTATATATTCGTCAAGCATGGCAGATATTGATCTGCCGATATAGTCGAACACAAATGCCGCCGTGAGAGGAGCGTTGCAGGTATCATTATACAGCTTGATAGCCATATTCTCAAGTCCGGAAAGATTAACCGTCATACCATTGGCGCACACCTTCTTTTTAGGCAGCTTTTCGGTATTTTTCAGCGCCTCCGCCTCGAGAGCCGAGCCTGCAGGAAACCTCATACCGAGATAAACGCCAATTCGGTCTATGATCTGCCCTGCATTTACGTCGGCTGTACCGCCAAGCAGCGTTGTTTCAAAGCCACGGTCTGTGGGAGTAACACGAACAAGCTCGGTGGTTCCTCCCGATACGTGAAATGCGCCGAATTCCCTATTAAGAAGATCGGCTTCACCCGAGGAGTAAACCGCCGCCATAATATGACCGCACTGGTGAGAAAAACGGAACAGCGGAATCTTGTGAGTAGCGCAAATGCTCTCCGCCGCCGCAACACCGCACAAAAAGCAAGGCATGTATGAGCCCTCCTCATTTCTGGGTGTGGCGCTCACACCTACGGCAACAACATTATATTCAGAAAGCAGCTCCCCTGCCTCACGCATAAGCTCGGGAATATTAACGGTATGAGTAAAAACAGCATCCGACTGACGAAGTCCACGCTCGCCCGCCTTAACGGGAAGCGGTCTTTTCAGATTGGCTATAAGCCTGCCGTCAAGCGAAAGAATGGCTACCGAGGTGGTGTAGTTACTGGTATCTATTCCAAGAATTACGCTCTCGCACATAATTATTTGCTGTATTCAAGCGATACGCCGTTAAGAACGCCGTTAACGAAGGAATATGACTTTTCGTCATCAAACTTCTTCGCAAGCTCGATCGCCTCATTTATACTTACCTTACCGGGAATGTCGGAGAGGAACATCAGCTCATAGCATCCAAGCCTTAAAATAGCCATGGATACGGGAGAAATTCTTTCCATCTTCCAACCCTTAAGGTTCTTTTCAATAGCTTCATCAATCCTTGCCGCATTCTCATAAGCGCCAAAGAACACGGTCTTTACGTAATCGTCGACCTCAAGGCCACGGATGTTGGTTGCCTTATCAAAAATCTCCTCCGCAGTCTCGTCCTTCTTACAAACGCTCTCAAAAATGAGCATAAAAGCATTTTCTCTTGCTAATTTTCTTTGCATGTCAAAACCTCGCAAAATAAATAAAATCAATATATTATACTATATTTTAATATACTTGTCAACCGATTTCAAGCATTTTTGCATGTTTTTGCATTTTTATTCATGTAAAAATTGCGACCGATTTTTATTTGTATTTTTAAAAATCGACTTGAAAAAGCCGAAAGTTTATGATATGATATTGTTGGAAATATATATCCTGATGAAACGGTGGCATAATCATCTAAAAAGCTTGCCTGAATGACATACATAAGGCAGAACGGAGTCAATATGCAGATTATCAAGCTATCGGTCGGCGACCGTATCTTAATGAAAAAGAAGCATCCCTGCTCTGCCGACGTTTTCCTGGTAATGCGAGCAGGAAGCGACGTTCGAGTTAAGTGTGAAGGCTGCGGACGTGATATGACCTTCCCAAGAGAATCGCTTGAAAAAATGATCAAGAGGGTCATCACCACCGAGGATAAAGGTTAAAGAAAGGACAGATTTAATGTTTTATTATCTTAACGGCGAGCTCACTTACAGAGATATCAACACCTGCGTTATCGATTGCGGTGGCGTAGGATACAGACTTACAGTCAGCTTTATCACCTCCGAGTCCCTGCTCTCAAAGCTGGGAAAGCAGGTTAAGCTTTACACCCACCTTGCGGTAAGAGAGGACGGAATCGAGATGTTCGGCTTCGGCTCCTATGAAGAAAAGGAGTGCTTTAACAGACTTACCAGCGTCAGCGGAATCGGTCCAAAGGCGGCAATGAGTATTCTCTCCACCATGACTCCCGAAAAGCTTGCCGTTGCTATCTGCACAGACGATACGAAGGCTATTGCAAAATCCCCCGGAATCGGTGCAAAATCGGCTGCGAGAATCATCCTTGAGCTTAAGGATAAGATGTCCAAGGAAATGTTTGGTTCTACCGAAACAACAAAAGCAGTTTTGGGTTCTGCCGCAAGTTTTGTATCAAATTCCTCAATTTCCGAGGCTGCCGAAGCTCTTGCAGTTCTGGGCTACGACAGAAACACCGTACTCTCCGCGCTCAAGGGAATCGACCCTTCTGTAACCGACGTCGGAGAGATAATCAAGCTTGCTCTGAAGAAGCTCGCAAGATAAGAGAAAGGACCGTACTCTTATGATGGAAGAAGTAAACGAATTCGACTACGAAAATCGAATTCTGTCAAATGAATATGATGCTATGGCTGACGGAGAGGTTGAGAATTGTCTTCGTCCCAAAACGCTTACCGAATACGTAGGTCAGGAGAAGGCCAAGTCCAATCTTAAGGTCTATATAGAGAGCGCTAAGCTTCGCTCGGAGGCTCTTGATCACGTTCTTCTCTACGGCCCTCCCGGTCTTGGTAAGACCACACTTTCCGGCATTATTGCCAACGAGATGGGAGTTAATATCAGAACCACCTCCGGACCTGCTATTGAGAAGGCGGGCGATCTTGCGGCCATTCTTACCAATCTCGCTCCCGGCGACGTTCTCTTCATCGACGAGATCCACCGTCTTTCCAGAGTGGCAGAGGAAATTCTCTACCCCGCTATGGAGGACTATGCTATCGATATTATTATCGGTAAAGGCCCCAGCGCAAGAACTATCCACATGCCGATCCCTAAATTCACACTCATCGGTGCAACCACAAGAGCCGGCCAGCTTACCACTCCTCTGCGTGACAGATTTGGTGTTTTGCTGAAGCTTGAGCTTTATACTCCCGAGGAGCTTGCTACTATTGTAAAGCGCTCTGCGGCTATTCTTGATATTTCCATAACCGATGACGGTGCTTTCAGCATCGCATCACGTTCAAGAGGCACCCCAAGAATAGCCAACAGACTGCTTAAGAGAGTAAGAGATTTCGCTCTTGTAAAGGGGAACGGAACCATTACCTCCGATATTGCAAAATATGCCCTTGAGGCTCTTGAGATCGACGAGCTTGGTCTTGACAATATCGACCGCAGACTGCTTGAAGCAATTATCAGATATTATGCAGGCGGTCCTGTAGGTCTTGATACCCTGGCGGCTACGATCGGTGAGGAAACAGTAACTATTGAGGACGTTTATGAGCCCTATCTTATGCAGATCGGCTTCCTCGCAAGAACCCCCCGTGGCAGATGCGTAACCAAGCTTGCATACGATCATTTAGGTATTCCTTTTGTTGCCGGCAACGGCGGCGCGCAGCTCTCGGGGCAGAAGGTTTTTGATCTTGATAATTGATTTTCCGCGAAAAACAAAACAAACAAGGCAAAGCCTGTTTTAGAGGTTCTGCCTTGTTTTATGTTCAGATATTTAATTATTTGCAAAGCTCAACGAGACGATCTGCAATATCGCACTCCTCCCACTTTACACCAAGATCCTCACGGCCCATGTGACCGTAAGCCGCAAGCTGCTTGTAGATAGGCTTGCGAAGCTCGAACTTCTTGATGATAGCAGCAGGACGAAGGTCAACAAGCTCGTTAACCGCATTAACGATCTTCTCCTCCTCTACGGTTGCAGTGCCGAAGGTATCGATCATAACCGATACAGGCTTTGCAATACCAATAGCGTAAGCGATCTGTACCTCGCACTTCTTAGCAAGGCCTGCCTTAACGATATTCTTTGCAACGTATCTTGCCGCATAGGAAGCGCTGCGGTCAACCTTTGTAGGATCCTTTCCGGAGAATGCGCCGCCACCATGACGGGAATATCCTCCGTAGGTGTCAACGATGATCTTTCTGCCTGTAAGTCCTGTGTCGCCCTGAGGACCGCCGATAACAAATCTGCCTGTGGGATTAACGTAAATATTAACCTTGCCGTCGAGAAGCTCCTTGGGAATAATAGGAAGAATTACCTTGTCGATAATGTCCTTACGGATAGTAGCCGAATCGATCTCTGCAGAATGCTGAGAGGAAACAACGATTGTGTCTATTCTACCGGGAACACCGTCGATATACTCAACGGTAACCTGAGTCTTTCCGTCAGGACGGAGATAAGAGAGCGTTCCGTTCTTTCTCACTTCAGTAAGACGCTTAGCAAGCTTGTGAGCAAGAGAGATGGGGAGAGGCATAAGCTCGGGAGTCTCGTCGCAAGCATAACCGAACATAAGGCCCTGGTCGCCTGCTCCGGTGTCAAGCTCGTCATACTCGCCCTCCTTAGCCTCAAGGCACTTATCAACGCCGAGAGCGATATCCTCGCTCTGCTCGTGGATGGAGCTGAGAACCGCACAGGTAGTGGCATCAAAGCCGTACTTTGCTCTATCATAGCCGATCTCTGCAACTGTTTCACGTACGATCTTCTGAATATCTACACGTGCATTGGTCGTGATCTCGCCCATAACGGTAATAATACCGGTGGTAGCAAAGGTTTCGCAGGCTACTCTGGACTGAGGATCCTGCGCAATCATTTCATCGAGAATAGCATCAGAGATCTTATCGCATATTTTGTCGGGATGTCCTTCGGTCACCGACTCGGATGTAAAGAGAATTCTTTTCATTTTTTCGTCCTTTCAAAATCAAAAGCTCGGAAGGCGGCATACCTCCCGAGCTTTAGAGCATAACTCATCTATCGGGATTTAGCACCTTGAAAAAACAGGTTGCCGGGTTTCATAGGGCCAGTCCCTCCACCACTCTTGATAAGCATTATTTTATTTCGATAGCATTATAGCACAAAAAAACAAAAAAATCAACCCCTTTTGCAAATATTAATATATTAACAAAAAATTACTTGAATTGTTAACATTTGAGTGGTAAAATTAATTACAAGAAGTTTTATTACGGAGGTACATTTATGGCAGGACCAGGTGGAGGAGGCTCCAGAAGCGGCGGATTTGGTGGCGGTTCCCGTGGTGGAGGAGGCTCCAGCGGCGGCGGATTTGGCGGAGGATCACGTGGCGGCTTCGGCGGAGGTCACAGACCCGGAGGCTTTGGCGGTCATCACGGACCCCACCATCATCACCACCATCGTCACAGACCCTTCTTCTTTGGATGGCACAGACCCTTCTTTGGCTACGGATACGGAGGCGGCTGCCTCGGCGGAATGATGGGTATGATCTTTGTTCCCATTATTCTTATACTGATAGTTGTTTCCCTGATATTCAGCGTATTCGGCTCTTTCGGCTCTTCAATTTCAAACATCGCAAACGGCGGAGATTACCGTTATAGCGAGAATCAAATGCAGAGCTACGCAAAGGCGCAGTATGCGGCTGAATTCAAAAATGCCAACGAATATGAGGACAACATTCTGATCGTCTTTCTCGTTGACGAGGAACGCGAGGGCTATTATACGATAGCGTGGGTCGGTGATAACATTAATTACGAAATCGATAGCATGTTCGGTAATCAGTATACTCCCTTTGGTGAGCATATGCTCGGAAACATCAGCTCCTATTATGAGTACTCTGTCAGCAAGAACCTTGCCACAGTCGTTGATGAAATGACAAACGAGGTGGTTAACCTCAGACTTGACTCTTCCTTTGACAGAGAGTACGGCTCACCCGCAGGATACGTATCCCACGTGACCAATCGTTCATCGCTCGAAATCAACGATGATACAGTCAATCGCGCTCTTACGGATTTCACCCAGGAAACAGATATTCCTATCGTTATCGTCGTTGACGATATGAGCAACGTGTTTGACAAGAGCATTGCAAGCGGAGACCTGATAACCGTTATTATGGCGGTAATTATCGGAGGCGTTGCGATCTATTTGATCGTTGTTGCAATCAAGGGCAAAAATAATCCTCCGAGGGACGACGAGCCAACCGAGGAAGAAAGAAAAAATAACAGTACAACTTGGTAAAAGAAAAAGTGCCGATATGGATTGAACTCCAAATTCGGCACTTTTATTATTGCTTTAAATAACGACATGCTTCGGCAAGCCGTTCTCGTAAATGGGATGAACCTCGCCCAAAATAAGGGGAGCAAGATACTTTACGCACTCATCGGTGACGCCATTGCCAGTGGGAGTGATGAATTCGGCGGGAACCCCCTTGACGCCGTTCGCGATGCCCGAAATATCTGCGCTATCGAAGTAGACAGAGTAATTATCTCCCTCTGCTCTGTTAATGGTCATCATTACTCCCGTTTTACCGGATAGCGCGGCTTCAACGGCAGAGCGACCAACACCGACGGATTCGTTAATATCGGTAAGAGAGGCAAGATGAGCGGCGCATCTCTGAGGAAGATTAAGCTCAATGGATCGAACCTTACAGCCAAGCCTTTCCTTGACAAGCTCCTCGAGAACCTTGCCCGCGCCCGATAGCGCAACGTGACCGAAGGCATCTATCTTACGACCGCCAAGTCCCTCGCCTACGTATCTGCCGTCGGCAAATCTGATTCCCTCCGAAACAGCCACAAGAACTGCGGGGTGATCCTTCTGCATCTCTTCGATAGACTTAAGGAAAGCCTCGGGATCAAAATGAACCTCGGGAAGATAAATAAGGTCGGGAGATATGCCGCCCGAAAGCTTTACAAGTCCGCTGGCAGCTGTGAGCCAGCCTGCATCTCGTCCCATTATCTCAACTATCGTTACAGCCTTTGTGGTATAAACGGAAACGTCACGAAGCATTTCTTTCATAGTAACAGCCACATATTTTGCGGCAGAACCAAATCCCGGTGTATGATCAGTAACCATAAGGTCATTGTCGACAGTCTTGGGAACGCCTACTACACGCATCTCGTAATCGTGCTCGTCTGCGAATTTTGACAGCTTAAGAACTGTATCCATAGAGTCGTTGCCGCCTATGTAGAAGAAGTATCTTATGTTGTATTTTTTAAAGATAGCAAGAAGCTTTTCATAGGTTTCGGGATCGTCAGCGGGTGACTTCATTTTCTTCCTGCAGGAGCCAAGCGCTGCCGCGGGAGTAAGCTCAAGAGTTGAAATATCCTCTTCGCAGGAGAACAGCTTTGTAAGATCTACAAGATTCTCGTTAATAAAGCCCTCAATTCCGTTTTTCATTCCGTAAAGAACGTCGATAGCTCCCTCCTCTTTCGCCTTCAGCGCTCCTCTGATAACGCCTGCAAGAGTTGCGTTAATTGCGGCTGTAGGACCGCCTGACTGACCCACAACGGCGTTGCCGTGCAAAATAGCCATAACTTTACCTTCCTTAGTTTTATTCTTAATTTATTATACCCTTTTTACCTTCTCTTGTCAAGTATCAAGCCTTGCCATATTCAAATACATTATTGCCGCTCTTACAAACCGTTCCTTTTCAAATCCGTAGTCGAGAAAATAGGTATGCTCAAAGAGATCTATGGCTAGCCGAGGCTCGATTCTCATAAAAGCTCTGTCGTATCTATTCATAAACAATGTTTTAGGTTGCCCTCTATCAAGGTAGACAAAGAGAAAGCCACAGCCGTTTTCCATAGCCTCAAGATATAGCTCATAGGCGAATCTCTCCATTGAAGGATATGTCTTAAACACAGTCTCGCTCCTTGCGGTAGTTTCCGTGAAGGAATTAAAAAAGCATTCGTGAGCTTTTATTGCAAAATGAAGCTTTAGCGCCTCCTCCCTTGTTTCTCTGTCGAAGGGCATTCGTGCTATTTCGCTCATAGTCCTTCCCCGTAGCTCTGGAATGCTTTTTTCCATTATCGAGAGCTTTAATTTGTAATTTCTGAAATACGCAAGATGCCTCTTTATATTGTCCTCGGATAAAAACATATTCATTGCCTTAAAATTCATATAAACCACTCCAAAAAATAAAAAAATCCTCGGTTCATTATACGTACCAAGAATTCTTTTTGTTATTTAAATAAGGTCCTTTTCAGCAAAGGTGTACTCGCTGTTACAGAAACGGCAAATGGCAGTAAGCTCACGAGGCTTGCCCTCGGACACCTGCTCATCAAGCATCTTCAGTATCTCGCCCTTTCCAAGGCTCTTGATCTTCTCTCTCATACGCTTTGCCGAGCAATCACACTTGTATCCAACCTCAATCGTATCGAATATGTCGTAAGGAATATCACGCATTGCAATATCCATTACCTGCTCGTTGGTAAGTCCTCTGTTAAAGTAGCGGGAAATGTTTACAAGATCTGCCGCATTACGCTCAATAAGATCAACGGTTGCTTCATCGGGGAAAGGCATCAGCTGAATAAGAACACCTCCTGCGGCAAGGCAGGAATAATCGGTGTCAACAAGAACGCCGAGAGAAAGCACGGTGGGAATCTGCTCACTTTTTGCAAAATAGGTAGCAATATCCTCAGCGATCTCACCGCTGACAAGCTCGATTGTGCCGACCTGAGGCTCTATTGCGCCGACGGATTTTATAAAGGAAATTGTACCGTTACCGATTGCACCGCCAACGTCAAGCTTACCGTTGGGCTTCTTGGGAGGATTAGCCATCGGATTTTGAATATATCCCTTAACGTTACCGAAGTAATCGCCTACCGCAAGAAGTCTGCCTGCCTCACCGTCGCCCTGAATGCTGACTGTAACGGTATCGCCGTTCTCGGGAAGCATCGTGCCGATAACCGAGGTTGCCGTAACAAGTCTGCCAAGCGCCGCGGATGCGGTGGGTGAGGTCTTGTGGAAGCCTATCATATCGTTAACGATTTTTCTTGAATTAATAACTAAAACTCGGGCAGAACCGTCTCTGGTCATTGCACGAAGTATGGTTGAATTAGAGATGTTCTTGTTTTCCATTGTTTATCCTTTTCTGCATTTTGCAACAATATATATTCTCTCGCACTCATCACTTCCCGGCGAAAAATCCAGGTCTCCGAGGGCGTAAAGGTATTCCATATTACATTTTTCAAGAGCTGACTTAATCTCGGCAAGAGTATACATTCTCTCGCTTTGGCTGTCGTCGTATCTTTCATATCTGCCGTCGGCACATTCCTTGAAAAGAGTAATGTAGAAGTCGCATAATCTGCTGTCGGGATCGTAATAATTCTCCCAGACGCAGACGCCCCCCTCCTCCTCCATAGCGTAGGTGTTATCGGCATAGATGTTCTCAAACTTGTATCTTCCGTTTATATCGAAAATAAATATTCCGTCGGGGATAAGGTAGTTATGGATCAGAGAAAAGCATTTCTCAAGATCTCCTTCCTCCTCAAGATGATTGATACAGTCAAGGCAGCAGACAGCCGCATCAACAGTACCGTAAAGCTCAAATTCACGCATATCCTGGCAAAGCCAGAGAACGTCATACCCCTCATCCTCTGCCGCCGAACGTGCAATATCAAGCATCTCGGGAGAATAGTCAATTCCCGTCATATCATAGCCTCGTCTTGCAAGCTCGAGAGTCATTTTACCCGTTCCGCAACCAAGGTCAAGCACCAGCTCGGGAGGATTTTTACATTCTTTTTTCAGTATTTTTTCAATAAAATCAGCCCATTTTTTATAGTCTATTTCAGCATTTATTGCGTCGTAGAAGGGGGCAAGAAGGTCGTAGATCATACTATCTCCTTTATACTGTTTTACACAGATAGGCGCTAAAGCCCTTCCGTATCAGAGCCTCTTTTGCTTTTTCAGCCAAAGGCTCGTTTTCAAAAATACCGAAAACCGATGGCCCACTGCCGCTCATAAGAGTATCGGAAGCATTGTTTTCAGCCATGATTTCCTTTATTTTGATAATCTCATCGTTTTTAATAACAGACTCGAAAATATTGTAAAGGTTGGGTGCATCAAGGTTCGGCAATTCGTTTTTCTCGTTATGCTTTGAAAAATCTCCATATTTTTCATCAAGCAACGAATAAGCCTTTGGTGTTGAAACACGGCTATCGCCTAATGAAATTACAATATCTTTATTTAAATTCAGATTACGTGGAGTAACAACTTCTCCTCTGCCGGTGCAAATAGCAGTACCGCCAACCAGGCAGAACGGAACGTCACTTCCTATCTCAGAGGCTATGCTTAACAGCTGTTCAATGGTTGCAAGGCCGAATATTCTGTTCATAGCACGAAGGGTTGCCGCAGCATCGGATGATCCGCCGCCAAGACCTGCGCCTATGGGAATGCGCTTTTCCAGATAAATTTTTATGCTAGCTGAAAATCCAAAATATGATAAATATTTCGCGGCAGACTTGTATATTAGATTGTTTTCGTTGACTTCAAGGGTTTTATCGCTCGAGCAGATCTCGATCTCGGTTTTATCCGATCTTGCTGCCGTCAGAGTGATTTCATCACAGAGGCTTACCGATTGCATCAGGCTTACTATATTGTGAAAACCGTCTTCCCTGCACCCTGTAACGTTAAGAAAAAGATTGATTTTTGCATAAGCCTTCTCACATACAGTCATTTCGGCGCCTCCTTTTCGTCATTCTACATTATTATACAATATAATAAATAAAAAATCAACATAAAATTATAAAATATTTTTATATATCTATTGACAAACAAAAACGCTTGTGATATAATACTCAGGTAGTTTGGGCTAGTGTGCCCAACCCCTTGCTGTCGCAAGACGGCCAAAAGACCAAAAGGAGGTAAAATTCAGATGGAAAAGAAGATTTGTTCTTACG